>NZ_JBHXSG010000177.1:0-1052 GCF_042714835.1 Streptomyces sp. NPDC058678 | reverse complement strand
TGTATTGACCCGCAGCGTTGTTCACACGGCTGATGGGTGGCTTGCCTCCGAGTGCGGTGTGGCAGCGGTGGTGGTTGTAGGTGTGCAGGAAGTCTGCCAGGGCGGTGGTGCGTTCTACGTTGCTGGCGTAGGGCCGCAGGTAGGCCCATTCATCGAGCAGGGTGCGGTTGAAGCGTTCGACCTTGCCGTTCGTCTGCGGCCGGTAGGCGCGGGTGAGCTTGCCGGCCGCGCCGAGGTCGGCCAGTGCCTGCTGCCAGGCGAAGCTCTTGCGGTAGGGCCAGGCGTTGTCGGTCAGCACCCGCTCGATGCGGTCGATGCCCGCGGCGTGGAAGAAGGCTGCGGCCCGGCGGAGGAAGGCTGCGCAGGTGGTGGCCTTCTCATCGTCGTGGATCTCGCTGTAGGCGAGGCGGGAATGGTCGTCGACGGCGGAGTGGACGTAGTCGAAGCCGACGTTGCTGCGCCGGGCCCGGCCGGCCTGGCGGCCCAGGACCTTGTGACCGCCGCCGTCGGGGATCCGGCCGAGTTTCTTGACGTCCACATGGATCAGTTCGCCGGGCCGTTGACGCTCGTAGCGGCGGATGACCTGTCCGGTGGGCCGGTCGAGGAAAGCCAGGCGGTTAAGGCCGTGCCGGGTGAGGACACGGTGCACCGTCGAGGCGGGCAGGCCGAGGATCGGCCCGAGTCGTGCGGGCCCGAGTTTGCGGTCCTGGCGCAGGCGGCATACCTGGGCTTCGGTCGCGGCAGTGGTCCGGTGTGGTGTCCTGCGTGGGCGGCTGGGGCGGTCGATGAGCCCGCTTTCGCCCTCGGACCGCCAGCGCCGGAGCCACTTGTGGGCGGTGGGACGGGAGATGCCCATCTCCGCGGCGACATGCGCAACGGGACGGCCAGAGCGGACACGGTCGACGAGCAGTCGCCTGCCGTGAACGGTCAGCCGGGCATTACGGTGGGACACGAAGGCCTCCGTGCGGTGAAGATTCGACACCTCCACCACACACGGAGGCCTTCGCCATGTTCAAGCCCGGTCAGCGTTAACAACGCTCGTGATCAATACA
>NZ_JBHXSG010000176.1:0-1070 GCF_042714835.1 Streptomyces sp. NPDC058678 | reverse complement strand
GAAAAGGCCCCCGCCCGGAAGGGCGGGGGCCTTTTCTTATGGAGCCCCCAAACGGAATCGAACCGTTGACCTTCTCCTTACCATGGAGACGCTCTACCGACTGAGCTATAGGGGCCAGTCACCTTTTCGGGGGGTTTCCCCCGCGGCAACGGAATAGATCATACCCCGAACGGACCCGTACTCCCAACCACCTTGACCGGCGTCAGAAGGCGGGCTGCAGCAGCCCTCCGAGGGCATTGCACGCGCCCACGATCCGCTGCATGTCCCGCTTGGCCAGCACGGCATCCACCGGCAGCGCCAGCGTCTCATCCGCGGCCCGCTCGGTCTCCGGCAGAGACACGCACCGGCGGTACTCGGGCAACCGATGCACAGGCGTCTTCACCGGCACCCGGCACTCAACACCCCTGGCTCGCACGGCCCGAGCAAAGGCATCCCGGTCCGGCCGCCCATTGCCCGGCACGCGCACGACGTACTGCTGATAGGTGTGCCCGTCCCCGCCGTCTGGCGTACGCACGCCCCTCAACTTCGTATCGAGATAGGCAGCCCGCTGCCTCCGCTGAGCGGTCTCGTCGTACGGCGCCTCGGACTCCCCCTCCTGGAGCACGAGCAGCCCATGCCGCTCCCCCACCCCGAGCAGCCGCACCATGTCAGCCGGCCGACCGAAGCGGTGTACGACAACGACAGCCGCCGTCCGCGGAGTTACGGCCGCCTCGACAGCGGACGAGTCGAGGCAGTACGTCACCGGATCTATGTCGGCGAACACCGGAAGCGCCCCGGCCAGCACCACGGCCTCGGCGACTTCCACGTTCCCGAAGGCCGGGACGACGACCTCGTCACCGACTCCGACGCCGGCGGCCCTGAGCATTGCAGCAGTACCCATGTCGGCGATCGTGGTAGCGCAACGTGAACTTCAAGTAACGCCAAACAAAAAAGGGTTGGACCCTGAACCGAAGTTCAGGATCCAACCCTTTGAAGAATTGTTCGGCGGCGTCCTACTCTCCCACAGGGTCCCCCCTGCAGTACCATCGGCGCTGTAAGGCTTAGCTTCCGGGTTCGGAATGTAACCGGGC
>NZ_JBHXSG010000175.1:0-1299 GCF_042714835.1 Streptomyces sp. NPDC058678 | reverse complement strand
TAACTGCCGCCGCCCGCCTGGAAGATGACCGGCTGGCCCTGCTCGGACGGGGGGATGGGAAGCGGGCCGCGGGAGGCGGCGTGCTTGCCCTGCAGGTTGACCGGCTGGATCTTGTCCATGTCGGCGAACCGCTTGCCGTCGACGTCGAGAAGCCAGGCGTCCTTCTCCCAGCTGCCCCACAGTGCCTGCACGATCTGGATGACCTCGTGGGCACGCTCGTACTTCTCCGCGCGCTGCGGGATCGTCGCGCCGAAGTTCGCCGCGGCGGCGGGGTCGGAGGTGGTCACCGCGTTCCAGCCGGCCCGGCCGTGGCTGATCACGTCCAGGGCCTTGAACTGGCGAGCGAGATTGTAGGGCTCGGTGAACGTGGTGGAGGCGGTGGTGACCAGGCCGATCCGCTCGGTCTCGCGCGCGAGGACGGTCAGGATCAGCAACGGGTCGATCATGTGGTGCGGGGTATGGTGGTCGAGGTCGACGTCCAGGACCGGGGTGTCCGCGATGAACAGCAGCTGGATCTTGCCGCGCTCGGCGGCCTGCGCGTAACGCACGAACTGGTCCATGTCGGTGTAGCTGTTCAGGTTCGCGCCCGGCAGCCGCCAGGCCCCGGGTGCGGCCCCGTATCCACCGCTGAACTGCATGCCCAGGACCATCTGTCGGCTTGTCACGGTTACTTCTCCAGGATGAGCGATGAAAAGGGGAGAACACCTCCACTTGCTTTCTCGAGGGCGGAGGCATCTTCGGGGTTGTCAAAGGCCGTGCGGGTGCCTGGGTTTGGGGCCGGCCGAGTGTCGGCCCCAAACCCAGGCATGGCACTGGATGGTTCCTGCGGGCGGAGGAGCTACGGCCTGTCGAGGACTCCCGGGGTGTCATGCAGGACCACGCTCCGCTGCAGCGGAACCCGCTCCGTGCGGAGCGTGTTCACCGGTGCCGCCGGGTCGGCCATGCCGAAGGAGATGCCGAACAGCAGCTTGAGCTGCGCGGGGACGCCCAGGAACTCGCGGACGGTGTCGGCGTAGACGCCGAGTACGGTCTGCGGGATGCCGGCCAGCCCCCGGGCCGCCAGCGAGAGCAGGAGGCGGCATGGGGTGCGCCGTAGAACTCCAGGTTCTCGCGGACCGCCGCCCTCCTGCCGTCCCGGTCCGAGCGCTCGACGCCCCGGACCCGGTAGACACTCGCACCCAGGGCCTGCGACCGCTCGAGGTAGAGGCCCTCGCCGTAGCCATCGGTGAAATCCGGGGAGGTCCGCCCCTCCTCCTCGGCCCGGAGCAGCTCTTTGCCCAGGGCGTCCCGCGCCGCACC
>NZ_JBHXSG010000174.1:0-1358 GCF_042714835.1 Streptomyces sp. NPDC058678 | reverse complement strand
GCGAATGACATCGGCGTTGGTAGTGACAGTGCCGGGCTATGGCCTGACGCCTTCGCCGCCATCGCGACCATCTCAGCGCATGGATGCGAAGTGGCGGGCGGGGCCGGTGTGCGGGGCCAGTTGCCAAGAGCCGGCGGACTTCTGCCACGGTGAGCGGAACCAGGGTGGAACCGTTTCTGCATCCCCCTTTGCCGCCGCCTGTGCCGCCGTGGCCGCGAGAAAGGCATGCGCGAGCATGGCCAGGGTGATGTGCCTCATCCAGCCGACGTAGCGGCGGACTTCGTACTGGTCCAGGCCGCACTCGTTCTTCGCGGCCTGGAAGCATTCCTCGATCGCCCACCGCAGCCCGGCAACACGCACGAGCCGGTCGATGCCGGTGCCCACCGGCGCGTATGCGAGGTAGTAGGCGATCTGATCGGGTCGGCTGATACTACGCCGGGCCAGCGCCCAGCGGTGATGGCTGGGCCGCTCACCGTCGAAGTCCTCGATCACCGGGAGCTGGATGGCCGCCCAGTCATAGACGCGCGGGCCCTTGGCGCCGTCGCCGCACGAACGTTGCTCCCATGCCTCATCCGGCGCCTGGCCGAAGAGATGGTCGATCCGGCCGAAGCGGGGCACCGACTGGGACTTCGGGACGGCGAGCACGTAGCCGACTGCGGCTTCTTCCAGCATCCGGCGAAAGCGCCACTCCTGGCCGTAGGCGGCATCCGCGGTCACCCAGGCGATCGGCAGCGGGGAGGCAAGTGCACGCAGCACCATGGCCCTGGCCAGTTCTGGTTTGGTGGCGAAGCCCCTCTCATCAGGAATCTTGGCGGCGCGGCAGCGTTCGCGGTCGTCCGTCCAGGACTTGGGCAGATACAGCTCGCGGTCCACCAGGGCGCGTGCGCGGGTGGTGGCGTAGGCGGCGAAGACGCCGATCTGACAGTTCTCGGTGCGGCCGGCGGTGCCGGAATACTGGCGCTGCACCCCCGCGGAGGTGGTGCCCTTCTTGACGAAGCCGGTGTCATCGAGGATGAGGACCCCGTCGGCCTCGCCGAGCTTGTCGGCGACGTATGTCTGCAGGTCGTCGCGGACGTCGTCGGCGTTCCAGGTGGCTCCGTTCAGCAGCCGTTGCAGGCCGTCGGGGGTGCGGTGGCCTGCGTGTTCGGCCAGTTGCCAGCCGTTTTTACGGCCGACCGGGCCGAGCAGGGCGCGGACGTAGTCACGCATGCGGCGTCGCAGGTCGGCGCGGCCGAAACGGTGGCCGATCCGCAAGAAGAGCTCGTCGAGTTCACGGTCCCAGGTCGCGTCGGCAAGGTCGTCGATCACGCGGGGAGGCTGCCCTCTTCACCGCGCAGACAGTTCTCGATGCCACTCGT
>NZ_JBHXSG010000173.1:0-1381 GCF_042714835.1 Streptomyces sp. NPDC058678 | reverse complement strand
GGGTTACCTGAACCGGCCCGCCCTGACCGCCGAACGCTTCCTCGCCGACCCCTACGGCCCGCCCGGCACCCGCATGTACCGCACCGGGGATGTGGCCCGCTGGACCGGCAACGGTGATCTGGAATACCTGCGACGCGCCGACGACCAGGTCAAACTCCGCGGCTTCCGTATCGAGCTCGGCGAGATCGAGACCCTGCTGCGGGCCCATGAGGCAGTCGCGCAGGCTGCGGTGATCGTCCGCGACGACCGCCTCATCGCCTACACGACCGGCACCCGGGTGTCCGGGGAGGACCTGCGCCGGCATCTGGCCCAGACTCTGCCCGACTACATGCTCCCGTCCGTGTTCGTCTCCCTCGATGCCCTGCCGCTGACCGCGAACGGCAAACTCGACCGCAAGGCCCTGCCCACCCCCGACGCTCAGACGGGCACCTCTGGCCGGGCTCCGCGCACTGCGCAGGAAGAGATCCTGTGCCACCTGTTCGCGGACGTCCTCGGCCTCGGCCGGGTCGGTATCGACGACAGCTTCTTCGACCTGGGCGGGCACTCGCTGCTCGCCACCCGTCTGGTCTCCCGCATCCGCACGACGCTGGGCGCGGAACTGTCGGTGCGGGCGCTGTTCGAGACGCCGTCGGTGGCAGCACTCGCCGTGGTGCTGAGCGGGGCGGGCCGGGCCCGGGCGGCGGTCACCGCCGGTCCGCGTCCGGAGCGGATCCCGCTGTCTGCGGCTCAGCAGGGCCAGTGGTTCCTGCACAAGCTCGAGGGCCCCAATGCCACCTACAACATTCCCATCGCACTGCGCCTGACCGGCACCCTCGACCAGGACGCCCTCCAGGCCGCACTGGCCGACGTCGTCACACGGCACGAGAGCCTGCGCACCGTGTTCACCCAGGACGACGACGGCGCCCACCAGATCATCCTCACCCCCGACCAGGCCCGCCCGGCCCTGGAGGTCCAGGCCGTCACCGGCGAGCGGCTTTCAAAGGCGCTGGCCGCCGCAGCGGGCGAGACCTTCGACCTCACCCGCGACCTGCCCCTGCACACCACCCTCTTTCGGCTCGGCCCCACCGAGCACGTCCTGCTGCTGGTCGTGCACCACATCGCCGCCGACGAGGGATCCTTCGCCCCCCTCGCCCGCGACCTGACCACCGCCTACGCGGCCCGCACCACCGGCCAGGCCCCGAACTGGGCACCCCTGCCGGTCCAGTACGCCGACTACACCCTCTGGCAGAACGAGGTACTGGGCTCCGAGGACGACCCCGAGTCCGTGTCGGCGCGTCAGCTCGCCTACTGGCAGGACGCCCTGGCCGGCCTGCCCACCGAACTCGACCTGCCCACCGACCGCCCCCGACCCGCCGTCCCCACCCACCAGGGCGGCACCATC
>NZ_JBHXSG010000172.1:0-1508 GCF_042714835.1 Streptomyces sp. NPDC058678 | reverse complement strand
GCCTTGGCCACGCACCCCGCCCGTCACGGGGACTCATCGCAGGAAGGGATCCACCGCGACCGCCACGAAGAGGATCGACACATAGGTGATCGACCAGTGGAACAGCCGCATCTCCTTGAGCTTGCCGCCGGTCACCTCGGCCTTGGCCCGGTTCTGCAGCCCGTGCGCCTCCCACAGCCAGAAGCCGCCCGCCAGCAGTGCGACCGCCGTGTAGAACCAGCCCGTGTAGCCGAGCGGCTGCAGCAGCAGCGACACCGCGACCATCACCCAGCTGTAGAGCACGATCTGCCTGGCGACCACCTTGTTGGAGGCCACGACCGGCAGCATCGGTACGCCCACGCGCGCGTAGTCCTCCCTGACCTTCATGGACAGCGGCCAGTAGTGCGGCGGCGTCCAGAAGAACATGACGAGGAAGAGGACGATCGGCGCCCACGACATCGAGTTGGTGACGGACGACCAGCCGATGAGCACGGGGAGGCAGCCGGCGATGCCGCCCCACACGATGTTCTGCGAGGTACGGCGCTTGAGGATCATCGTGTAGACGACGACATAGAAGAGGAGCGCTCCGAGCGACAGCCAGGCCGAGAGCCAGTTGACGGCGAGACCGAACAGCAGCGTGGAGACGACGGCGAGGGTGATGCCGAAGGCGAGGCACTCGCGTGGGCTGACCATGCCGGTGACCAGCGGGCGCTGCGAGGTGCGGTCCATCAGCGCGTCGATGTCGCGGTCGATGTACATGTTCAGCGCGTTGGCGCCGCCCGCGGAGAGGTAACCCCCGAGGCAGGTCAGCAGCACGAGCGTCAGGTCGGGGACGCCCTGCTGCGCCAGGAACATCACCGGAACAGTGGTGATGAGCAGCAGCTCGATGATCCGAGGCTTGGTCAGAGCTACGAACGCCTTGACACGGGCCCCGAACGGCCGGTGGCTCGGGCTCTGGCTCGCACCGAGCACCCCCGCTGGACGGGATTCGACGGCCGTCACGCACACCCCTACAGAGACATCCCAGCAAGCCTCACCCGTGTGAAGTCCCGGTAAAGGCTCGCGCGTACCACGCCACTGTAGACGTTGCCCAGACCCGGACATTCGCGGGGGTCCAGTCGTGTTGGGCAGCACCTCCGGAAGAGCCGCGTGGTACTCGATTGAGCACTCGGACGAGCGGTTCCGTATTCACATGCCGAACGCGGAACGGCCCAGTCGGGAGGCGGATCCCGAAGAGCCCCGACACTCTGGAATGACTCGAAAAAACGCGCGTTCTTACAGGGGTAGGCTCGACAGCGCCCGGAGCGTTCAGCACACCGGCATTCGACATGCGTGACATGTGGAGAGGAGCCCTGACCCAGGGTGAGCACCAACCCGACCACCACAGACCTCGAGTGGACCGATTTGGACCAGCGGGCCGTCGACACCGCCCGCGTCCTGGCCGCCGATGCCGTACAGAAGGTCGGCAACGGCCATCCCGGTACGGCGATGAGCCTGGCCCCGGCCGCGTACACCCTCTTCCAGAAGGT
>NZ_JBHXSG010000171.1:1170-1559 GCF_042714835.1 Streptomyces sp. NPDC058678 | reverse complement strand
GCTAAGCCCTTCTCCGGGACTTCGACTCTGTCCGAGGCTTCGAACCCTCTTTCAGAGCCCGGGTGGGGCTTGCGGCTTTTTTGCGTCTTGATCAGTTGTTTCGTGCAGCCTACGCCGGGTAGCGGACACGCCCCTCAGCGGTAGGGACACCACTCACGCAGACGGCAGACCAGGACGAATGCCTGGTGGGGTCAGCTCAGGTCCCAGGTGTAGGACAGGTCCCACAGGTGAACCGGCATGACGTGCACGGTCACCTCCACGCATCGACCCTCGGCGGTCTGGGCGGCATGCGTCAGTTCGTAGACGCGAGCGTCACCCGGAAGGCGGAGCTGTTCCTGCTCACGCTCGGTGGGCACGCGAACCTGGATGGTCTCGGTGACGGACGCCTG
>NZ_JBHXSG010000171.1:0-1160 GCF_042714835.1 Streptomyces sp. NPDC058678 | reverse complement strand
TCTCGGTCACTCCCGCAGAAGCGGCGACGTCGGTCGGGATGTAGGTGATGGCGACCTGCACGGGAACGTCGTTGGCGAACATCTCCCGTGCCCGGATGGCGACCTGGGTGCCGGCCTCGATGCCGAGGAGGCGCGCGACCTTCTCGGGTGCGTTCTCCTGACCCGGTTCCGTCGTCCACCTGGGCTGAAGCCCGTGCTGGCGAACCTCGGCGTCGAACGCGCCACGCGCGCCCTGCGCTTCGCGGAAAGCCGCGGTGTAGCGGGTCGGAACCTGTCGAAGGATCACGGGGATGGGCTGCACAAGTGCCTTCTTTCCTCGTCGGATTAGTACGCCCTCGGCCATCAGGTGAGCGACGGCCTTGTTCACGAGCGCCCTGCTGCTGCCGAGGGCGTCTGCCAGCTCGGTCTCAGAGGGCAGAGCGGTACCCGGCTCCTGGCCCGCGACGAACGCGCGTACGGCCTTGATCGTCTCGGGCAGGCTCGGCTTCTCGCTGGTCATGTGTCTTCTCCTGAAGCGATGGGTTGCGCCACAACGTAACACTTGGCGCCACATTACAGCGCGTCGAGTTCGATGCTGTAGCCATCGCTTGCATTGTTACACAATCCCTGTCACTGTGATGACGAACACGACGGCCCCGGGTCGGTGTCCTACCACCGTGCCCGGGGCCTGAGACCGAACCCGTCTGCCACACAGAAGGGACCGATCCTGCGATGGATCGTATCGACGGACGCCCCGCGTCTTCGCAGGCAGCGCCGCTGTCTCCCGCTTCTACGGAGCGGCTTGACCGGCTGTTCCAGCTCTACTCCTCCCGGGTCCTGGCCTACGCCGCGACCCGTGCCAAGCGCCCCGCTGACGCCGACGACATCGCCGGTCTCGCCTGGGTCAAGGCGTGCGTGACCGTGCACCGCTTGCAGGGCCCGGACAGTGCCGCCCTGCCGTGGCTGATGTGCATCACCTACCGGGCCGCGGCCACGTACTACGCCCCCAAGCGGGCGGACGAGCAGCCCCAGGACTGGACGGACGCCACGGCGTCCTTCTCCCTCCCGACCGCCCCGCCGGCGGACGAGTCCGCGGACGTCCTGGTGCTGTCGGGGCTCTCCGCCCAGCAGGCCCGGTGCGTGAAGCTCGCCGCCCAGGGCCTGTCCCACTCCGCCCTCGC
>NZ_JBHXSG010000170.1:0-1785 GCF_042714835.1 Streptomyces sp. NPDC058678 | reverse complement strand
TTGTCATACATTATTTTTTTGTCTTTTCTTACTTCTTTTTCGAGTTCGACACGTTCGATTAAACTATCTTAAGCAGCACCATTTTCATTAAAATCAGCAACAATAGCATCGACCCTCGAGGCAACCTCCTCCAGAAGCTCCTCATTGAACTGTAAGGCACGATCTAGGTGGGTTTGACGGTCTACCAGCTCCGCCTGCAGGCGGTCGATCTCAGCCTGTTTAGAGGCTATGAAATCGTCTTTTTCTTGATGTTTGGCCTTGGTCATATCAGCAGAAACACCACGGACAAACCCAAGATCCTCGAAACGTTGGCCTGCAGTGTCCTGCAATTTTGACCAAATCGATTCACCTTTGCGGCCCATGAGGTCACGCAATGGGGCTTTATTCGTCTTAAAATCGTAATTGAAGAAGATACATTGAGCGTGATAATTCATCTTATATTCGCCTGTTACTGGGTCTTTATGGCCCTCGTCCATGTGCATTTCCCAGCCTAACGGCTCCATGCCGGTCTTTTCTTTTACATCTTGCATAAACTGCTCAATATGATCGGAAAACGATGTTTTCCAGTCAGGGTCTTTCATGATCTCCATCATCTGATCTCTTGAAAATGACAAAACCCCATCCATGAATGTATTGGCGGTTTTTTGTATTTTCTTATTTTTAATACCTTCTACTTGATTAAAAACGTCCTTATATCGATCATAGATGTTATAGCCACAACCAAAATTATCTTTGGCGAATTCGACTATTTGGTTGGTATTTTTGGCAAAGGCACGTTGAACGTGTCCTATCTCACCAGACGCATTTGAATTTTTATAATACTTGGCATTGAATGAAACGAAATTTTTCATGGTGCGATATCATTGTTATATGATCATGTTGTAACATTTATTTTCAGATAATCAAGTGCTTATAAAGCACTACTTGTGCTTTAAAGCAACTTGGTGCTTTATAAAGCCTTTAAATGCCTCTATTTTATTCCTTGATACATCACATTCCGAAGGAGTGTTTTAGCCCATTAAAGCACTCTACGAGTGCATGGGCCTCGCTACGCGAGGAAGATCAACAGCAAGATCAAGATCAAGATCTACAACAGGTCAAAAGCTTACAATCAAAATCGGCAATGTCTTACATAAACCGTTCCGGTTTATTCCAGAGGCTGTCTGTTTTTAAAAGCTGCGTTGCCCTTGCTTTTATCACCAGAACAGCACCGGCAACGGTGCCATTACACCCCTGAACATTTCCCTCCAGGGAATGTGGGGGTGTGCTGTCAGTCCCCGAAAATCAAAAGCGGGTTGGACAGTGACGATGGTGATCCATCGATCCCATTCCACCCTAGAAGCTCCTGATAGCCCATTAGCGAGCCGATTAAGGTCGTTTGACATGGTTGGCCGGCTTTTTGGCCAAGCGTGTCAAATGGCCCAACAACGAACGCAGTGAGGCGTTAGGCTCGATTGCAGCACATAGATCCGACGGAGCTACCGCATTTACAGGACGCCAGCCCATTCGGGCGATGGCTTTCCCCAGTGCTCTCGCTCTGTTGATCTCATGGTTTGCCGTCGTCCTACGGCCTAGGCCACCCACTCCATCACCATAACGAGGCTTGTGGAACCTGCTTCGCGTTGAGGTAGATCCGTCCTATCCGAATGCAATCTAACGGGCTGAAAATGCCCTTATTTTTGATTGCTATAACGAAGGTCAAAAGAGGGTAATACAAGATATAAGATACTGGGAACCACGTATTCCGTGGCTTTCAGCCAATTTTTATACTCTGTGGAGGTAAGT
>NZ_JBHXSG010000169.1:0-2018 GCF_042714835.1 Streptomyces sp. NPDC058678 | reverse complement strand
CCTGGCGGGCCCGGATCGACGACGTACGCCCCGAGGACATGGCCCGGGTCCACGCAGTCAACGTCACCGGCCCGCTGCTGGGCATCCAGCACCTTGCCCCGCTGATGCCACCCGGCTCCTCGATCGTGAACGTCGGCTCGTCCGCCGCGCTCACCGGCCACTACCCGGTCGCCTACACGGCCAGTAAGTGGGCACTGCGCGGTCTGTCGCGGACCGCCGCCATGGAACTGGGGCCCGTTGGCATCCGCGTGAACATCGTCCACCCCGGCTTCATCGAGACGGACATGACCGCCTCCGCGGCGCCCGCGTTCCGAGAGGCGAACGTCCGCGAGACACCGCTCGGCCGCACCGGAACCGTCGACGAGATCACCCCGCTCGTCGCCTTCCTTCTCTCCGACGAGGCGTCCTTCATCACGGGGGCCGAGATCCCGGTCGACGGCGGCCTCACCGCGCACGGCGGCGCCAAGTCGATCTCGGACGCCCTGCGCGCGGACGCCTGAGCCGGCGACCACGCACGACGGACACGACAGAAAGGCCCTCCCTCCCATGGACAAGGTCCGCGCGAACGCCGCCGAGGCGGTCGCCGACATCCCCGACGGCGCGTCGCTGGCCGTCGGCGGCTTCGGCCTCAGCGGCATCCCCGACGTGCTCATCCAGGCACTCCACGCCCAGGGCACCACCGGCCTGGAGGTCGTGTCGAACAACTGCGGTGTGGACGGGCGCGGACTGGGAGTCCTGCTGGCCGACGGGGTGGTTCGCCCGTGTCACGGGCAGTTACGTGGGCGAGAACAAGGAGCTCGCCCGTCAGTACCTGTCGGGCGAGCTGGAGGTGGAGCTGGTGCCGCAGGGCACGCTGGCCGAACGGCTGCGCGCCGGGGGAGCGGGCATACCCGCCTTCTACACCCCGGCGGGGGTGGGCACCCAGGTGGCCAGGGGAGGGCTGCCCTGGCGCTACCGGCCCGACGGCACGGTCGCGGTGGCCTCCCCGCCCAAGGAGACCCGCGACTTCGCGGGCCGCACGTACGTCCTGGAGCACGGCATCACCACCGACTTCGCCCTCGTACGGGCCTGGCGCGGCGACCGCCACGGGAACCTGGTCTTCCGTAAGTCCGCAGCCAACTTCAACCCGCTGGCCGCGATGGCGGGCAACATCGCCGTCGCCGAGGTGGAGGAACTCGTCGAGCCGGGCGCGCTGAGCCCGGAGGAGATCCACCTGCCGGGCATCTTCGTTCAGCGGATCGTGGTCCTCACGCCGGCCGAGGCCGCCGACAAGCAGATCGAGCACCTTTCCATTTCCGCGTCTTCGACACGAGGGACCGTACGCGCATGAGCACCACCCTCGGAACGCAGCTGGGCTGGACCCGGGACCAGATGGCCGCCCGCGCCGCCGCCGAACTCACCGACGGCTCCTACGTCAACCTCGGCATCGGCCTGCCCACCCTCATCCCCGGCCACCTTCCCCCGGACGTCCATGTGGTCTTGCACTCCGAGAACGGCATCCTGGGCACGGGCCCGTACCCGACCGAGGCCGAGGTCGACCCTGACCTGATCAATGCCGGCAAGGAGACCGTCACGGTGCTGCCGGGGGCCTCCTTCTTCGACTCGGCCCTGTCCTTCGGCATGATCCGGGGCGGCCACATAGACACCGCCGTGCTCGGCGCGATGCAGGTCTCCGCCGTCGGAGACCTGGCCAACTGGATGATCCCCGGCAAGATGGTCAAGGGTATGGGCGGCGCGATGGACCTCGTCCACGGCGCCCGCCGCGTCATCGTCCTGATGGAACACACCGCCAAGGACGGCAGCCCGAAGATCCTCAAGGAGTGCACCCTCCCGCTCACCGGCGAACGGTGCGTCCACCGCATCATCACCGACCTCGGCGTCCTCGACGTCACATCCGAGGGCCTCGCTCTCGTGGAATGCGCGCCGGGTGTCACCGCCGAGGACATCGCCGCCCGCACCGACGCACCTCTGATCCGGAAGCCATAACCATGCGTCGGGCGGGCAGGGACCACGGGCCC
>NZ_JBHXSG010000168.1:0-2125 GCF_042714835.1 Streptomyces sp. NPDC058678 | reverse complement strand
CTACACCCACCAAGACATCCCCTTCGAACGCCTCGTCGAAGCCCTCAACCCCGAACGCTCACCCTCACGCCACCCCCTCTTCCAGACCATGCTCACCCTGCACAACGTCGATCCGGCAGCCATAGCGGGCGCCGGCCGGTTCCCCGGACTCAGCGTGAGTCCTGTGAACGCCGATGCCGCTGTGTCGAAGTTCGATCTGCTCCTCGCTCTTCAGGAGCTCCAGTCTCCGGACGGCGGACAAGCGGGCATACGTGCCGTGTTGGAGTTCAGCGCGGACCTCTTCGACCAGGAGAGCGCCGAGTTGCTGAGCCAGCGGTTCGTGCGGGTGCTGGAGACGGTGGTGGCGGCGCCGGAGACCCGGGTGGGCCGGGTGCGGGTGCTGGAGGAGTGTGAGCGGCGGCGGGTACTGGAGGAGTGGAACGACACCCGGACCGCGGTTGTGGCTGCGGATGTGGTGGCCGGGTTCCGGGCGCAGGCGGGCAGGGTACCGGAGGCTGCGGCGGTGGTGTTCGACGGGCTGCCCGTGTCGTACGCCGAGCTGGATGCGCGCAGTGAGCGCCTTGCGCGGCTGCTGGCCGAGGCGGGGGTGGGTCCGGAACGGTATGCGGCGGTGATGCTGCCCCGCTCGGCGGATCTGGTGGTGGCGTTGCTGGCGGTGTTGAAGGCCGGGGGTGCGTATCTGCCGCTGGATGGCGACTTCCCCGCCGAGCGCCTCGCCTTCATGCAGGACGAGACCCGGCCGGTGCTGGTGGTGGACGAGGCGTGGATGGCCGACGCGGCACACCGCGAACCCGAGCCCACCACCACCCTGCCGCACACCACGGATGCCCGGCAGACGGCGTATGTGCTTTACACGTCCGGCTCCACCGGCCGGCCCAAGGGGGTTGTGGTCTCCCGGGGCGCGCTGGCCAACCTGCTGGCCGACATGCGGGAGCGGGTTCCGCTGGCGGACGGGGACCGGTTGCTGGCGGTGACCACGATCGGCTTCGACATCGCCGGGCTGGAGTTGTTCGCTCCGCTGACGGCGGGTGCGGCGGTGGTGATCGCCGAGGCCGGACTGGTGCACGAGCCTGAGCGGCTGCGGGCGGTGCTCGCGGATGAGCGGGTCACGGTGATGCAGGCGACGCCGAGTCTGTGGCGGTCCGTGACCGCCGATCCGGGCGCGGCGGCCGCGCTGGCCGGGGTGCGGGTCCTGGTGGGTGGCGAGGCCGTGCCCGCCGACCTCGCCGAGCAGCTCACCCACGCAGCCGCCCAGGTCACCAACGTCTACGGACCCACCGAGACCACCATCTGGTCCACCGCCACCGTGCTGCACGCAGGCGAGGCCGTATCGATCGGGCGTCCGCTGGCCAACACCCAGGTCTACGTCCTGGACCCCCACCTCCAGCCCGTCCCCGCGGGAGTGCCCGGCGAGCTCTACATCGCCGGCACCGGCGTCGCCCGGGGTTACCTGAACCGGCCCGCCCTGACCGCCGAACGCTTCCTCGCCGACCCCTACGGCCCGCCCGGCACCCGCATGTACCGCACCGGGGATGTGGTCCGCTGGACCGGCAACGGTGATCTGGAATACCTGCGACGCGCCGACGACCAGGTCAAGCTGCGTGGTTTCCGTATCGAGCTGGGTGAGATCGAGACCCTGCTGCGGACGCAGCCGGCAGTCGCGCAGGCTGCGGTGATCGTCCGCGACGACCGCCTCATCGCCTACACGACCGGAACCCGGGTGTCCGGGGAGGACCTGCGCCGGCATCTGGCCCAGGCCTTGCCTGCTTACATGATCCCCGCAGCCTTCGTCACCCTCGACGCCCTGCCGCTGACCGCCAACGGCAAACTCGACCGCAAAGCCCTGCCCGACCCCGACCCCGACACGGAGACCTCTGTCCGCGCCCCCCGAACGCCGCAGGAGGAGATCCTGTGCCACCTGTTCGCCGACGTCCTCGGCCTCGACCGGGTCGGCATCGACGACAGCTTCTTCGACCTCGGCGGGCACTCCCTGCTGGCCACCCGCCTGGTCTCCCGCATCCGCACCGCTTTGGGCGCGGAACTGTCGGTACGCACGCTGTTCGAGACACCGTCGGTGGCCGGTCTGGCCGAGGCGCTCACCCAGGCCGCCTCCGCGCGTACGCCG
>NZ_JBHXSG010000167.1:0-2488 GCF_042714835.1 Streptomyces sp. NPDC058678 | reverse complement strand
CGGGCGCCGCGGTATTTGAGGGCGAACATGTCTTCCATGGCGTCGGGGTCCTGGCCGGCGAAGCCGAGTTCGGAGCGGACCCGGGCGTGCCAGTACTCGGCGAGGGCCTCGGCGAGCTGGACGGACAGGCCGTGCAGTTCGAGGTAGTCGCGGTAGGCGTTGGCCTCGAAGAGTTTGGCGCTCTGTTCGCCGATGCGGGAGCCGACGGTGACGACCTGCAGGCCGACCACATCGGTCTGGCCGGATTCCTCGGGGCGGAAGAAGTCGGCCAGGCACAGGCGGCGGCCGCGGCGTTGGCGGGGGAAGGTGAAGCGGGTGGTTTCGTTGCCCTGGTCGTCCAGGAGGATCAGGTCGTCGTCCTTGGACACGCAGCGGAAGTAGCCGTAGACGACGGCGGCTTCCAGCAGGTTGTCCCTTTGCAGGGTGTCGAGCAGGCCGCGCAGGCGGGGCCTGCCCTCCGTCTCGACGAGCTCCTCGTAGGTGGGTCCCTCGCCGGTGCGGGTCTGCTTGAGGCCCCACTGGCCCTTGAAGAGGGCGCCCTCGTCCAGCCAGGCGGCGTATTCCTTGAGCTGGATGCCCTTGATGACGCGGGTGCCGAAGAACGGCGGGGTGGGGACGGGGTTGTCGGTGGCCACGTCCGAGCGGGCCGCGCCCTCCTGGGGCCGTTCCTCCACCACCGTGTGCGCACTCGCCTTGACCCGGCGTTGTTTGAGTTCGGGCAGCCGGGCGCCGGGGGTGCCGCGTTTGACGCCGATCAGGGCGTCCATCAGGCGCAGGCCCTCGAAGGCGTCGCGGGCGTAGCGGACCTCGCCCTGGTAGATGTCGTGCAGGTCCTGCTCGACGTAGGCGCGGGTGAGGGCGGCGCCGCCCAGGATGACGGGGAAGTCGGCGGCCAGGCCGCGCTGGTTGAGCTCTTCCAGGTTCTCCTTCATGATCACCGTGGATTTGACCAGCAGGCCGGACATCCCGATCACGTCCGCGCGGTGCTCCTCGGCGGCCTCCAGGATCGCCGAGACGGGCTGCTTGATCCCCAGGTTGACCACGTTGTAGCCGTTGTTGGACAAGATGATGTCGACGAGGTTCTTGCCGATGTCGTGGACATCACCGCGGACCGTGGCCAGCACGATGGTGCCCTTGCCCTCCTCGCCCTCCACCTTCTCCATGTGGGGCTCCAGGTAGGCGACCGCCCTCTTCATCACCTCCGCGGACTGCAGCACGAACGGCAGCTGCATCTGGCCCGAGCCGAACAGCTCACCGACCACCTTCATCCCGTCCAGCAGCGTCTCGTTGACGATGTCCAGCGCCGGACGCTCCGCCAGCGCCTCGTCCAGATCGGCCTCCAGGCCGTTCTTCTCACCGTCGATGATGCGCCGCTTGAGCCGCTCGCCCAGCGGCAGCGCCGCCAGCTCCTCGGCCCGCCCCGCCTTGCGCGAGGTGGTGGTGGCCCCCTCGAACAGGGCCATCAGCTTCTGCAGCGGGTCATAACCCTCACCGCGCCGGTCGTAGATCAGATCGAGGGCCGTGGCCACCTCTTCCTCGGTGAAACGGGCGATCGGCAAAATCTTCGAGGCGTGCACGATCGCCGAGTCCAGACCCGCCTTGACACACTCGTCCAGAAAGACCGAGTTCAGCAGCACCCGGGCCGCCGGGTTCAGACCGAAGGAAATGTTCGACAGACCCAGCGTGGTCTGCACCTGGGGATGACGGCGCTTGAGCTCACGGATCGCCTCGATGGTGGCGACACCGTCACCACGGGATTCCTCCTGGCCGGTGCAGATCGTGAAGGTCAGGCAGTCGATGAGGATGTCCGCCTCGTGGACGCCCCAGTTCCCGGTCAGGTCATCGATCAGCCGCTCGGCGATCGCGACCTTCGTCTCGACGGTGCGGGCCTGGCCCTCCTCGTCGATGGTCAGCGCGATCAGAGCCGCCCCGTGCTCCCGCGCCAGCTCGGTCACCCTCGCGAACCGGGACGCCGGCCCGTCCCCGTCCTCGTAGTTCACCGAGTTGATCACCGCCCGGCCGCCCAGCTTCTCCAGCCCGGCCCGCAACACCTCCACCTCGGTGGAGTCCAACACGACCGGCAACGTGGAAGCGGTCGCGAACCGGCCCGCCAGCTCCGCCATGTCCGCCACCCCGTCCCGGCCGACGTAGTCGACACACAGATCGAGCATGTGGGCGCCCTCACGGATCTGCTCCCGGGCCATCTCCACACAGTCGTCCCAGCGGCCCTCCAGCATCGCCTCACGGAACTTCTTCGACCCGTTCGCGTTCGTCCGCTCACCGATCGCCATGTACGCGGTGTCCTGACGAAACGCCACCGACTGATACAACGACGCCGCACCCGGCTCCGGACGCGGATCCCGCACCGCCGGAACCAGACCACGCACCCGCTCCACCACCTGCCGCAAATGCTCCGGCGTCGTACCGCAACAACCACCGATCAGAGACAGGCCGTAGTCACGGACGAAAGTCTCCTGCGCGTCCGCCA
>NZ_JBHXSG010000166.1:0-2541 GCF_042714835.1 Streptomyces sp. NPDC058678 | reverse complement strand
CGCTGGAACAACTCCCACAACTCATCCGGCACCAGCCGCTCAACGATCCCCACGAGCGATAGCCTACCGAGCCAGCCAAATGAGATGACGTCTTACTTCGCGATCGCCACCTTCGAGGACCGACCGAGGGCCTGGACCAGTACTGGTGATCCCGGTTATCCGTCGCTGCGGAGTTGGGCCGCCGGGCGGTCGATCTCGGGACGCCGTCGTGGTCAGTCCACGCGTGAGCGTCCGAGCCCGTGGTCCGGGAGATCGTCAGCGACTTTGCCTGGGTTGTCCCGTTGCAGATCAGCTCTTTTGCGGCGCTGGCCGCATACTGATGCGCCCGCGCGACTTTCGGTTGGTCAGCCTGCTGGCTCTGCGGGACCTACGCTCGCGTGAACCCGTGGCTCCGCTCCACTTTCGCGACATGCAGCGTGTAGCTCTGGTACCACTCGGCTCGCCCGCGCTCTTGCGCCGCGCGGTGCTCGGCGTTGGTCCGCCACCGCGTGAGGGCGTCGGCGTCGCGGAAGTAGCTGACGGTGATGCCCAGCCCGCCGGGAGTCTGTGCGTGGTCCATCCCCAGGTACCCGGGGAGGTCCTTCACCAGGTCTTCCAGGCGTGCGTTGGTCTCGCTGTAGTCGTTCTGGTCCTGAGTTCGCACCGTGGTGAAGACGGCCACGTAGTAGGGGGGTTCATAGGCTTCGACGGGCGTGACAGGTGCTTCGGAGTGACTGCTCACGGCGCCCCTGTGAGGGAGGATGCGCACAACGATCCGGTGTCCTTTCCTGAACGGGATACGTAGGGGATACGGCTCTTGGTCAAAGCTGTCCGAGCTGGCGTTCTCCGGGCCACGTGAGGGCTGGCTTGGCCGGGCGCGCCCATGTCAGCCGGTCTGTTCGGCTCGGGCTCGGGTATGGGCGAGCCGGTAGGATTCGGCGCCTTTTCGGCTGATCGCCCCACCCGCCCGCAGGCACAACGCCCCGTTCCACCAGAGCCGATTGCGCGGACGGTTACGCGGTGGGCCGCCGTGCGTACACCTCGATCTCGATCTTCATGCGGGGATCGGCGAGGCCGCACATGAGCATCGTGGCGGCCGGCCGGGCCTGGCCGAAGGTGCGACGCAGTACTGGCCAGCAGGGCTCGAAGTCGCCCCCGTCGGGCAGCAGATAGCGCACCCGCACCACGTCGGCGAAGGTGCACTTCGCCTCGGCCAGCGCGGCCTCGATGTTGCGCAGGCACTGCTCGGCTTGCTCCACCGCGTCGTCGGAGATCGTCATGGTGGCGTAGTCGAACCCGGTCGTCCCGGACGCATGAACCCAGTCGCCGTCGACGACGGCGCGGGCATAGCCGATCCGCTCTTCGAACGTCGAGCCGCTGAGGATGGAACGTCGCTCCGTCATGCGCCGAACGCTAAGTGAGCAGCACAGATACGTCTAATACAGCTTTGGGTATGGGGTGATATCCCTGAGCGTATGGAACGCCCTGAACTTCCTCTTCAGCAGCTGCACGCCTTCGTCGTACTCGCCGAGGAACTCCACTTCGGCCGCGCTGCCACCCGCTTGGGCATCGCCCAGCCGCCACTGAGCCAGCAGATCCGGCGCCTGGAGGACAAGGTCGACCACGCGCTGTTCAGCCGCGGACCAGGACGTATCACCCTCACCCCGGCAGGCCGAGAACTCCTTCCTGCCGCCCGGCACGCCCTCAACGGCCTCGCGGACGGCCTGGCCGCAGCCCGAGATGTCGGCAGCGGCAGCGGCAGGACCGGCCGGCTGCGGATCGGCTTCGCTGCCTCCCTCGCCCTGACCGTCCTGCCCGGCCTGCTGCGAACCTTCCGGGAACGGTTTCCCGCCGTGGAACTGGACATCCAGGAAATGACCACCACGCCGCAACTGGCCGCTCTGCGCGAGAGGACGATCGACATCGGCCTGCTGCGCGAACCGCCGACCGACGACGCGGAACTCGGATTCGCGACCGTGCTGATCGAGCCGTTTGTAGCTGTCCTGCCGTCCGCATCGAGCAGTTGGCGGACTGCCTCTTTGTGCTTCTGCCGCGCGCCGTCGGTCCGTCGCTGTACGACCAGATCACCGGCCTGTGCATCGCGGCAGGCTTCACACCCCGGGTGGCACAGCACGCCGTGGAATGGCAGACCGTCTGCGCCCTGGTGGAAACTGGGCTGGGTGTGTCACTGGCCCCGGAGAGCATCCGCCGCATCCGCCTCAAAGGCGTTGCCTTCCGCAGGATCGAGCCCAACACCACTCGCACACGAGTCGCCGTCGCCTGGCGTAAGAACGACTCAAATCCCCTGGTCCCACGCCTCCTAGCCGCTCTCGACCGAGATCCCTCGGGAAGGTTCTAGTGACCTGAGTCGAAGGTTCGTCGTTGGTTCGATATGAGTCGTCCGGGTCCGAAGATTCCGCCGTTGTCGTTGACTGATGCCCAGCGGGCCGTGCTGGAGGGCTGGGTACGTCGCCGCACGACGGCTCAGGCGCTGGCGCAGCGCTCAAGGATCGTGCTGGAGTGCGCCGACGGGCACTCGATCATGGAGGTGTCACGCCGGCT
>NZ_JBHXSG010000165.1:0-2646 GCF_042714835.1 Streptomyces sp. NPDC058678 | reverse complement strand
GGGGTGCCCCGCAGTTCGCGGGGCACCCCGGCGCGTCGGCCGTCCGGGCTGGTCAGGCGGCCGGTGCGGCGTCGGTCCAGCGGGGCACCGCGGCGTACTGCGGCTCGAACTGGTTGTGGATCAGATGGCGGACCGGGGGCGGCAGGGGGCCGAGGACGGTGGCCCGCACGTCGGCAGGTGCGCCGTCGAGGAGCCAGGCGAGGTAGCCGCCGGCTTCCGGCAGTCCGCCGGTGGCCAGCATGTACTGGCTGTAGGCGGCCCAGCCCTCGGGTCCGAGATGGGTCTCCACCAGCGGGAGGGCCTGCTCCTCCTCGTGGTCCATGTGGGTGGCGAGCAGAGCGGTGAACTCCTCGACGAGCTCCGCCAGTTGCGGGCCGCCCTCGTCGAAGGCCGCGTCGATGCGGTCCTGGAGGGGGTCGATCGCGGCGTGCTCGGTCTCCATCAGATCGAGTACGGCGATCTCCGCCGACCCGGCCAGCGCCTCGCGCAGGGGCGGCCAGATGGCCTCGTCCTCGCCGACGTGGTGCACGTGCAACTGGTGCTTGAACGTCTCCCAGCCGGTGCGGACGGCCGCCTCGCCGGTGCGGCCGTCGGCGACGGCCTCGGCGAGGCGGCGAAGGTCCCTGAGGAAGGCGTCGTGGGTGAGGAACATCATCGTGAAGTCCACGCGGCCGGTGGGCTGGTCGTGCTGGCGCAGCGGTGCGGACATGGCATCTCCCAGTGATCCGTGAGGTGTGGGCTCATGACGGTCGGACTGAGGTGACCGTAGGCCCGATTTCTTTCAGTGGTCAAGCAGATCAATAGGAAAGTATCTTGTTAGCCAAGGGAATCGACCCGAAATGGGGAACCGCATGACCGCGTCCACCGAGGAGTCCGTGACACGGGAGCCGGAGCGGGAGGGGGCCTCGTCGCCCCCGGACCCCCGACGCTGGCTCGCCCTGTCCGTGGTCCTGTTCGCCGCCTTCATGGACCTGCTGGACGTGACGATCGTCAACGTCGCGGTCCCGAGCATCCAGCGGGACATCGGCGCAAGCTACTCCGCCGTCACCTGGATCACCGCCGGCTACGCGCTGGCCTTCGCCACCCTCCTGATCACCGGCGGCCGGCTGGGCGACATCTTCGGCCGCCGGCGGCTGCTGCTGACCGGCATGGCGGGCTTCACCGCCGCGTCGCTGCTGTGCGGCGTCGCGGACAGCCCCGGCGTACTGATCGCCGCCCGCGCCGTACAGGGCGCCGCCGCCGCGCTGATGATCCCGCAGGTCCTCTCGATCATCCACGTGTCCTTCCCGGCCGAGGAGCGGGGCAAGGTCTTCGGCATGTTCAGCGGGATCGGCGGTCTCGCGCTCATCTCCGGCCCTCTGCTGGGCGGTGTGCTGGTCGACGCGGACCTGTTCGGGCTCGGCTGGCGACCCGTCTTCCTGCTCAACATCCCCGTCGGCATCGCCACCTTCGTGGCCGCGCTGTACGTCGTACGGGAGTCCCGGGACCCGGACGCGCCCCGCCTCGACATCACCGGCGCCGTGCTGGCCACGCTGAGCGTGCTGCTGCTGGTCTACCCGCTCACCCAGGGACGGGAGCTGGGATGGCCGGCGTGGATCTTCGCCATGCTCGTCGCCTCTTTCGTGGTGCTCGGCGTGTTCGCCGTGCACCAGCGGCGCCTGGTCGCCGCCGGCCGCTCCCCGCTCATCGCCCCGGACCTGTTCCGCGCCCGCAGCTTCGTCGGCGGCTTCGGCGTCAACCTGCTCTACAGCGTCGCCTACGGCACGTTCTTCATGATGTGGACGCTCTACATGCAGAACGGGCTCGGCTGGTCGGCGATGCGGGCCGGGCTCACCGGCCTGCCCATGTTCCTGGGCCTTCTGGTGTCCGCCGGAACCACCGTGCAGTTCCTGGTGCCCCGGTTCGGGCGCAAGGTGCTTTTCGGCGGCGGTGTGCTCCTCATGGCGGGCTCGCTCGCCCTGATGCTCACCAGCGCGCGGTACGGGACGGACATCGGCTCCTGGCAGATGAGCCTGCCGCTGCTCGTCCTCGGGCTCGGTATGGGCTCCGTCCTCGCCCCCGTCCTGGACTTCGCCCTCAACGACGTGGAGCACAGGGCCGCCGGCTCCGCCTCGGGTGTGCTCAACACCTCGGGGCAGTTGGGCAGTGCCGTCGGCATCGCCCTGGTCGGCGTGCTGTTCCTCGCCGTGCTGCCCCACGAGTCCGACGGCGGGGTGGACTCCGTACAGGCGGCCGTCCGTCAGGATCTGGCCGCCGCCGGGGTGAACGACCGGCAGGTTCAGGACGCGGTCCTCGCCGACCACCGGACGTGCTCCGAGGACCGGATGGGCGAGGCCGACCCGACGGCGGTCCCCGCGAGCTGTCTGGTGCCGCCCGGTGACGTGACCGGGGCGCGGGGAGAGCGGGTGGCCGGAGTCCTGGCCGAGCACGCTCCCCAGGCGCGGGCGGAGACGTTCTCGCGCGCGTTCCAGGTCGGCATGTACGGGGTGACGGGGCTGTTCGCGCTGATGACCCTGCTGATGGCCACCCTCCCTCGCCACGCACGTCCCCAGGACGCGGACACCCCGCCGGCCGTCTGAGCACCGGGGGGCGCCCGCCGAGGGCGCCGGAGAACGGCGAACGGCCCGCCGGCCGGGTGGTGACACC
>NZ_JBHXSG010000164.1:0-2715 GCF_042714835.1 Streptomyces sp. NPDC058678 | reverse complement strand
ACTGGCAGGACGCCCTGGCCGGCCTGCCCACCGAACTCGACCTGCCCACCGACCGCCCCCGACCCGCCGTCCCCACCCACCAGGGCGGCACCATCCCCTTCACCATCCCCGCCGACCTGCGCGAACGCATCGAAACCCTCGCCCGACAGGAACAGGCCAGCACCTTCATGGTCCTGCAAGCCGCCCTGGCCGTCCTGCTGTCCCGGCTGGGCGCGGGCACCGACATCCCCATCGGCTCGCCGATCGCCGGACGCACCGACGACGCCGTGGAAGACCTGGTCGGCTTCTTCGTCAACACCCTCGTCCTGCGCACCGACCTGACCGGCAACCCCACCTTCACCGAACTCCTCACCCGCGTCCGGGAAACCGACCTCGCCGCCTACACCCACCAAGACATCCCCTTCGAACGCCTCGTCCACCACCTCAACCCCGAACGCTCCACCAGCCGCCACCCCCTCTTCCAGATACGCCTCGTGGTGCAGAACGCCGATCCGCGTGCCGCAGTGGGGACCACGCTCGAACTGCCGGGGCTTTCCGTGTCCGCAGAGGCGACTGCTGACGCGGGCGCGAAGTTCGACCTGTTGTTCCGCCTGTACGAGACGGAGTCGGGTCTGGGCGGCGTGCTGGAGTACAGCGCGGACCTCTACGACGCGTCCACCGCCGAGTCGCTGTCCGAGCGCTTCCTGCGCGTGCTCCGTTCGGCCATTACGGAGCCGGAGCGGCCTGTGGGTCAGGTCGACGTACTGGACGGTGCCGAGCGCGGCCGTCTGCTGGAGGACTGGAACGCCACCGCACGGGACGTCGAGCCGACGAGCGTGGTGGAGCTGTTCGCGGCCCAGGTCGCGCGCACCCCGGACGCCGACGCGCTCATCTTCGAAGGCACTGTCCTCACCTACGCGGAACTGGACGAGCGCAGCAACCGCCTTGCGCGGCTGCTGATCGAGCACGGCGTGGGCCCCGAGCGGTTCGTCGCCGTGGCCCTTCCGCGCTCCGTCGAACTGATCGTGAGTCTCCTCGCAGTACTCAAGGCCGGTGGTGCCTATCTGCCACTGGAGCTGGACCATCCGGCAGAGCGCATCCGCTACATGCTCCACGACGCCACCCCGCTGGCGATCGTGACCCGAGAGGAGTGGTCCGGCCTGGTGGCGGAGACACCCGGGGCCAAGCCGCTGCTGTGGGACGCGGAAGAGACCGAGAAGGCGTTGGCCGGGATCTCCGGTGATCCGCTCGGAGCCCCGAACGCGACGGGTGCGCCGCGACCCGGCGGTCTCCCGGCGCCGCACGATCCGGCGTACGTGATCTACACGTCGGGCTCTACGGGACGTCCCAAGGGAGTCGTCGTCGAGCACCGCTCGGTGGGCGCCTACCTTCAGCGCGCACGCCATGCGTACCCGGATGCCTCCGGCACGGCGTTGCTGCACTCCCGTATCGGCTTCGACCTGACCGTGACCGCGCTCTACACACCACTGGTGTCAGGCGGCTGTGTACGTCTGGCCGACCTCAAGGACGAGACGGGTGACGGCTTCGCCGCCACGGCCCGGCCGACCTTCATGAAAGCCACGCCGAGCCACATGGCTCTTCTGGGCACCCTGCCCGACGCCGCCTCGCCGACCGGCACGCTCATCCTCGGCGGCGAGCAGCTTCTCGGCGAGAGCCTGGCCGAGTGGCGCGAGCGGCACCCCGACGTAACGGTCATCAACGCCTACGGCCCGACCGAAGCCACCGTCAACTGCACGGACTTCAGGCTTGAGCCCGGCACCCCGACCCCGTCGGGCCCCGTGCCGATCGGCCGGCCTTTCTGGAACACCCAGGCCTATGTCCTGGGCGCGAACCTGCAGCCGGTGCCGACCGGTGTCCCGGGCGAGCTGTACATCGCCGGCACCGGCCTGGCACGGGGTTATCTGGGGCGTCCGGACATGACGGCGGAGCGGTTCGTGGCGAATCCGTTCGGCCCGGCCGGCGCGCGCATGTACCGCACCGGCGACCTCGTTCGGTGGGGTGCCGACGGGCAACTGCGGTACGTGGGCCGCGCCGACCAGCAGGTGAAGCTGCGCGGTTTCCGTCTGGAGCCGGGCGAGATCGAGTCCGTGCTCGTGGGCATGGCCGAGCTTCACCAGGCAGCGGTCGTGGTCCGTGAGGACAGCTCGGGGGACAAGCAACTCGTCGCGTACGTCGTACCGGACACCGGCCGAGAGCCGGCCCCGGCCGCCGCGACTCTGCGTGCGTACGTGGCCGATCGGCTGCCCGATTACATGGTGCCGTCAGCGTTTGTCCTGCTCGACGCCCTGCCGCTGACCGCCAACGGAAAGCTGGACAGGCGCGCCCTTCCTGCCCCTGCCGAGGAGTCGGCGGCCGACCGTACACCGGGTACGGCCGTCAGTGCGGCCCACAACCCGTGGGAGGAGGCTTTCAGCAACCTGTTCGCGGACGTACTGGGCGTCGAACAGGTCGGCAGGGACGACGACTTCTTCGAACTGGGCGGGCACTCCCTGCTCGCCATCCGGTTGTTGGCTCGGGCCCGTTCGGCACTCGGCATGGAGCTGTCGGTCCGCGACATGTTCAACAACCCCACGGTCGCCGGACTCGCCAAGCTGATCACGGTGGCCGGACGGACGGGCCAGCCGGTGGTGGCGCGGGCGGAGCGTCCGCAGCGGTTGCCGCTGTCGTACGCCCAGCAGCGGATGTGGTTCCTGCACCAGTACGAACCAGACAGCG
>NZ_JBHXSG010000163.1:0-3432 GCF_042714835.1 Streptomyces sp. NPDC058678 | reverse complement strand
AAGGTGTTCTGGTGCGTGGGAGTGAGTGTGGGTGGTCTGTGTCGTGTCGTGGGCCTCGGCCGTGCGGTCGCTTTCCGGCGGGGAACTGACGTTCTTTCATCGAATACGTGACCTTTCTGGGGGTGCTCGTTTGCCATGGCGACAGGGTTCTTCGGGCGGGGCCGGGCGGGGGTGTGGCGGGGTGGGTGGGCTGAGGAGCGTGGCGCCGTCGTTCGTCGTGTCCGGTCCTGGTGGTGTGGCCGTGCGGACCCGTCTCAAGCAGCTGACGCCCGGTGATGAGAGGGTGCTGCGTCTGGTGGGCGCGCATCTGGGGTCGCTGGCCTCGATGGACCTCAAGGTGCGGTGCCGGGAGAGCCTGGAGCATTCCGGTGAGGCGTGGGCGGTGCGTAAGCGGGAGCTGACTGCGCTGTCGTCGTCGCGGTGGGCGGGAAGTATCTCCAAGGCCACGCACGACCAGTGGGCGCTGGCCCGCCGCTGCCAGCTGGCACACATCCAGAACCTGGAAGCCGGCGTCCGCACCATTGAGGACCGGTTGTCGCTGCCGGTGGGGCAGAAGGGGACGAGGAAGACGCCGGGGGGTTACCGGTCGGCGCGGGAGTGGCATGCGAAGTCGCGTCGTCTGCGGGTGCTTCAGGACCGGCTGGCTGCCTCACCGGCACCGCCGAACACCGTGACGCCCAGGTCCGCCACGCCTTCACCCGCCTCCTGCACTGGGCCAGAGCCTGCGGCGTCAAGGCGATCGCGGTCGAGGACCTGGACTTCGCCGCGGACAAGACCCGGGAGAAACACGGCCGCCGCAAACGCTTCCGCCAGCTGATCTCCGGCATGCCCACCGGCAACCTCCGCACCCGGCTGGCGTCGATGGCCGACCAGACCCGGATCGCGGTCATCGCCGTCGACCCGGCCTACACCAGCCGCTGGGGCGCCCAGCACTGGCAGAAACCCCTCACCACCACAACCCGCACCACCACCCGCCACGACGCAGCCGCCGTGGCGATCGGAAGGCGCGCCCAGGGACACCCGATCCGGCGACGGACGACACCGCCCCGTGCACACCAGAGCGATGTGCACGGGCATCGGATCGTCCAGGCCGGACCAGGTGCTCCTGGGCGTGAGGGACCCCGCCCCCGCATCCCCGGATCACGGACACGATCCGTGCCGCCGGACGCGGCGAGTACGCGGGCGACCAGGACATCCAAAACCGTTCGGGGTGTCCGCAGTGACCAGGTATGGGTCCAAGACTCACTCCTGCTCACTGATTAGGAACGGTGCCGTGCTGCCGCGCAGCACCAGCGACCCGGGAGAGACCGACGTGTACGGGCCGTCGTTGCCCGGCTTGGTCTTGAGCCGGCGCATGAGCCACAGCGCGCAGCCGGTGGCCATCTCCTGGATCGGCAGACCGATCGTGGTGAGTCCCGGCCCCCACCACGAAAACCCCGGCTCGTCACCGAACCCGACCACGGACAGTTCCCCGGGCACCTTCACACCCTGTTCGGACAGCTCCTCCAGGACCCCGATGGTGAGCTGGATCGATCCCAGCACGAGGGCGCTGGGCGTGTCCGGCCCCTTCAGCAGTCGGCGCACCGCCTGGCGGCCGTGGTCCATGGATGACGGCGGTCCCAGCTCCGTACGTCCGGCGTCCTCGGGCAGGCCGCCTTCGCTCAGCGCGCTGCGAAAGCCGCGCAGACGCTCGGCGCCCGTGGGCAGTTCCTCGGGGCCGCCCACGTAGGCGATGCGGGTGTGGCCCTGGGCCACCAGGTGGGCCGTGGCCTCGCGCAGTGACTCGTGGTCGTCGACACCGAACCACTGGGTACCGAGCAACGGGTGACGGCGCAGCAGCTGAAGGTGCGGCAGGCCGCGCAGGAGCTTGACGGAGTCGCCGTGCGGGCGTGCGGTGGGCACGATGATGACGCCCGCCACGCGGTTGGCGGACAACTCGCGCAGATGGCGCAGCTCCACCATCCGGTCGTCGTCGGTCTCCGAGAGCATCAGTTGGTAGCCCTCGGCCTCCATGTTCTTGGACAACTCGTGCGCGATCGTCGAGTAGAAACTGTTGCGGATGTCCGGGATGACCAGCGCGACCACGTTGCTGGACGCTCCGCGCATCATGCGTGCCGCCCGGTTGCCGACGTATCCCATCTCGGAAGCGACCTGGCGGACCTTGAACTTGGTCTCCTCGCTGATGCGGGGATCGTCGGAAAGTGCCCGGCCGACCGTCGAGACGGAGATTCCGAGGCGTTCGGCGATGTCCTTGGTCGTGATCACGTAAGGGCCCCCTCGAGCTGACTGATCCCGTTGTCGTCACTTTCCGTATGCCAACGATAGCATTCTCGTCGCGCTCCGTGGTCGGAAAGGTGAGGGCGCCGGGTTGATCACCGTCTCTGTGCTAACGTTAGCATTGCTGAATGGGCCGTGCAGCCGCCCGCGGCTGCCTAGTTTGCGGAGGTGTCCGTGCGGATCGTCAGGTATGCCGTCAGCGGCGTGCGTCACTATGGAGAGCTCAAATCCGGTGACGAAAGGATCGTGAGATTCGAGGGCGATCCCTTCACCGGACTGTCCCCTGCGGGGCATGTCGACGAAGTCGGTGACGTGGTCATTCTCGCGCCGCTGGAGCGACCCCGGATCTTCGGGTTCGCCTACAACTACGCCTCGCACGTCGACGAGACCGACCACGAGGTTCCGGAAGTTCCCGTGTGCTTCATGAAGCCGAGCACGGCCGCGATCGGGCCGAATGACGCGATCGTCTATCCGGCGGATGGCGAACTGATCCATTTCGAAGGCGAGTTGGTCGTCGTCATCGGGAAGGAAGCCCGCCATGTGAAGCCCTCCGAGGCCCATGAATACATCCTCGGCTATACGTGCGGCAATGATGTCAGCGACCGCATCGTGCAGCGTAAGGAAAGCGCATTCGGAACGCTGCTGATCGGCAAGGGGCAGGACACGTTTGCTCCCCTCGGGCCGGTCATCGCGACCGAACTCGACCCCGCGGCACTGTCGCTGACGACCCGTGTGAACGGCGCCGTAGCGCAGTCGGCGAGCACCGCCGACCTGCTGCTGGCCGTTCCCGACCTCGTCAGCTACCTCAGCCGTTATCTGACACTGCTGCCCGGAGACGCGATCATGACCGGCACGCCGTCCGGCGTCGGGCCGATCCGTCCCGGAGACGAGATCGAGGTGGAGATCGAGGGCATCGGCGTCCTGCGTAATCCGGTCGTGGCCGAGAGCCTCTGAATTCGGACGTCTGTCGGGCGATCGCACCGAAGGGGCCTGCCCACCGCTCGGCGGTGGGCAGGCCCCTTCGGTGTGTCCGGCGGTGGCTCCCGTGTCCTGTCGAAGCAGTGCCGCCGTGGGGGGGGGGGGGGCGGGGGGGCGGGGGGCGCCCGCGGGGGTGTAGGAAAAACACACGCCCCCGCACCCCCAAGGGCTGGGGGT
>NZ_JBHXSG010000162.1:0-3920 GCF_042714835.1 Streptomyces sp. NPDC058678 | reverse complement strand
TGCGGTGAAGATTCGACACCTCCACCACACACGGAGGCCTTCGCCATGTTCAAGCCCGGTCAGCGTTAACAACGCTCGTGATCAATACAGCTAGGGCGCGGGTACGGGGCAGCACGTCACACCCAGGTGCCGACTCCGGTGTCACACCTGGGTATGACGTCGCACTGGGTTTCGGGGCGCGGGCGCTCGGCCGGTCTGAACCGGCTGGTGAGCGACCACCGGTTCACGGTGCTGTTCGGGGCGTCCGGCAGCGGCAAGTCCTCGCTGCTGCGGGCCGGCCTGATACCCCGCCTGCGGGAGGAGGCTGCCCGCCTGAAGCAGCCAGCGGTGCTGCGGGTCCTCACGCCCGGAGCCAGACCAGCCCGGACGTACGAGCCCCTGCTGACCCCCGGCCGCGGGCGAGCCGGAGAGCTGGGTGGTGGTCGACCAGTTCGAGGAGGTCTTCACCCTGTGCCGGGACCGCGCCGAGCGCGCCCGCTTCATCGACCTGCTGCTGTCCTCCCGGGGCCCGGACAGCCGGCTGCGGGTCCTGGTCGCCGTACGGGCCGACTTCTACGCCTGTTGCTCGGAGCACCGTGGCCTCGCGGACGCCCTGCGCGGCGCCGGACTGCTGCTCGGCCCGATGACGGCGGACGAACTGCGGGAAGCGGTCGTCGAGCCTTGCCGAGGTACGGCTTGCAGTAGACGGGCGTCCCCGGTTCGCTGCGCCAGCTGTCGGAGAGCGTGCCGATGTCCACCGCGTCGTCGCCGAGGGCGTCGAGCAACCGCACGGCCTCCGCCTTGGCGGCCACGTCGTCGTCGGCGACCGGCACAGCGCTGCGGTCCGGGGCGCCCGCGGGTCGGGCAAGGGTGAACAACTGGCTCGTTCGCGCCTACCACGACGACCCGCGCGGGCCGCTCCGCGCTCGCGGGCAGACCGCTGCATCGGTGAACTGAGCACATCCACCAGGGGATGCCGTGAGCCCACGCTCGACTCGGCGCGATCGCTCGTTCACGCCTGCTGCTGGGCCCCCTCCCGCGCGCTCTGTTCTCTGATGAGGCCGTCACCAAGGGCGGTGACCAGGCGGGTGAGGGTGTGATCGAAGTCGATGGCGACGTGGGCGAGTTCGGGTTCCTCGCGGTAGAGGCGCTGGACGTTCTCGGCGGGGTGACCCGCCTGCCACAAGGGGGCGGCCAGGGCGAGGGCGGCGATGACCAGTACCTCGGCGGTGGTGCGGTCCAGGTCGGTGCCGGCGGTGACCGCGTCAGTGACGGCGTTGACGGACCGGCTGACCGCAGCCTTGAAGTCGCGGACGCTTTCGTAGCTCGACTCGTGTTCGAGGCTGAGCGTGACATGGGTGAGCAGGTCACAGAACAACGGGCGCTCACCGAGGGCCTCGGTCAGCGTGCGGGCGATATCGGCCGGGGTCAGGCTCTCGTACCGAGCCAGGCGCGCGACAGTCGCCTCGGACCAGTCTTCGTAACTCTCCTGAGCCAGGAGCAGCAGGATTTCCTCACGCGAGGAGTAGTAGCGGCGTACGGCCGAGACGTGGACGCCCGCGTGCTGGGCGATGGAGGTCAGTGTGACCGCGCGCACTCCGTCCTGAGCTGCGAGCGCGCGGGCGGCCACGGCTAGGTCGTGGGCCCGCTGTGCCTTGTGCTCGGCGGAGTACGCGCGCTGGAAGGCAGATGCAGTACTCATGTCCGCCAGCGTAACGCAAGGCACATGCGTTACGAGAGGTCCACTCGCGGTAACGCAAGTGACTTGCGTTGACAACGCAACATGCTTGCGTTACGTTTTTTTCAGCGCCACGGTCACCGACCATCGGAAGGCCCCCGGCGCCGCGTATCCCCTCCTTCGGGGACCCACAAGAAATCCGCAAGAGCCCGGAAGATCCGGAAAGAGTTCAGGAGCCCCTCATGTACATCGCCAACCAGAACTTCATCGGTGGACAGTTCGTCGACTCGCACGGCCAGGAGCGCGTCGAGGTCCACAACCCGGCGACGGGCGAGGTCATCGGACACGCGGTCCTGGGCAACGAGGTCGATGCCGAGCTGGCCATCACCGCCGCCCACGAGGCCTTCCCGGCCTGGTCGCAGACCTCCCTGGAGGAGCGCAAGGAGTACCTGCAACGGCTCGCGGACGCGATCGACGAGCGCATGGACGACCTGATCGCGGTCACCGTGGCCGAGTACGGCGCCCCCGTCTCCTTCGCCGGCATGTTCAACCAGCAGGCCCGCGACTTCATGGTGCTGGCCAAGGACCTGCTCAAGCCGGAGAACTTCGAGGAGACCAACGGCGACGCCACCATCACCAAGGTGCCGGTGGGCGTGGCCGGACTGCTCACCCCGTGGAACGGCAGCCCCTGGTTCATCGCCGGCAAGACCGCCTCGGCGCTCGCGGCCGGCTGCACCGTGGTCATCAAGCCCAGCCAGAACAGCGCGCTGCAGACGCGGGTGCTGATGGACTGCTTCGAGAAGGCCGGACTGCCCGCCGGTGTCATCAACGTCGTCAACGGCAGCGGCTCGACCGTCGGCAACACCATCACCCGCAGCCCGCTGGTGCAGAAGATCTCCTTCACCGGCTCCACCCGGATCGGCCAGCAGCTCAACCGAGACGCCACCGAGACCATGAAGCGGGTCACCCTCGAACTCGGCGGCAAGTCCGCCACGGTCATCCTCGACGACGCCGACATGACCAAGGCAGTCCAGTTCGCCCTGACCGCCGGTCTCCTCAACACCGGCCAGGCGTGCATCGCCGGAACCCGCATCCTGGTTCCCGAAAGCCGGCTGGAGGAGGCCAAGGCCGTCCTCAAGGCCGGGGTGGAGGCGCTCACCCTCGGCTCCCCGCTCGACCCCACGACCACCGTCCAGCCGATGGTGTCCAAGAGCCACTACGAGCGGGTGCAGAGCTACATCCGCAAGGGCATCGAGGAGGGCGCGGAGGTCCTCGTCGGCGGTGAGGGCAAGCCGGAGGGCTTCGAGGCGGGCAACTACGTCAAGCCCACCGTCTTCGTCAACGTCACCAACGACATGACCATCGCCCAGGAAGAGATCTTCGGCCCCGTCCTGTCGGTGATCACCTACCGCGACGACGAGGAGGCCGTGGCGATCGCCAACGACTCGGCATACGGCCTGCACGGCTACGTCTACGGCGAGGACCTCGACCGGGCCCGCGGCGTCGCCAACCGAGTCCAGGCCGGCCGCGTCATGATCAACCAGTTCTTCGACGACCCCACCAGCCCGTTCGGCGGCTTCAAGATGTCCGGCTTCGGACGTGAGTTCGGTGTCTGGGGCATGAACGCCTACCTGGAGACCAAGACCGTCTTCGCCGCCGCCTGACCCACCGCCGGACACCGGACACGGACACACACCCCGGCCGGGCCTGGCCCCCCACCCGCTGACTGTCGCAAGCAAGAAGGAAGCACCACGTCATGACTGACATCCGCAACAAGGTCGCCCTCGTCACCGGAGCCTCCAGCGGCATCGGAGCGGCCACCGCCCTCGCCCTTGCCGAAGCCGGCGTCAAGGTCGGCATCGCCGCCCGCCGCGCCGACCGCCTCGAAGCGCTGAAGAAGCAGATCGAGGACAAGGGCGGCCAGGCCCTCGCCGTGGAGATGGACGTCGCCGACGCCGCCTCCGTCACCACGGGTGTCCAGAAGGTGATCGACACCTACGGCTCGCTCGACATCCTCTTCAACAACGCCGGCCTGATGCCCCTCTCGAACGTCGACGAGTTCAAGACCGACGAGTGGGACCGCATGGTCGACGTCAACATCAAGGGCGTCCTCAACGCCGTCGCCGCCGCGCTCCCGCAGATGATCGAGCAGCACTCAGGCCACATCTTCAACGTGGGCTCGATCGCCGGACGCAAGGTCTTCGGCCCCGGCTTCACCGTCTACTCCGCCACCAAGTTCGCGGTGAACGCGTTCACCGAGGGC
>NZ_JBHXSG010000161.1:0-3989 GCF_042714835.1 Streptomyces sp. NPDC058678 | reverse complement strand
TGGGGGTGGTGGTGTTGTTGATGTCGTTGATGCCCTCCAGCACGATGGCGTTCTTCACGCCCGGCTGGGTCAGGACGTCGTGGGAGAACCGGGTCTTGGCCGCGATGCCCTGCTGCGCGCTCGGGCTGTCGGTGACCACGCGGTTGCCGCCGATGCCCGCGTTGACCACGCCGAGGCGCTGGCCGCCGGACTGGGCCTGGAGCCGCCGGGCGAGGTAGTCGGGCCAGCGCTGGTTGGTGTTGTCGGTGGCGCTGGAGCCGTCGGTGATGGAGTCGCCGATGGCAACGACGGTTCCCTTGGCCGTGGGTGACACGACGTCGAGTCCGGCGACGTAGAACCAGCGGGCCGTGGTGGTGGTGAAGTTCGTCGCGGCCGCCTCGGCCGCGTGGTTGCCGGTGCCCGCGGCGGACAGGTACGAGGTCTGGTGGGCGTCGTTGTGGTAGGTCGAGGCGCCGGTGGTGCCCGGGAGGTAGACGCTCACCAGCAGGTTCTGCTCCGCGACGACCTGCATCGGGATGACGTCGCTGGTCATTTCCTGCCCGGCGGGGATGGTCGGGGTGGCCGACCGGCCGAAGGTGACGGTACGCGTGGTGCCCGCGACCGCGGAGGCGCCGCTGGACTGGACCGCCACCGTGACGGCACCTACCGAGAGCGCGGTCGTGCTGCGCAGGTTGGACAGCCGGATGCGCAGCCCCGCGCCGGAGGTGTTGTTGTGGACGACCATCCGGATCGTCTGCGAGGTGAAGGTCTGGCCGCCCCTGACCATGGCCGGGCCCCAGGTGGCGGAGCGCGGGCGCTCGGTCAGGCTCCACTGCTGGTTGGTAGTGTTCCCGCAGGTGTACTGGATGAGCGCGCGGTCCTCCGCGGTGGAGTTGCCGGAGACGTCCAGGCACAGGCCGCTGTGGGCGGAGACGATCGCCGAGCCGCTGAAGGTCCAGCGCTGGTTGTTGGCGCCGGTGCAGGTCCACTGGATGATCGCGGCCCCCGCGTTCGTGGAGCCGGTGTGGACGTCCATGCACTTGCCGCTGTTGATGTTGACCAGCGAGAAGGTGCCGTCGCCGTGGTCGACCGCCTCCCACAGCTGGCCGGGGCCGCCGGAGGCGGTCTTCTGCACGACCGCCGCTGCGTTGGCCAGGGAGTCCGACAGCACGGCGGTGTTCTTACCGCTGTGCGCCGCTGTCAGCGCGTAGACGTGGCCGCCCTGCGGCGCGCCCGCGGCCGAGGCGTCTGCCGCCGGGACGAGGGCGAGTCCGACAGCGGCCAGGCAGGTGGCGGATGCCGTGGCCGTGAGTCTGGCGGAGAGTCTTCGAAAGGTGTGCATGTGCGGCCCTTCTTTGCTGGGTGGGGACGTGCGCGTCTTCTTCGTGGAGACGTGCGGGTCGAGGGGCAGGGGCGCTCAGGAGGTGACGCTCCGCAGCGTGAACTGCTGGTCGAGCCGGCTTCCGCAGGTCTACTGGACCAGCGCGGCCCCGTCGGCGGCCCAGGAGCCGGCGAGGTGGACGGTGGCGCCGGTCATGTCGCCGAGTGCGGGGAAGCCGTGTGCGCGGACGGCGTGAGAGCGGCGTTGATGTACGGCAGGAGTGGGGGCTTGGGTGAAACCCGTGAAGTACAGCCGGACGTTGATGGTGACGTGCTCGGAGGAATGATGGAATCAGGCACGTGTTCTGGGGGGCGTGAGGTGCCCAGGCGCCTCGCGCCCGCAGGGGACCGCCACCGCTGCCCCTCGCAACGGGCCGAGGAGGAGCGGGCCGGAGGGCAGGATCAGGAGGGGATGATCTGCCACTGTTGCTCGGTCCGCGACGCGTACGGCTGCTGCTCGATGTTGGCTCCGTCGGCGGTGCTGCCCTCGTCGACGGCGAGGCAGAGCCCGCTGTAGCGGTTGATGAGGAAGTAGTGTCCGTCGCCGGTGGGTGTGACGGCCCAGTGCTGCTGGGGGGCGCTGGCGTCTCCCCAGATGCCGGCGGTGCCGCCGTCCGCGCGGGAGAGACCCGCGATCTCCAGGAGCTTGCCGCTGCCCACACCCTTGATCTTGTAGTAGCCGTCGCCGGTCTTGACGAAGGTCCACTTCTGGTTGGTCTGGTTGAGCCAGGGCCATTGCTGGACCGGGGTGTTGTCGGTGGTGCGCCTGCCTACCACGTCGGCGACCTGGCCGCTGTTTCGGTTGACCAGCCGGTAGACGGTGCCGTCGCCGGGCAGCGTGGTGGACACCAGTGCCGGCTTGAGCGACCGGCCTCCGATCCTGAGGCCGCTGATGTTGGCGTAGCCGCCGGTGGCCGCGTTGACCTGGATGCGTACGAAGCCCACGTTCCGGTTGGGCCACTCCACCAGCTTGTACTTGCCGTTGCCGGCCCAGGTGCCGGTGGCGACCTGGGTGAAGGTGACCCCGTCGGTGCTGGTGAGGATGGTGTAGGAGGTGATGTCGCCGTCGGTGGAGTTGCTGCGGTTCCACTGCTTGGGCAGGTACTCCAGGGTGGAGACGTTGCTCCACACGCCGCCCAGGTCGATCGTGATCGAGTGAGGCAGGGCCGGGGACAGTCCCCAGGTCGACCAGCAGGTCTCGTAGCGGACGTCGCTGAGTCCGTCGATGGCGTTGAGCGGCCCCTGGCCGGTGCGGAAGGCGGTGGCGTACGCGTTGACCGGTGTGACGGGGTGCTCGGCGCGCAGTGGCTGGGTGGGCAGCGGCGGCCGGGAGGTGTCCGGGCTCCAGGCCGCGCCGACCTCGGCGAGCCGGTTGACGACGTTGGTGTCCAGCAGGCCGTTGCGGTTGGGCGGGCAGTTGAGGATGAACGAGGTGTACTTCGGCTCCAGGTCGGCCAGGTGCGACAGGATCGCGGACCTGCTCATGAGGCTCTCGGTCGGGGTGGAAGGGTGCCAGAACCAGCCGTTGCTGATCGTCTGCCCCTGCATTCCGGCGTAGGTGTTGCCCGCCGGCGCCGTGATGCCCAGCGGCTCCTCGAAGAAGATCGCGTCGCTGAGGAAGGGTTCCGTCAGCCCGCCGATGTCGATCATGACGCAGTCCGGCTGCAGCTCCTTCACCAGCGAACGGATCCGCTGGTAGGAGACGGCCTGCTGACCCATCTGCCATGCGTAACCGTCAGTCATGAACATGTCGATGGTGCCGTAGTTGGTGAGCAGCTCACGGATCTGACCGAGCATGAAGGTCATGTCGTCGGGCTGGATGGCATCCGTGATTTCCAGCCCGGTCACCTTGTGCCGGCTCTCCCACGCCTCGACACCGAAGGTGCGGTCCCAGATCGAGTAGTAGAACCCGACCTTCAGGTTCTTCGCCCGGAAGGCGTCGCAGTACGCCTGCACCACGTCGTGCTTGTAGGAGCTGTTCGCGACGTTCTGGGTGCCATAGGCGCTCGGCCACAGGGCGAAGCCGTCGTGGTGCTTGGTGGTCAGGATGCCGTAACTCATCTTCGCGGCAGCCGCCGCATCGGCCCACTGCGCGCAGTTGACACTCGGCGGGGCGAAGACGGTGGGACTCTGCTTCGGCGCCGCCCACTCCTCGTTGGTGAAAGTGCCCAGACTGAAGTGGTTGAACATACCGAACCGCATGTCGACCATCCTGCTCAGGTTGGTCTGCGTGTCCGCGGCCGACGCCTGCGACAGCAGGCCGGAGAAGCCGGGGACCAGCGGCAGGGCGGTCGCGGCGGTCGCCGCCCCCGCCGCACCGAGAAACGTACGGCGATTCATTCTGGACGAGGACATGGGGCACTCCTGTGGATCGATGGCGCTGCTTGCGGTGACGATGTGTGGGGACATTCCGGGCCGGCCGGGTGTCGTGGTGTGCCGGGAGGCCGGCGGCGGGGCTGCCCTGCCAGTCGCGGGCGTTGTCGGGCGGAGCGACGTGCGGGCCGGCCCGGGAGGTGGACCGACGGGCTGCGGCTCTTCCTTTCGGGACGGGGCCCTGGACGCAAGGGCGAAGCCTGCCGTCGGTGACCGCCATGCCGACGAGCGACTCTGCGGCGGGTGATCGACTCCGA
>NZ_JBHXSG010000160.1:0-4708 GCF_042714835.1 Streptomyces sp. NPDC058678 | reverse complement strand
GGTCGCCGCCCGCGTAGATCACGAGCTTGCCGCCTTCGGCGATGGCGGCCTGGTACAGCTCGTCGAGGGTCCTGGTCTCCTCGGCGCCGGCGCCGAGGCCGTGCGCGGCTGCGGCGGGGGCGGCCGTGGCGGGGGACGCGGTGGCGCCGAGCGCGCCGAGGCCGAGCGCGGCGCCCGCTCCGGTGGCCAGGAGGCGCCGTCGACTGGGAAGGCTCGTCATTGGGGTAAACCTCTCTGTGTGGGGGCAGGGGTGTTCCCGGCGTACGGGCGGCGGACCGCCTCGGCCGGGACGGTGGAAGCGGAAACGGCCAAGCCGGCTCTCTCGTGCGGCGTGCTCATCAGGCGGGTGGTGAGCGTCTTGCCGGAGTCGGGGATCTCGGCGGCGAGCCGGTGGCCGTCGGCGCGGGCGAATCCGGCGTCGACCAGCAGCGCCTCCTGCTCGCCGGCGACGAGGGCGGCGGTCTTGTTCTTGTTGCCGACCGGAAAGTCGAGATCGATATCGGTGAACTCGAGGGTGCTCATCAGGGCTCTTCGCTGTTCGGTCGAGAGCGGGGGCCCGCTGGAGCCGAGCCGTTCTTCTGACAAGACGGTATCTGACGCGTCAGGTTTTCTGGTGGTCGGGTGCACAGGGTGTGATGTGAGTCGCATGGGGCCTGCTGGTTCGACCTTCTGGCGGCACCGCGCAACGACCGGTCCGTTCACGCGGGCTGAGCCGGCGAATTCACGGGTTTGTCGTACCTGTCACCTCTCGGTCCGCCGTCAGGCGGAGGTGAGCGCCGTGACCGGGTCGGGGTCGGCCCGCGCTGCCGGGTGCCAGCGGGTGCCGGGGGCCAGGTGCACGGCCCAGGTCGACAGGTCGACAGGCCGGCCCCCGCGCCCGGCCCGCCGGATCAGTATGGCGTCGTCGGTGAGGGTGAGGCGCTTGCGCCAGACCGTGGGGGCGCCCGGGGCTGGCGCCCGCCTGGAAGGGCGCCTGAGCATCGACGCGTACCTGATGGAACGTCAGGCGGGCTGCACAGCAGTCCTTCTGACGTTCCATCGTCGGGTGCGGTAGGTGCCCGCGAGGCGGCAAGCGGCGTAGATCGTGACGGACCGCAGCTGTTCCTGCTGGTGGATCTCCATGGTGACCTCGCCCCCTGCTGGAGGTCCGCATTGCCCGGCGACCGGACCCAGCGCGCGTCCAGGCCGGACAGCCTGTAGCAGGCGGGTCAGTACGGGACCGGAGGTCTCCACGGTCGCCACGGCGTAGTCGCCGATCAGCCGGGCGCAGGCCACCGGATGCAGCGGGTAGTTCGCCCAGGGCGCCCGCAGCGGGTCGCGTGCCGTGCTGTCGAGGCTGGTGGCGTGGAGCGTTGTGGTCCTCTCGTCGGCCGCGATTCCTGCCCGTTGCAGGGCGTTGGCGGTATTTACATGGTCGGCCACACAAGCGGTCGACGCTCCCCGAAGCGAGCCGAGGTGGCCACCCCCGCCCTCGCGTCCGCAAATACTTGGCTAGCCACGTGATTGCTGCTACGTTGATTCATGTGGCCAGCCACACTTTTGGTGGCCAAAGGGAATGGAGTCATCGTGAAAGCAATCGTTTTCGACCAGTTTGGCGGCACGGACGTGCTGCACGAGGCGGACATCGAGGTTCCGCAGCCCGGCCCCGGTCAGGTCCGGGTCCGCGTGAAGGCCGCCGGGCTGAACGCGCTGGACGGCAAGATCCGATCCGGGATGCTGGAGGCCGTCCGCCCGACGACCTTCCCCGCCGTCCCCGGTGGCGAGCTCGCCGGCGTGGTGGACGCCCTGGGTGAGGGCGTGAGCGACGTGCAGGTCGGCGATGAGGTGCTGGGCTGGTCGGACACCGGCTCGTACGCCCAGTACGCGCTGGCCACCACCGTGGCCGCCAAGCCCGCCGCCCTCGACTGGCAGGACGCGGTCGCGCTGCCGGTGGCCAGCGAGACGGCTGAGCGGGTTCTGAACCTGCTGGGGGTCACCGCCGGGGAGACCGTGCTGATGCACGGCGCGTCCGGAGCGGTGGGAACCCTGGCGGTCCAGCTCGCCACGGCCCGCGGAGCACGCGTGATTGCCACCGCAGGCCCCTCCAACCAGGACTACCTCACCTCGCTCGGCGCCACCGCGACCCTCTACGGCGAGGGCCTGGTCGAGCGGGTGCAGGCGCTGGCCCCCGACGGCGTGGACGCGGTGTTCGATCTGGCCGGGAAGGGCGCCCTGGAGGACTCCATCACCCTGCGGGGCGGCACCGAGCGCATCGTCACCATCGCCGACTTCGGTGCACGGCAGCTGGGCATCACCTTCTCCCAGGGATCCCAGGAACGCTCGACCACCCGCTTGGCCGCCCTGGCCGAGGACGCCGCGGCCGGCAAGCTCGTCACCACCGTCACTGCCTACCCGCTCGACCAGGCGGCCACGGCCCAGCAGGCCAGCGACGCCGGGCACGTGCGGGGCAAGCTCGTCCTGACCGTCGGCTGAGCACGCCCGCTCACCGCCTCCCCACGACCACCCGCTGCCTCCTCGGTGACCGGCCGGTCACCGCCATATCGAAGGACCCCTCATGCTGAACGCCCTGTGGACGCCGACCACTCTTGGCGGCATTTCTCTGCCGCACCGCCTGGTCATGGCCCCCATGACCCGTGACCGCTCCACCCCTGAAGGCGTACCGACCGAGCTGAACGCCGAGTACTACGCCCAGCGTGCCTCGCACGCGCTCGTCATCACCGAGGGAACCCAGCCCTCCGCCGACGGACAGGGCTACCTCCTGACCCCCGGCATCCACAATGACGACCAGATCGCCGGGTGGCGCAAGGTCACCGACGCCGTGCACGCGGCCGACGGCCGGATCGTCATCCAGCTGATGCACACCGGACGCATCGCCCACCCCGACAACACCCCCCACGGGCGCCAGCCGGTCGCCCCCTCCGCTATCCGGCCAGCGGGAGTGATGTTCACCGCGTCCGGGCCCCAGGAGATGCCGACCCCCCGTGCTCTGTCGACGCAGGAGGTCGCGGCGACCGTCGACGACTTCCGCCGCGCCGCAGCGGCTGCCGTCGCGGCAGGCGCCGACGGCGTGGAGATCCACGGCGCCAACGGCTACCTGCTGCACCAGTTCCTGTCCGACAACACCAATCAGCGCACCGATGGCTACGGCGGCTCGATCGAGGGCCGCATCCGCTTCGCCGTCGAGGTCGCCGCCGCGGTGGCCGACGAGATCGGCGCCGAGCGCACCGGTATCCGTATCTCCCCCGGCAACCCCTTCAACGACATCGCCGAGTCCGACACCGCCGAGTTGTATCCGGCGCTCCTGGACGCCCTCGGCCCGCTCGGCCTGGCCTACCTCCACGTGATGCACGCGGGCGACGAGGAGTTGCTGGGCACCCTGCGCGCGCTGTGGCCGACCACCCTGGTCCTCAACCGGGCCGGCACCGACCTGCCCACCCGCGCCAAGGACGTCGACGACGGCACGGCCGACCTTGTCTCCGTCGGCGCCCTCGCGCTCGCCAACCCGGACCTGGTCGAGAGGCTCCGCGCCGGCGCGCCGCTGAACACCCCCGACCCGGCGACCTTCTACGGCGGCGGAGTGGCCGGCTACACCGACTACCCCACCCACACCGTCTGAGGAATCCGCATCATGCCCGCCTCCACACACCGCACCCCCTCTACGGCCAGCGAGGGGCCGATGAGCTACGCGATCTTCCAGCTCGCCCGCGCTCACCGGGCCCGCGCCGGCGTCATGCTCCGTGAGATGGACCTGCATCCCGGACAGGAACTGCTGCTGATGCAACTCCTCGACCGGGACGGCCAGTCCCAGTCCGAGCTGCTGGAGAGCGTCGGCCTGGACCACTCCACCGTGTCCAAGTCCCTGCGCCGCATGCAGGACGCCGGTCTGCTCGTCCGCGAGCCGGCCGCACACGACCGGCGCGTCATGGTCGTGCACCTCACCGACAAGGGCCGGGCGATGCGCGAGCCCATCGCGGCCTTGTGGCGGGCCCTGGAGGAGACCTCCGCGCTGAACCTGTCGGCGCAGCAGGCGGAGTCCTTCGTCCGCACCGCCTACGCCATCGCCGACGCGATCAACAGCCGCGCTCTGCCGCAGTAAGAGCCTGAGTAACTCCTCTCGGCTTGCACCCCGGTTCCGGCCTGGAGCGCAAATCGCCTCCGGCGTTCCTGCGAAGAGGACAGTGCTGCAGCGCACTCGGCTGCACGAAGGCCCGTGCTGAACGGATCCAGGCTCCGCGACTGTCGGAAAAAGCCCGGTGCGCCGAGCCGGCGGATGTGGCGCGACCCCCGCTCACCCCGGTACGTCACGGAGAACGGGCTGAACGGGGCCTCAGCGTCAGGGGCAAGCGCGAGCTGTCCCGGTGCAGGCAGACGGAACTCGTCCGGGGGAAAGGGCAACACCCCTCCCACGGGGATGTCGAGCCCTTCCCCGTCGCCGACCAGGCTGCACATCGAGGACGGCCGCATCACCCGCGTCCCGTTCACCGTCGACCCCCGCAAGCTCCTGCGGACCGGCGGTGACCCCCGCCGCAGATCCGCCCATCGCAGGCCCGCCCCTTGAGCGACCCGAGCCGACGGCGCCCACGTCTGCGCCACCTGATCCCCCCACTCCTGACCTGATGGAAAGTGAGACCCCCATGACCACCACCCTCCCCGTCCTCGTCGTCGGCGCGACCGGCTCCCTCGGCGGCAAGGTCGTCGACGAACTGCT
>NZ_JBHXSG010000159.1:0-3384 GCF_042714835.1 Streptomyces sp. NPDC058678 | reverse complement strand
CGGGTGGCTGGTCGTTGTTTGAGAACTGCACAGTGGACGCGAGCATCTGTGGCCAAGTTTTTAAGGGCGCACGGTGGATGCCTTGGCACCAGGAACCGATGAAGGACGTGGGAGGCCACGATAGTCCCCGGGGAGCCGTCAACCAGGCTTTGATCCGGGGGTTTCCGAATGGGGAAACCCGGCAGTCGTCATGGGCTGTCACCCATACCTGAACACATAGGGTATGTGGAGGGAACGCGGGGAAGTGAAACATCTCAGTACCCGCAGGAAGAGAAAACAACCGTGATTCCGGGAGTAGTGGCGAGCGAAACCGGATGAGGCCAAACCGTTTACGTGTGAGACCCGGCAGGGGTTGCGTAGGCGGGGTTGTGGGATCTCTCTTTTACGGTCTGCCGGCCGTGAGACGAGTCAGAAACCGTTGATGTAGGCGAAGGACATGCGAAAGGTCCGGCGTAGAGGGTAAGACCCCCGTAGTCGAAACGTCAACGGCTCGTTTGAGAGACACCCAAGTAGCACGGGGCCCGAGAAATCCCGTGTGAATCTGGCGGGACCACCCGCTAAGCCTAAATATTCCCTGGTGACCGATAGCGGATAGTACCGTGAGGGAATGGTGAAAAGTACCGCGGGAGCGGAGTGAAATAGTACCTGAAACCGTGTGCCTACAAGCCGTGGGAGCGTCGCGCATCAAGTTTACTTGGTGCGTCGTGACTGCGTGCCTTTTGAAGAATGAGCCTGCGAGTTTGCGGTGTGTTGCGAGGTTAACCCGAGTGGGGTAGCCGTAGCGAAAGCGAGTCCGAATAGGGCGTTTCAGTAGCACGCTCAAGACCCGAAGCGGAGTGATCTAGCCATGGGCAGGTTGAAGCGGAGGTAAGACTTCGTGGAGGACCGAACCCACCAGGGTTGAAAACCTGGGGGATGACCTGTGGTTAGGGGTGAAAGGCCAATCAAACTCCGTGATAGCTGGTTCTCCCCGAAATGCATTTAGGTGCAGCGTCGTGTGTTTCTTGCCGGAGGTAGAGCACTGGATAGGCGATGGGCCCTACCGGGTTACTGACCTTAGCCAAACTCCGAATGCCGGTAAGTGAGAGCGCGGCAGTGAGACTGTGGGGGATAAGCTCCATGGTCGAGAGGGAAACAGCCCAGAGCATCGACTAAGGCCCCTAAGCGTACGCTAAGTGGGAAAGGATGTGGAGTCGCACAGACAACCAGGAGGTTGGCTTAGAAGCAGCCACCCTTGAAAGAGTGCGTAATAGCTCACTGGTCTAGTGATTCCGCGCCGACAATGTAGCGGGGCTCAAGCGTACCGCCGAAGTCGTGTCATTGCAGCATGTAGCCCCAACGGGCGCTGTGATGGGTAGGGGAGCGTCGTCTGCCGGGTGAAGCAGCCGCGTAAGCGAGTTGTGGACGGTTGACGAGTGAGAATGCAGGCATGAGTAGCGATACACACGTGAGAAACGTGTGCGCCGATTGACTAAGGGTTCCTGGGTCAAGCTGATCTGCCCAGGGTAAGTCGGGACCTAAGGCGAGGCCGACAGGCGTAGTCGATGGATAACCGGTTGATATTCCGGTACCCGCTGTGAAGCGTCAAACATCGAGCCCATTAATGCTAAGGCCGTGAAGCCGTTCCGGACCCTTCGGGGAAAGGAAAGTGGTGGAGCCGCCGGCCCAAGGTGGTAGTAGGTGAGTGATGGGGTGACGCAGGAAGGTAGTCCAGCCCGGGCGGTGGTTGTCCCGGGGTAAGGGTGTAGGCCGAGTGGTAGGTAAATCCGCCGCTCATCAAGGCTGAGACCTGATGCCGAGCCGATTGTGGTGAAGTGGATGATCCTATGCTGTCGAGAAAAGCCTCTAGCGAGTTTCATGGCGGCCCGTACCCTAAACCGACTCAGGTGGTCAGGTAGAGAATACCGAGGCGTTCGGGTGAACTATGGTTAAGGAACTCGGCAAAATGCCCCCGTAACTTCGGGAGAAGGGGGGCCATCACTGGTGAGAGGACGTGCTCCTCGAGCTGGGGGTGGCCGCAGAGACCAGCGAGAAGCGACTGTTTACTAAAAACACAGGTCCGTGCGAAGCCGTAAGGCGATGTATACGGACTGACGCCTGCCCGGTGCTGGAACGTTAAGGGGACCGGTTAGTCACTCTTCGGGGTGGCGAAGCTGAGAACTTAAGCGCCAGTAAACGGCGGTGGTAACTATAACCATCCTAAGGTAGCGAAATTCCTTGTCGGGTAAGTTCCGACCTGCACGAATGGCGTAACGACTTCTCGACTGTCTCAACCATAGGCCCGGTGAAATTGCACTACGAGTAAAGATGCTCGTTTCGCGCAGCAGGACGGAAAGACCCCGGGACCTTTACTACAGTTTGATATTGGTGTTCGGTTCGGCTTGTGTAGGATAGCTGGGAGACTGTGAAGCTTGGACGCCAGTTCAGGTGGAGTCGTCGTTGAAATACCAGTCTGGTCGTGCTGGATGTCTAACCTGGGTCCGTGATCCGGATCAGGGACAGTGTCTGATGGGTAGTTTAACTGGGGCGGTTGCCTCCTAAAGAGTAACGGAGGCGCCCAAAGGTTCCCTCAGCCTGGTTGGCAATCAGGTGTTGAGTGTAAGTGCACAAGGGAGCTTGACTGTGAGACCGACGGGTCGAGCAGGGACGAAAGTCGGGACTAGTGATCCGGCGGTGGCTTGTGGAAGCGCCGTCGCTCAACGGATAAAAGGTACCCCGGGGATAACAGGCTGATCTTCCCCAAGAGTCCATATCGACGGGATGGTTTGGCACCTCGATGTCGGCTCGTCGCATCCTGGGGCTGGAGTCGGTCCCAAGGGTTGGGCTGTTCGCCCATTAAAGCGGTACGCGAGCTGGGTTTAGAACGTCGTGAGACAGTTCGGTCCCTATCCGCTGCGCGCGCAGGAATATTGAGAAGGGCTGTCCCTAGTACGAGAGGACCGGGACGGACGAACCTCTGGTGTGCCAGTTGTCCTGCCAAGGGCATGGCTGGTTGGCTACGTTCGGGAGGGATAACCGCTGAAAGCATCTAAGCGGGAAGCCTGCTTCGAGATGAGTATTCCCACCCACTTGATGGGGTAAGGCTCCCAGTAGACGACTGGGTTGATAGGCCGGATATGGAAGCACGGTAACGTGTGGAGTTGACCGGTACTAATAGGCCGAGGGCTTGTCCTCAGTTGCTCGCGTCCACTGTGTTGGTTCTGAAACCACGAACGGCCCCATGCCCATGGTCACGGGTGTGGTGCGGCTGAAACAGTTTCATAGTGTTTCGGTGGTTATAGCGTGAGGGAAACGCCCGGTTACATTCCGAACCCGGAAGCTAAGCCTTACAGCGCCGATGGTACTGCAGGGGGGACCCTGTGGGAGAGTAGGACGCCGCCGAAC
>NZ_JBHXSG010000158.1:0-5510 GCF_042714835.1 Streptomyces sp. NPDC058678 | reverse complement strand
AGCAGCTCGGTAGCTCGCTGGGCTCATAACCCAGAGGTCGCAGGTTCAAATCCTGTCCCCGCTACTGAAGGCCGAGGGCCGGAATCCAGAAATGGGTTCCGGCCCTCGGCGTTTTGCGTCGGGGTTCCTTGTTACGAGGGGTGATCGGGTGACCGCCCTCCGCATAACAACTGACGCACCGTCAATACTTTTGGGGGTGCTGAGGTTTGGTCAACTCGCCCGATTTTCGCCGGTCGTGGGCCGTAAGTCCCGGGCAGAAAGGTTAATGATCAAGCGGAACAGCTTGGAATCGAGGCCCTGGGTCTATTAACGTTCGATAACGCAGCGCGGTCGTCCCAGCCGTCACAAGAGTCGGCTCCGTGCGCACGCGCCGAATCCCGCAAGGGAACCGGGGAACCACCAACTTGGGGTGAATCGCGCGGATACCACCGTGAACTCACGGGCGGTATACGCGCGTAGGAGACCTTCCTGCTCCGAACCCGTCAGCTAACCCGGTAGGCGAGAAGGAAGGAAAGGAGCACGCCCACGTGGCGTCCAACCGGCCTGCCCCAGAAGCCCCGTTCGTGCCGAGCCAGCGCGACAGCGAGACCTTCGGCTACGGCGAGTACCGCAACGACGAGGGCCCCTGGACGGAGTGGAACCCCACCGAGGAGTCCATCCGATCCGTACGTGGCCGGCATCGTGTCGCCAAGCAGCGTGGCGGACTCGCCCGCAGCTCCACCGTCCTCGGCGTCGGCGTCATAGCCGCTGTCGGCGCGGGCGGCATGGCCAGCGCACAGACCGGCAAGCCGCCGGTGTCGATCTCCATGCCCGACCTGCCCAACGTGGGCTCCCTCATCTCCGACGACGCGGACGCCGAGGGCTCCGCCACCGCGCTCAGCAGCGTCGGCGTGGCCTCGACCGACACCGAGCAGGGCACCGCCGACGCCGGTGAGTCGCTGCGCACCCGGATCCTGGCCCAGGCCGAGCAGCAGCAGGACCAGATCGAGAGCAAGGCCGCCGCCGACGCCGTGGCCGCCGCCGAGAAGCAGGCCGTCGAAGCGGCCGCCAAGGCGGAGAAGGAGGCCAAGGCCAAGGCCGCCGCCGCCAAGCAGAAGGCGGAGGAGGAGGCCGAGAAGAAGGCCGAGGCCGCGCGACTGGCCGAGCTGGCCAAGCAGTTCGCGCTGCCGACCTCCTCGTACACCATCACCTCCACCTTCGGTCAGGCCGGTTCTCTCTGGTCGTCCGGTTACCACACCGGTCTCGACTTCGCCGCGCCCACGGGCACCCTCATCAAGGCCGTCCACACCGGCACGATCACGCAGGCCGGCTGGGACGGGTCGTACGGCTACAAGACCGTGCTCACCCTCGATGACGGCACCGAGGTCTGGTACGCCCACCAGTCCTCGATCAGCGTCAGCGTCGGCCAGAAGGTCAACACCGGGGACGTCATCGGGCGCGTGGGTGCCACGGGGAACGTGACCGGGGCGCATCTGCACCTCGAGGTCCATTCCGGCGGTGCCGGCAGCGGCATCGACCCGATGGCCTGGCTGCGGAGCAAGGGCCTCAACCCCTGACGCCTGTCTTGTGCTGAACACCGGTGGCCCTGACCGACGTCAGGGCTGCCGGTCAGGCGTTTGCGGAGTTTTTGCCGGGGTCATGGAATGGCGGGTTCCGGCACGGTCGTTGACCCAGGGCATGACCTCTTCTTCTCCTTCGCTTCGCAAGCTCGGCTCCTCCGACCTGGAGGTCTTCCCGCTCTCCCTCGGCGGCAACGTCTTCGGCTGGACCGCCGACGAGGCGGCCTCCTTCGCCGTCCTCGACGCCTACACCGCCGCGGGCGGCAACTTCCTCGACACCGCCGACTCCTACTCGCAGTGGGTCGAGGGCAACCAGGGCGGCGAGTCCGAGACCGTCATCGGCAAGTGGGTCAAGGCGCGGGGCAACCGTGCGGACGTGGTGATCGCGACCAAGGTGAGCCAGCACCACGAGCACCCGGGCCTGACCGCCGCCAACATCAAGGCCGCCGCCGACGCGTCCCTGCGCCGCCTCGACACCGACTACCTCGACCTCTACTACACCCACTTCGACAAGCCCGAAGTGCCGGTGGAGGAGATCATCGGCGCGCTCGACGAGCTGGTGAAGGCGGGCAAGGTGCGGCACATCGCCGCCTCCAACATCTCCCCGGAGCGGCTCGAGGCGTCCCTCGCCTTCTCCGAGCGGGAAGGCCTGGCGCGCTATGTGGCGCTCCAGCCCCAGTACAACCTGGTCTCGCGCGACACGTACGAGGGCGAACTCCAGGACCTGGCCGAGCGCTCCGGCCTGGCGGCCGTCCCGTACTCCGCCCTCGCCTCCGGCTTCCTCACCGGCAAGTACCGGCCCGGCACGACGGTCGACAGCCCGCGAGCGGGTGGCGCCGCTCAGCATCTCGACACCGAGCGTGGTCAGCAGGTCCTCACCGCCCTCGACGAGATCGCCCAGTCTCATGAGGTCCCCGTCGCCACGGTCGCCCTGGCCTGGCTGGCGGCCCAGCCGACCGTGGCGGCACCGATCGCCTCCGCGCGTACGGTCGAGCAGTTGCCGGCGCTGGTGGGCGTGGGGGAGCTCGACCTGACCGAGCAGGAGGTCGCGCGGCTGACGGAGGCGTCGGCCTGACGCCCGATCTTCGGGCGGCCGCTGCTTCGTGGTCTCCGGATGGTCCGGGGGCGCCCGGTGGTGTCGGACGTTCCGCGCTGCCCGTCGGCTACGTCCGACACGGGTTGTACGGCTACGTCCGATATGGGTTGTACGGCTACGTCCGATACGGGTTGTAGGCGGTGTAGGCGGTGTAGGCGGGATACGGGACCGCCGGATACGCGGGTGCCGCCGGATACCCGTACACCCCGTACACCGGCCACGGAGGCGCGGTCACCGCCACCGGTGGTGCCGTCGCCCGGGCCGCGTGGTCCAGCGCGGGACGGGCCACGTCCCGACGCCACCACAGCTCGGCCAGCAACTCCCGTTCCCGTGCGACGAAGTCGGCCTCCGCCCGCCCATGGCGCCCCCGATGCCGTAGGAACGCCAGCGAGGTCGCGTACGCCTCGTACTCGGCCACCGCCCGCGCGGCGGGCCGCCCGAAGCGCTCCCGGGCGTACTCGCGGGCCAGCCGCCGTGCCCGCATCGAGCCGAGCGCGTACGGCTCGGACGGCGTCAGCCAGCCCGCCACCGTGTACGCGGGCAGCTCTTCGCGCACGGTCTTCAGCTCACGCTGCCGGGTCCAGATGACGAGCCAGGTCAGCAGCCCGAACGCCGGCACCATGAACGCCGCGTAGACCGCGAAGAAGCCGTACTCGCCGAACGTCGACGAGCCGTTCCAGATCGCGTGCATGCCCATCGCGAGCAGCAGCCCGGACAGCGGCAGCAGGACGCGCCGCAGGTGGTGGCGCTGCGCCGAGAGTGCGGAGATGCCGAAGCCGATGCCGGTGAGGACGGTGAAGAGGGGATGGGCGAACGGCGACATGATGACGCGTACGAAGAAGGTCGCCGCGGTGACGGAGGCGATGCCGGTGTCGCCGGTGAGCTGGTCGGTGCCGAAGGCGGTACCGAGGTAGAGGATGTTCTCGGTGAACGCGAACCCGGTGGCGGTGACCCCGGCGATCACCACGCCGTCGACGATCCCGGTGAAGTCGCGTCGCCGGAAGAGGAAGACGAGCAGGACGGCCGCGGCCTTGGCCACTTCCTCCACCACGGGTGCTATGACGGTCGCGCCGAGCGTGTCCGCGCTGGACGGGTCCGCGGTGGCCGTCGCTATCCATCTCGTCGCGAAGCTGTTGGCGATGATCGCTATCAGGGCAGCCGCGCAGGCCCCCCAGGCGAAGGAGAACAGCAGGTTGCGCCAGGGGCCCGGCTCGACCCGGTCGAGCCACCGGAAGGCGGCTATGAGCAGCGGGACGGGCAGTACGGCGAGCCCGAGGCCGACCAGGAATCCTTCCGTGCCGGTCTGTTCGCGGACCAGGGCGAGGATGACGAGCCCGGAGAGCGCGAGCAGGGTGCTCAGTGCTCCGTAACGCACCCACTTCTTCTGCCACCAGTGCGCGTGCCGCAGTGATCCGCCGGTCGGATCACTGGTTTGCGTCGGGTACGGAGGAACGGTGGCCACGGCATTGACCCTAACGAGGCAGAGGCGCCGCCCGCAGGAGGGCGAGGGGGGTTCAGGCGCCGGTGGGGGGCTGGTCCTTGTGCGCTATGACGTGCTCTACGCGTCGGAAGAGCAGGTCGTTCACGACATGACCCTTCTCCAGTCCCTGGCCCTCGAAACGAGTCAGCGGCCGGAACTCCGGACGCGGCGCAAAACCGCCCCCTGGCTGCGTGTTCTCGAAACCGGGGTGCGCCGTCAGCACCTCGAGCATCTGCTCCGCGTACGGCTCCCAGTCCGTCGCGCAGTGCACGAGCGCCCCCGGTCCGAGCCGGGTCACGGCAAGATCGAGGAACTCTGGCTGGATCAGCCGCCGCTTGTGGTGCCGCTTCTTGGGCCAGGGGTCGGGGAAGTACACGCGCAGACCGGCGAGGGAGTCGGGGGTGAGCATCTCGCGCAGCAGGATGATCGCGTCGCCGTTGCCGACGCGAATGTTGGTCAGGCCGTTCTGGTCGGCGAGATTGAGCAGATTCCCCTGCCCCGGAGTGTGTACGTCGACGGCGAGGATGTTGGTGTCCGGGTCGGCGCCGGCCATCTGTGCCGTGGCTTCCCCCATCCCGAACCCGATCTCCAGAACGACGGGGTTCGCGTTCCCGAACAGTTCGGTGAGATCGATGACGCGCTGCCCGTCGATGTCGAGGCCCCACGAGGGCCACAGCCGCTGCAACGCGTCCGCCTGCCCCGCCGTCACCCGACTCCGCCGAGGCTGGAAACTCCGAATCCGCCGCTCGAAGTGCGACCCCGCCGGATCAGCGCTCGGCCCGTCGGGAAACCGAGGCTCCCCCTTGGCGCGAACATGCCGGACGGACGCGCCGGGTGGGTGGGGGGTGGCCTGGCGGGCTTCGGGAACATCGAGGGACTCAGACACAGTGCGACCAATTTTACGACCCCGCCCGAACCACCCCGACGCCCCGACCCCGTGCCAGGACGCCAGGGTCCTCCCCTGGGGGCTCCGCCCCCAGACCCCCGGCCTATGCCCACCCACCACCCGACTCGCTCGGTCGAGAGGCGCGGTACCACTCCCAACCCGTCCGGCGAACACATCAAGTGCCGGTCCGCATCACTCACCCCGTCCGGCGAACACCATCAAGCGCCGGACCATCACTCAGTCCGTCCGGCGCGAACACATCGAGCGTCGGTCCGCATTACTCAGCGCGTCCGGCGAGCACATCAAGCGCCCATCTGCATCACTCAGCCCGTCCGGCGAGCACATCAAAGCGCCCATCCGTATCACTCAGCCCGTCCGGCGTTTGAGGACGAGGCCCTTCGGGCCGATGGGGGTCCGGGGGCGCAGCCCCCGGCGGGGTCGAAGGGGCGGCGCCCCTGGGGATGGGACGGGTAGGGGCGGCGGGGGCGA
>NZ_JBHXSG010000157.1:0-6162 GCF_042714835.1 Streptomyces sp. NPDC058678 | reverse complement strand
GTGTGGTTACCGCTAACACCCCTGGGCCGGGGCGGGCCCCCCCCCCGCCCGCGGGGGTGGCCCCACGGTGTGGGGGGTGCGGCCCCGTCACCCACCGGCCGGGGCCCCTCACCCCTCAGCAGTCACAGCGGCAGCGTCACGCACCGATGGCGTGCAGACCGCCGTCCACGTGGATGATCTCGCCCGTGGTCTTCGGGAACCAGTCGCTCAGCAGGGCGACGACGCCCTTGCCGGCCGGCTCCGGGTCCTTGAGGTCCCACTCCAGGGGGGCGCGGGTGTCCCAGACGGAGGCCAGCTCGGCGAAGCCCGGGATGGACTTGGCGGCCATCGAACCGATCGGGCCGGCCGAGATGAGGTTGCAGCGGATGTTCTGCTTGCCCAGGTCACGCGCCATGTAGCGGCTGGTGGCCTCCAGCGCGGCCTTGGCCGGGCCCATCCAGTCGTACTGCGGCCAGGCGTACTGCGCGTCGAAGGTGAGGCCGACGACCGAGCCGCCGTTCTGCATCAGCGGCAGGCAGGCCATGGTCAGCGACTTCAGGGAGAACGCCGAGACGTGCATGGCCGTGGCCACCGACTCGAACGGCGTGTTGAGGAAGTTGCCGCCGAGGGCGTCCTGCGGCGCGAAGCCGATGGAGTGCACGACACCGTCCAGGCCGCCCAGCTCCTCGCCGACCAGGTCGGCCAGGCGCCCGAGGTGCTCGTCGTTGCTGACGTCGAGCTCGATGACCTTGGTGGGCTTGGGGAGCTTCTTGGCGATGCGCTCGGTCAGCGTGGGACGCGGGAACGCGGTCAGGATGATCTCCGCGCCCTGCTCCTGGGCCAGCTTCGCGGTGTGGAAGGCGATGGAGGACTCCATCAGCACACCGGTGATCAGGACGCGCTTGCCCTCGAGAATTCCGCTCATGGTGTTCAGTGACCCATTCCCAGTCCGCCGTCAACGGGGATGACGGCTCCAGTGATGTACGAGGCGTCGTCCGAGGCGAGGAACCGCACCGTCGCGGCGATCTCCTCGGGCTGCGCGTACCTGCCGAGCGGCACCTGCTTCAGGATGCCCTCGCGCTGCTCGTCGTTGAGCACCTTGGTCATGTCGGTGTCGACGAAGCCCGGCGCGACGACGTTGAAGGTGAGGTTGCGCGAGCCCAGCTCACGGGCGAGCGAGCGCGCGAAGCCCACCAGGGCGGCCTTGGAGGCGGCGTAGTTCGCCTGGCCGGGGCCACCGTACAGACCCACGACCGACGAGATCAGCACGACGCGGCCCTTCTTGGCACGCAGCATGCCGCGGTTGGCACGCTTGACGACGCGGAAGGTGCCCGTGAGGTTCGTGTCGATGACCGAGGTGAAGTCCTCCTCGGACATGCGCATCAGGAGCTGGTCCTTGGTGATGCCGGCGTTGGCGATCAGCACCTCGACCGGGCCGTGCTCCGCCTCGATCTCCTTGTAGGCCTGCTCCACCTGCTCGGAGTCGGTGATGTCGCACTTGACGGCCAGGAAGCCGGCCGGCGGCTCGCCCGAGCGGTACGTGATGGCAACCTTGTCACCGGCGTCGGCGAATGCGCGGGCGATGGCGAGGCCGATGCCCCGGTTGCCTCCGGTGACGAGAACCGAGCGGCTCAACGGATCACCCTTTCGATAGCGGACTGACACACCCGCCCGAACACCTGGATGACAGGCGGCTTCCTCAAAAACCTATCGGTCCCGGCCCGTGCGCGGACAATCGGGCACCCACAGTGGCTTACGGGACTCGCTGTCGGGTCCCTACAGAAAGATGCGGAACTCCGTCGGAAACGTATGGTCCGCGGACCCGCCCGCGCGACATGATCGGAGCCGACAGGCCACGACTCCAGGGAGATCCCCGTGCCTCATACGATCGACGAAGCCTTCACGGCGCTTCCGCTACGCGCCTTGGCCGACGCCGCGCTGGCACGCGCGCGTGCGCTGGGCGCGGCGCACGCGGACTTCCGGTTCGAGCGGGTGCGCAGCGCCTCCTGGCGGCTGCGGGACGCCAAGCCCGCCGGCACCTCGGACACCACCGACCTCGGGTACGCGGTGCGGGTCGTGCACGGCGGCACGTGGGGTTTCGCGTCGGGTGTGGATCTGACCCTGGACGCCGCCGCCAAGGTCGCCTCGCAGGCGGTGCAGATGGCGAAGCTGTCCGCCCAGGTGATCAAGGCGGCCGGCTCGGACGAGCGTGTCGAGCTGGCCGACGAGCCCGTGCACGCCGAGAAGACGTGGATCTCCTCGTACGAGATCGATCCGTTCGCCGTGCCCGACGAGGAGAAGGCGGCGCTGCTGGCGGAGTGGAGCGCGCGGCTGTTGGCCGCCGACGGCGTCAACCACGTGGACGCCTCGCTGCTCACCGTCCATGAGAACAAGTTCTACGCCGACACGGCCGGGACCGTGACCACCCAGCAGCGGGTACGGCTGCACCCGCAGCTGACCGCCGTGTCCGTCGACGAGTCGAGCGGCGAGTTCGACTCCATGCGGACCATCGCGCCGCCCGTCGGACGCGGCTGGGAGTACCTCACGGGCACCGGCTGGGACTGGGACGCGGAACTCGCGCGGATCCCGGAACTCCTCGCCGAGAAGATGCGGGCACCCAGTGTCGAGTCGGGCGTGTACGACCTCGTCGTCGACCCGTCCAACCTGTGGCTGACCATCCACGAGTCCATCGGGCACGCCACCGAGCTGGACCGGGCGCTCGGCTACGAGGCCGCCTACGCCGGCACCTCCTTCGCCACCTTCGACCAGCTGGGCAAGCTCAGGTACGGCTCCGAGCTGATGAACGTCACCGGTGACCGCACCGCCGAACACGGCCTGGCGACCGTCGGGTACGACGACGAGGGCGTCGCGGGCCAGTCCTGGGACCTGGTGAGGAACGGCACGCTGGTCGGCTACCAGCTGGACCGGCGGATCGCGCGGCTGACCGGGTTCGAGCGGTCCAACGGGTGCGCGTTCGCCGACTCCCCCGGGCACGTGCCCGTGCAGCGCATGGCCAACGTGTCCCTGCGGCCGGACCCGGCCGGGATGTCGACCGAGGACCTGATCGGGAGCGTGGAGCGCGGGATCTACGTCGTCGGCGACCGGTCCTGGTCGATCGACATGCAGCGCTACAACTTCCAGTTCACCGGGCAGCGGTTCTTCAGGATCGAGAACGGGCGGATCGCCGGGCAGCTGCGGGACGTCGCCTACCAGGCGACGACCACCGACTTCTGGGGCTCGATGGCCGCGGTGGGCGGTCCGCAGACGTACGTCCTCGGCGGTGCCTTCAACTGCGGCAAGGCCCAGCCGGGCCAGGTCGCGGCCGTCTCCCACGGCTGCCCGTCCGCCCTCTTCAAGGGCGTCAACATTCTGAACACCACGCAGGAGGCCGGTCGATGAGCCCTCGTTCGAACAAGCCGCACGAGATCGTCGAGCGGGCCCTCGCCCTGTCCCGGGCGGACGGCTGTGTGGTCATCGCCGACGAGCAGTCGACCGCCAACCTGCGCTGGGCCGGCAACGCGCTCACCACGAACGGCGTCACCCGCGGCCGTACGCTCACCGTCATCGCGACCGTCGACGGCAAGGAGGGCACGGCCTCCGGTGTGGTCTCCCGGTCGGCCGTGACCGCGGACGAGCTGGAGCCCCTGGTGCGGGCCGCCGAGGCAGCCGCGCGCGGTGCCCAGCCCGCCGAGGACGCCCGGCCGCTGGTCACCGGTGTGCCCCTCTCCCCCGACTTCACGGACGCGCCCGCCGAGACGTCCTCCGCGGTGTTCGCCGACTTCGCGCCGGCGCTCGGTGAGGCGTTCGCACGCGCGCGTGCGGGCGGCCGCGAGTTGTACGGCTTCGCCAACCACGAGCTGGTCTCCAGCTACCTCGGTACGTCGACGGGGCTGCGGCTGCGTCACGACCAGCCCAACGGGACGCTGGAGCTGAACGCCAAGTCGCCGGACCGTACCCGGTCGGCGTGGGCGGGGCGGTCGACGCGGGACTTCAAGGACGTCGACCCCGCCGCGCTGGACGCCGAACTGGCCGTACGCCTCGGGTGGGCCGAGCGCCGGATCGATCTGCCCGCCGGGCGGTACGAGACGCTGCTGCCGCCGACCGCCGTGGCGGACCTGCTGATCTACCAGATGTGGTCGGCGTCGGGCCGGGACGCGGTCGAGGGGCGCACGGTGTTCTCCAAGCCGGGCGGTGGCACCCGCGTGGGCGAGCGGCTCACCGACCTGCCGCTGACCCTGCGGAGCGACCCGAACGCGCCGGGCCTGGAATCGGCGCCCTTCGTGCTCGCGCACTCCTCCGGGGGCGACCAGTCGGTGTTCGACAACGGGCTGCCGCTGACCGCCACCGAGTGGGTGCGCGAGGGCGAGCTGAGCGGTCTGCTGACCAGCCGGCACAGCGCTGAGCTGACCGGGCTGCCGGTGGCCCCGGGCATCGACAACCTGATCCTTGACGGAGGCGAGGACCGGTCCCTGGAGGAGATGGTCGCGAACACCGAGCGCGGGCTGCTGCTGACCTGCCTCTGGTACATCCGCGAGGTCGACCCGGCGACGCTGCTGCTCACCGGCCTGACCCGGGACGGTGTCTATCTCGTCGAGAACGGCGAGGTGAGCGGCGAGGTCAACAACTTCCGGTTCAACGAGTCGCCGGTGGGACTGCTGGGCCGGGCCACCGAGGCCGGGCGCACGGAAAAGACGCTGCCGAGGGAGTGGAGCGACTGGTTCACTAGGGCTGCGATGCCGGCCCTGAGGGTGCCGGACTTCAATATGAGCTCTGTCAGTCAGGGCGTATAACCTCGTAGTCGGCTGTCGCTCGACGGCCCGAAGGTCATTCCAAGGAGATACGAGAACCGTGACGGACATCGTCGACGAACTGAAGTGGCGCGGGCTGCTCGCCCTCTCCACTGACGAGGACGCATTGCGCAAGGCGTTCGCGGACGGTCCCGTCACGTTCTATTGCGGCTTCGACCCGACCGCGCCCAGCCTGCATCTCGGGAACCTGGTGCAGATCCTCACGATGCGCCGGATCCAGCAGGCGGGCAACCGCCCGCTGGGCCTGGTCGGGGGCGCCACCGGCCTGATCGGCGACCCGAAGCCGGACTCGGAGCGCACGCTGAACGCGCCGGAGGTCGTGGCCCAGTGGGTCGAGCGGCTGCGTGCGCAGATCCAGCCGCTGCTGGACTTCGAGGGCCCGAACGCCGCGGTGATGGTCAACAACCTGGACTGGACCCAGGGTCTGTCGGCCATCGAGTTCCTGCGGGACGTGGGCAAGCACTTCCGGGTCAACAAGATGATCGCCAAGGAGGCCGTCTCCCGGCGGCTCAACTCCGACGCCGGCATCAGCTACACGGAGTTCAGCTACCAGATCCTGCAGAGCATGGACTTCCTGGAGCTGTACCGGAGGTACGGCTGCACGCTGCAGACCGGCGGCAGCGACCAGTGGGGCAACCTCACCTCGGGCACCGACCTGATCCACCGGGTCGAGCCCGACGCCGTGGTGCACGCGCTGGGCACGCCGCTGATCACCAAGGCCGACGGCACCAAGTTCGGCAAGACGGAGTCCGGCACGGTCTGGCTCGACCCCGAGATGACCACGCCGTACGCCTTCTACCAGTTCTGGCTGAACGCGGACGACCGGGACGTCTCCAAGTTCCTGCGCATCTTCAGCTTCAGGTCCCAGGAGGAGATCGAGGAGCTGGAGCGGCAGACCGAGGAGCGTCCGCAGGCGCGGGCGGCTCAGCGCGCGCTGGCGGAGGAGCTGACGACGCTGGTGCACGGCGCCGACCAGACGGCCGCCGTGGTCACCGCGTCCAAGGCGCTCTTCGGCCAGGGCGAGCTGACCGACCTGGACGAGAAGACGCTGGCAGCGGCCCTGTCCGAGGTGCCGCACATCCAGGTCGCCGAGCTCGGTCCGGTGGTCGACCTGTTCGCCGAGGTCGGCCTGGTCGCCAGCAAGTCGGCCGCGCGCCGCACGGTCAAGGAGGGCGGCGCCTACGTGAACAACACGAAGGTCGCCGCGGAGGACGCCGTCCCCGCCAAGGAGGACCTGCTGCAGGGGCGCTGGCTGGTGCTGCGCCGGGGCAAGAAGAACCTGGCGGCGGTCGAGGTCACGGGTTCCTAGACGCGCCGAAGCCGGGCACGGCGAAGGGGGCGGCCTCCCGCTCGGGAGGCCGCCCCCTTCGCCGTG
>NZ_JBHXSG010000156.1:0-6594 GCF_042714835.1 Streptomyces sp. NPDC058678 | reverse complement strand
CACCTCGCCCAGACCCTGCCCGACTACATGATCCCCGCAGCCTTCGTCACCCTCGACGCCCTCCCACTGACCGCCAACGGCAAACTCGACCGCAAGGCCCTGCCCACCCCCGACCCCCACACGGAGACCTCTGGCCGCGCCCCGCGCACCCCGCAGGAAGAGATCCTGTGCCACCTGTTCGCCGACGTCCTCGGCCTCGACCGGGTCGGCATCGACGACAGCTTCTTCGACCTCGGCGGCGACAGCATCATGTCGATCCAGCTGGTCAGCCGGGCCCGTCGAGCCGGGCTGGCCCTCTCTGCGCGGGACGTGTTCGAGCGCAAGACGATCGAGGCGCTCGCCGCGGTCGTCGGCACGGCCGCCGGGGACGGTGGCGGCGCCGGGGCGGCGGAGAGCGAGGACTCGCGGTTCGGTGTCGTACCGCTCACTCCCGTGATGCGCTGGCTGGCCGAACGTGGCGGCCCCATCGGGCAGTTCAACCAGTCCGTCGTACTGCGCGTACCGGCGGCGCTGGACGGCGAACGGCTGGTCACCGCCGTACAGCTGCTGCTCGACCACCATGACGCGCTGCGCCTTCGGCTGCGTACGGACGTCGAGTGGGCCCTGGACGTCATGGCTCCTGGTGGCGTGCCCTCCGCGGCGTCGGTCGTGCGGCGGGTGGACGCCGCGGCGATGGACGGCCGGGCGCTGGACGAGCTGATGGCGGCCGAGGGAGAACGGGCCCGGCGTGTGCTGGATCCGGCGTCGGGTGCGATGCTCCGGGCGGTGTGGTTCGACCGTGGCCGCGATCGGCAGGGGCGGCTGCTCATGGTCGTGCATCATCTCGCGGTGGACGGTGTGTCCTGGCGGATCCTCGCGCAGGACCTGGAGGAGATCTGGCAGGCCCTGTCCGAGGGACGGCGGCCGGGGCTGGAGCCGGTGGGCACGTCGTTCCGGAGCTGGGCCCGGAAGCTGGTCGAGGCCGCGCCGGCCCGGGAGGCGGAGCGCGACCTGTGGGAGCGGATGCTGGCCGAGCCCGACCCGCTGCTCGGCGACCGTCCCCTGGACCCGGTGCTCGACACCTTCGCCACGGCGGGCCGTCTCGAGCTGCGGCTCCCCGTCGACGTCACCGAGACGCTGCTGGGTGAGACGCCCGCACTGTTCCGGGCGGGGATCGAGGAGGTTCTGCTGGCCGCGTTCGCGACGGCGGCGACGCGGTGGCGGCGCGGGCACGGTGACCCCCGGGCCACGGAGGTGCTGCTCGACCTCGAGGGGCACGGCCGGGTGGAGCATGCCGTGCCCGGCGCTGAACTGTCGCGTACCGTGGGCTGGTTCACGAGCATCCACCCGGTCCGGCTGGCGCCCGAGACGCACGCGTCCGGGGACGGGCGGAGCGATGCGGCAGCCGCTGGGGCGGCGCTGAAGCGGGTCAAGGAGCAACTGCGTTCCGTTCCCGACAAGGGCATCGGATACGGGCTCGTACGGTACCTCGCCCCGCGGCCGGGACCGGGCGATGAGCCGACGCTGATCCGGCCGCAGATCGGCTTCAACTACCTGGGCCGGTTCGCGTCGGCGGACCCGTCGGCCGAGGCCTCGGACTGGACGGCCGTGCCGCTGGCCGGCGCCGCCGAGGATCCCGGACTCGCCCTGGCACACACAGTGGAGGTCAACGCCGCCACGCACGACGGCGAGCACGGGCCCGAGCTGGTCGCCTCCTGGACCTGGGCCGGCGAACTGCTCGGCGAGGAGAGCGTACGGGAGCTGGCGGAAGGCTGGTTCCGGGCGCTGCGTGAGCTGGCCGAGCACAGCCGGACCCTGGGGGCGGGCGGTCTCACCCCGTCCGACGTGCCCCTGGTCGCGGTGAGCCAGGCCGAGATCGAGACGCTGGAGGCGGAGACGGCCGCAGCGGTGGACGGGGCCACGGTACGGCCGGGCCGCGTGCTGGAGGACATACTGCCGTTGTCGCCGCTGCAGGAAGGACTGTTCTTCCACAGCGCCTACGACGATTCCGCGCCGGACGTCTACACGGCGCAGCTGGCCGTCGACATCGAGGGCGCGCTCGACGCCGCGGCCCTGTGCGCGGCCGCGCGGCAGGTGCTGGACCGGCACACGGCGTTGCGTTCGGCGTTCCGCAGGACCGCTGCCGGGCACGCCGTGCAGGTCGTGGTGGCCGAGCCGCCGCTGCCGTGGCGTGAGATCGATCTGACGCACCTGGCGGAAGCGGACCGGGAAGCCGGTGCGGCCCGGATCCTCGAGGAGGAGTACGGCAGCCGGTTCGACCTCGGCCGGGCACCGGCGCTGCGCTTCGTCCTGCTGCGCCTGGGCGGGGAGCGGTGGCGCCTTGTCCTGACGAACCATCACATCATCCTGGACGGCTGGTCGTCACCGGTGCTTGTGCGGGAGCTGCTCGCCCTGTATGCGGAGCACACCGGCCGGGGCGCCGACGGCGCACGGCTGCCACGGGTCCGCCCTTACCGGGACTACCTGGGCCACCTGGCCGGGCAGGACCGCGAGGCCGCCCGGGCGGCCTGGCAGGCGGCCCTGGACGGGCTCGACGCGCCGAGCCTCGTCGCCCCGCCGCAGCCCGGCCGGGCGGCGCTCGCCCCGAAGCGGCTGGAGTTCACCCTCTCCGAGGAGGACACGGCCGCCCTCGCCGAACGGGCCCGATCGTCCGGTGTCACCCTCAACACCCTGGTCGAGGCCGTGTGGGCCGTCGTTGTCGGCCGGCTCACCGGGCGGGACGACGTCGTCTTCGGGGTCACCGTCTCCGGCCGGCCCGCCGACCTGGACGGCGCCGAGGACATGGCCGGCCTGTTCATCAACACCCTTCCGCTGCGTGCCCGGATCAACCCCTGGGAGACCCTGAGCGCGTTCGCCGGGCGCCTGCAGCGCGAACAGGCAGCCCTCCTCGACCACCAGCACCTGGGCCTCACCGAGATCCAGCAACTCACCGGCCTGGGCGAGCTTTTCGACACCTCCATGGTCTACGAGAGCTATCCGCTGGACGCCGCCGCCCTGGGCGAGCTGGCGGGGCACTCGGGACTGACGCTGACCGGCGCCGCTGACCGGGACGCCACGCACTTCGCCCTCGCGCTGGTCGCCGTGCCCGGCACCCGTCTGGCGTTCCGCCTCGACCACCGGCCCGACCTGTTCGAGGAGCGGGGCGCGCGGTCGGTCACTGAGCGGTTCCTGGGCGTGCTGCGCGACCTTGCCCACCGCCCGGATCGTCCGGTCGGGCGCACCGACGCGCCCGCCGCCGTGCAGCGCGAGCGGTTCGCCGCCACGTGGAGCGGGCCGGCCCCCGCACTGGCCGAGGCGACGCTGCCGGAGCTGTTCCGCGCCCAGGCCCTGCGCACCCCGGACTCGCCCGCGGTGGCCCACGAGGGCACCCCTCTGTCGTACGCGCAGCTCGACGACGCCTCCGACCGGCTGGCCGGCCGGCTCGTCGCGGCGGGACTCGGCCCCGAGCAGGTCGCCGCCGTCTCCCTGCCGCGCTCCGCCGATCTCGTCGTGGCGATGCTCGCCGTCATGAAGGCCGGGGCGGCCTATCTGCCGGTGGACCCCGACTATCCCGCGGACCGCATCGCCTACATCCTCGGTGACGCCGCGCCCCGTCTGCTGATCACGACGGGCGCCCTGAGCGAACGCCTGGACGCTGCCGGCGCGGCCGGGCCCGAGCTGCCGCGCCTGCTGATCGACGAGGCCGGCACCGGCGCACCCGGACAGCACCCTGAGCTCGAACCGGCGACGGCCGTGTCCGCTGCCGTACCGGGCCGGTCCCCGCAGCCCTCGCACCCGGCGTATCTGATCTACACCTCCGGCTCGACCGGCCGCCCCAAGGGGGTCGCCGTCACGCACGGCGGCCTGCCCAGTCTCGTGGCCGCGCAGGTCGAGGCGTTCGCCGTCGAACCGGGCAGCAGAGTCCTGCAGTTCGCCTCGCCGAGTTTCGACGCCTCCGTCTGGGAGGTCTGCATGGCTCTCCTCACGGGAGCCTGTCTGGTCCTTGCCCCGCAGGAACGGCTGCTGCCGGGCGCTCCGCTGGCCGCGCTGCTCGAAGAGCAGCGGGTGACCCATGTGACCCTGCCGCCGTCCGCGCTGCCCTCCATGCCCGAGGACGCGATGGGCACCGTCACGACGCTGGTCGTGGCGGGCGAGAGCTGCCCGGCCGACCTCGTGGAACGCTGGTCGCGGGGCCGCCGGATGTTCAACGCGTACGGACCGACGGAGACGACGGTCTGCGCGACGATCAGCAGCCCCCTCGCCGGACGCGTCGCCCCGCCGATCGGCCGCCCGATCACCAACGCGCGTACCTACGTGCTGGACTCGGCCCTGCGGCCGGTCCCCGACGGCGTCACGGGCGAGCTGTACCTCGCGGGCGCCGGCCTCGCCCGCGGCTACCTCGGCCGCCCCGGCCTGACAGCCGAACGGTTCGTCGCCGACCCGTTCGGCCCGCCCGGCGCCCGCATGTACCGCACCGGCGACCTGGCCCGGTGGACCACGCAGGGCGAGCTGGAGTACCAGGGACGCGTCGACGACCAGGTCAAGGTCCGCGGCTTCCGCATCGAACCCGGCGAGATCCAGGCCGCGTTGACCACCGCCGCACAGGTCGCCCAGGCCTTCGTCACGGTCCGCGAGGACCGGCCCGGCGACCGGCGTCTGACCGCCTACGTGGTTGCGTCGCCCGGTACGGCCGCCGACCCGACGTCGCTGCGCGCCCACCTGGCCACGACCCTGCCGGCGCACATGATCCCTTCGGCGTTCGTCGCCCTCGACGCGCTCCCGCTGACCGCGAACGGCAAGGTCGACCGCAGGGCCCTGCCCGCTCCCGAGCTCGGCGGTGCCGCGACGGGCCGCAGGCCGCGCTCGCCGCAGGAGGAGATCCTGTGCGGGCTGTTCTCCGAGGTGCTCGGTGTCCCCGAACCCGGCATCGACGACAGCTTCTTCGACCTCGGCGGCCATTCACTGCTCGCCACCCGCCTCATGAACCGGATCCGCTCCACTCTCGGCGTCGAGATCCCCGTCCGCCGGCTCTTCGAGACCCCGACGGTGGCGGGGCTGGCCGCCGTCCTCACGTCCGCCGAAGGCGCCCGTACGCCACTGGCCGCGGGGCCGCGTCCCGAGCGCGTCCCGCTGTCCTTCGCCCAGCAGCGGTTGTGGTTCCTCAACCGGTTCGAGGGACCGAGTCCCACTTACAACCTGCCGACCGCCCTGCGCCTGACCGGCACCGTCGACCAGGAGGCGCTCCGGGCCGCGCTGGCGGACGTGGCGGAGCGGCACGAGACCCTGCGCACGGTCTTCGCGGGCGACGCCACCGGCGTCCACCAGGTCGTCTTCTCCCCGCAACAGGCGCGCCCCGAGCTGCTCGTCGAACGGGTCGAGGCGAGCGCACTACACGACCGGATCACCGAAGCGGCGCGCCACGGCTTCGACTTGGCTACGGAACTCCCGATCAGAGCATGGCTGTTCGAGGTCTCCGCGCACGAACACGTCCTGCTCGTCCTGATCCACCACATCGCAGGCGACGGCTGGTCCCTGGGCCCCCTGGCCCGCGACCTGACGACCGCGTACGCGGCCCGCCACGCGGGCACCACCCCCGCGTGGGCCCCGCTGCCGGTCCAGTACGCCGACTACACGCTGTGGCAGCGCGAGGTGCTGGGCTCCGAGGACGACCCCGAGTCGACCGTCTCCCGTCAACTCGCGTACTGGAAGCGCGAACTGGCCGGTCTCCCGGCAGAGCTGGAGCTGCCCGTCGACCGTCCCCGCCCGGCCGCCCCGTCCCACCGGGGCGAGTCGGTTCCGCTGACCGTCCCTGCCGGACTGCACCGCCGGCTGGAGGAACTGGCGCGCGAGCACCAGTGCAGCAGCTTCATGGTGGTGCAGGCGGCGCTGGCGGTTCTGCTGTCGCGGCTGGGTGCGGGCACGGACATCCCGATCGGCTCGCCGATTGCCGGACGGACCGATGACGCGGTGGAGGACCTGGTCGGGTTCTTCGTGAACACCCTTGTCCTGCGCACGGATCTGTCCGGCGACCCCACCTTCACGGAGTTGCTGGCCCGGGTCCGGGAGACCGACCTGGCCGCCTACGCCCACCAGGACATCCCCTTCGAACGCCTCGTCGAAGCCCTCAACCCCGAACGCTCACCCTCCCGCCACCCCCTCTTCCAGACCGTTCTGGAGTGGAACAACGACGAGCAGAGCGCGGCGCTCGACACGGTGGCGCAGCTGCCCGACCTGACGGTGGCGCCCGAGCTCGCCGCCACGGGGGCGGCGAAGTTCGACCTCGTGTTCCACGTCTCCGCAGTCCGAGCCGAGGAGGGCGGCGCCGGGGGGCTGAAGGGAGAAGTGGAGTACAGCGTGGACCTGTTCGATCGTGCGTCGGCTGTGTTGCTGGCGGAGCGGTTTGTGCGGGTGTTGGAGGCGGTGGTGGGGGATCCGTCGCGGCCGGTGGGGCGGGTGGAGGTGTTGTCGTCCGAGGAGCGGGCCGGTCTGGTTGCGGCGTGGACGGATGTGTCTGCCGGGTCTGTGGGTGGTCTGACGTTGGCGGGGTGGTTCGCGCGGCAGGTGCTGGCGTCGCCGGGTGCGGTGGCCGTCTGCTGTGACGGGGTGGCGCTGTCG
>NZ_JBHXSG010000155.1:0-6735 GCF_042714835.1 Streptomyces sp. NPDC058678 | reverse complement strand
CCGGACGGCGTAGTTCCGTCCGGCGCCCCCTCTCCACGTAGGGGCACCGGACGGAACGGCCCGTCATCGGTGCGCCTGCGGGCAACTGCTGCCGACGATGACGGCCAAGGCATACCGGCTCCTCAAGGCCATCATGAGAAGGCCCCGAACCTACCGGCCGAGCCGGGCTGCCGCCTTGCCCACAGCCGCCGGGCGGGGTTCCGGCGATCGAACAGGATGCTCAGGGTGCCGGAATCAGCCTCACGCGTCGTCGCCTGGCGGCCCGTCGGCGGCGGCGCGCAGCCAGACGCGGCTGCCGGACGCGGGGAGGTCGGCGCGGGCCTGCTCGGTGCCGGTGCTGCTGGTGTTCCAGCGGGCGTCCATGGTCAGGCCGTCGAACATCACCAGCCTGCTGACGCCATCCTGCCGCGTGACGTCGATCCAGGCGGAGGAGTCCCGCAGCATCGCCAGCCCGGCCCGGTCGCCGTCCGCCATCCCGGAGCAGTCGAGCACGACGGTCGCGGTGGAGGCGGGGCCCTGGATGTGTGGCCGGGAGGGCCGGGTGGGGGAGCGGGAGCTTGAGGGCTTGGTCTCGGTGTCGCGGCCGGTGTTGGTGGGGCGATTGCTTCAGCTGGATGCGGCTGGTGGTGTGACGTCGGCGCATGTGCGGGCGGGGGTGCATCCGCGGACGGTGTGGCGGTGGGTGGAGGCGGCGCGCAGTGAGGGCCGTGTGGAGCGTCGCAGGCGTTCCCGGTTCGAGTTGTCGGAGCAGGCGTGGGAGGTGCTGGCGCAGGCGGCGGAAGCCACGGATTCCCGTCCGAAGACTGTGCCGCTTAGCAGCACAGTCTTCGGACGGGAAGGCCGAATCCTCGGGCTTCAGCCTGAGGAGCAAGTCAACGCGGTGCGGTTAGGCGGCGCGGGTGAACTGCCACCAGTTCATGTTGAACAGGTAGCCGCTGCCGCCGGTGAACCGCAGGTAGAGGTCCTGGGTTCCCGTCGCGCCGCTCACTGGGCAGGTCACCGTGGTCCAGGTCTGCCAGCCGCCGGTGTTCGGCGCACTGCACCGGCCCACGACCGTCCCGCTCGGACTGCCCAGGCGCAGTTCGACGGTGCCGCCGCCGGTGGCGGAGGCCACGCGCGCGGTGAAGGAGGCCGCGCCGGATCCGAAGGCCGCGCCCTTGACCTTGATGTAGTCGTCGTTTTCGATCCAGCCGACGTTCATTCCGCCGTCACTGGTCCATTCGGTCTCGATCCCGGAGCCCCAGGCGATCGTCTCGGCCTCCTGGCGTACGTACGGATTGAGCGTGCCGAGCTGGGGTGCACCGGTGTCCGTCATGTTGATCGTCGGGATCGTTCCGTCAGCGTTGTAGGAGAACTTCTCCACTGCGACCGAGCGGGTGAAGTTGCCGCCGCCCGGGAGGGCGCCGTTTTGGTAGAAGAAATACGAGTTGCCCTGAAAGTCCACGATGCCCGCGTGGTTGGTGAAGCTGTTGCCCTGGGCGGGCATGACTGTTCCACGGTAGGTCCACGGCCCGGTCGGGCTGGGTGCCGTGGAGTAGGCGATGAACTCCGAGCAGCACTTGGCCGCGAACACCATGTAGTACAGGCCGTTCCGCTTGTAGATCCAGGGTGCTTCTTCGTACAGCGTGGGGCGGTCGGGGTTGTCGGTGCGGGTTCCGAAGCCCGCGGTGGTGAGGGGGATTTGGGTGGGGCTGCCTGCGTAGGACGTCATGTCCGCGTTCAGCTTGACGTACCAGAGGTTCGGGTTGCCCCAGTACAGGTAGGCCTGGCCGTCGTCGTCGATGAAGACGGTCGGGTCGATCTCACTGTTCTCTATCAGCGGGTGGCCGAGGGCGTCGCGGAAGGGGCCGGTGGGGCTGTCCGACACTGCCACGCCGATGGCCATCCGGCCGGTCGCCCGGGCTGTCACCGGCACGTACCAGTAGAACTTGCCGCCCCGTTCGATGGCCTGGCCCGCCCAGGCGTCGGTGGACGCCCAGCTGAAGGTGGTCAGGCTGAGCGGGGAGCCGTGGTCGGTCCAGTTGACCATGTCGGCGGAGGACCACACCCGCCAGTCCTTCATCACGAAGGAGGTGGAGCCGTCTTCGTCGTGCCCGGTGTAGAGGTAGACCCGTCCGTTGTAGACCAGCGGGGCCGGGTCGGCGGTGTAGACGTTCTGCACGATCGGGTTGTCGGCCCTGGCCGCGGTGGGCTGCACCGCGGCGGGCACGACGGCGAACACCAGCAGGAGGCCCACCACCCAGGCGGCTGCCCGGGTGAGTCCCGTACCGGTGGCGGGTGATCTCACTGCGGTCGGGTGAGCCGTTGGCCTGTGGACGGCGGTACTGGCCATGGTGTGGTCCTTCCTGGTGCTGCGGGTCGGGGACTGAGCAGCTGGTCAGATGCGGGGGAGGAACGTTGCTGCGCTCGGGGTGTGGTCAGTGCGAACCTGCGATACGGACGGAGCCGCCGCGTGTCTGCGCGGCGTAGCCCGTGACGTTGGCGCTCGCGACTTCGGCGCCGGTGCCGGTGGTGTTCCAGTTGCTGTCCGTCGCGGATCGTCGCGTAGTCCAGCTGGATGGTCGCGGTGGAGGTGGGTCCCTGAATCCGGTGGGTGAGGGTATTGCGGGCCCAGTACAGGTCGTTGGTGGCCGTCGCGGTGCGCAGGGTCAAGCCGTTGTTGACGGACCACTTGTCGTGGTCTGGATTGTGGTTCGATTCCCGCTTCGGTTTCACGGTCGTTCCGTCGAAGGCGTCGCCGCCGGTCAGTGGGGTGACCTGGCGGGATGGGGGCGGCGGCACGGGGCTGGGATACAACGTGCCCCAGGCACGGCCTACGAGTTGGACGACGGGCCGGCCGCGCCAGGCCCGACAGGAGGACCACGGCCGCGCGGCGCGGGCGCGGGCATGGTGCGGGCGACGTCACACGATGCTCCGGGAGGCGATCGGGGCTCGCCGCACGAATGCCGGGTGCACCTTCCAAGTCCGGCACTTGGCGTGTGGGGGAGAGCCTTACTGGTACGGATGATGCGGGTGCTGTCATGCCCGGCATGTGCACCATGCTCAAGCCGCTTCGGCCGGGCGCGTTCGGCACTGCGAACGTAAACCGATCCTTCGGACGGCACGGATCCTAGGAGTTGAGAGCGGACAGCACAAGATCCTAGATCGACCCATTCATGCCAAAGTGAGGAGTGGGTCGACCGGTCGCAGCGCACGGTGCGAGCCGACAAGCTCCACGAACGCCTCCATCTACTGGGGTTCACCGGGGACGAGCGGACGACGCGGCGGGCGGTCGCGCGGGCGGAAGGGAACAGTGGCGGGCCGGCCACTGTCGTACTTACCGGCCGTGGATCGCCGAGCCCGGTCTCTGGTTTCAGTTCGACTGGGGATTAGGCCCGAAGTGCCTGGTCCGGGCGGTGGAAGCGAGCGCGAGACGCTGTTGTTCTGCGCATGGCTGGCGTGGTCCCGCTTTTGCTCACCGACAACGAGAAGACGATGACCATCGACTGGGTCACCGGGATCGCGGTCCGTCATCCTCAAGTCGTGCACTTGGACCGGGCGGCAACCTTTTCGGGAGCGGCGGCAACCGGTACTGCAACGGTGCTTGTCCAAGTCCGCGCCCGCACCGCTACCTGACCCTCGTGTCAAAGACCCTTGCGACCACGGGACTTGTAGCCGCCTGGTTTCAGCCTGCGAACGTTTCTGCTCGCGAATCGTGTGAGAAGTATTGACGTTGATCGTCGGATCTTTATCATCCAATTGCTCGACACTTCGACCATTGTTCGGGATATCGGACATGGGTGTATCGCGTCGGCATCCGGACAGCCTCTGACGGGGTGGACCGGACCCGCTTGCTTAAGGATGACGAGGTCCTTATGCGCACACGTAGTTTCAGCCACAGACGCCCGTCGGCGGTGCTCGCCGCCGTGGTCGCGGCCCTGGCCGCGTTGGCGGCGCTGCTCGTCGCCGGCCCGGCCCAGGCGGCCACCACCAGCGACGTGCGCGGCGTTGATTCCGGCCGCTGTCTCGATGTGGCGGGCGTCAGCCAGACCGACGGCGCCAACGTGCACATCTGGGACTGCCACGGCGGCACCAACCAGCAGTGGACGCTGACGGACAGCAGTCAGCTGACCGTGTACGGCAACAAGTGCCTGGATGCCCGGGGCGGCGCCACCACCTCCGGGACCCCGGTGCAGATCTGGGCATGCAACGGCAGCGACAACCAGCAGTGGCGGGTGAACCCCGACGGCACGATCATCGGCGTGCGCTCCGGACTCTGCCTGGAAGTCGCGGGCTGGGGCAAAGCCAACGGCACGGGAGTGCAGCTCTGGTCCTGCCACGGCGGCACCAACCAGAAGTGGACCGGCCTGTCAGGGGCGAACAACGTGTGTGCTCTTCCACCGACGTACCGCTGGACATCGACCGGCCCACTGGCGGAGCCGAAGGCAGGGTGGGCCTCGCTCAAGGACTTCACCAGCGTCGTCTACAACGGCAAGCACGTCGTCTATGCCACGACGCACAACACCCTCGCCGGTAACGACGGGCGCTGGGGACTGACGACCTTCAGCCCCTTCACGAACTGGTCCGACATGGCCACCGCCACCCAGAACACGATCCCCTTCGACGGCATCGCGCCGACGCTGTTCTACTTCGCCCCGAAGAACCTCTGGGTGCTCGCCTACAACGGGGCTTGGCCCTACAGCTTCTCCTACCGCACCTCGAGCGACCCCACCAACCCCAACGGCTGGTCCGCGCAGCAGGAGCTGTTCACGGGCACCCTCCCGAAGGGCGGCCCCCTCGACGTGACCCTCATCGGCGACGACACGAACATGTACATGTTCTTCGCCGACGATGAGGGCGGCATCTACCGTGCCGGCATGCCCATCGGCAACTTCCCGGGCACCTTCGGTTCGTTCACGAAGATCATGAGCGACACGCCGCTCAACCTGTTCGAGGCGCCGGAGGTCTACAAGGTCCAGGGCCAGAACCAGTACCTCATGATCGTCGAGGCCCAGAACTACACAGGATACGGTCGCTACTTCCGCGCGTTCACGGCCACCAGCCTCGACGGCACGTGGACACCGCAGCCGCAGGCCGAGACCGTGACCAGCCCCTTCGCCGGCAGTGCCAACAGTGGCGCGACGGCCTGGACCAGGGACATCAGCCACGGCGATCTGGTTCGCACCAACCCCGACCAGACCAAGACCATCGACCCTTGCAATCTGCAGTTCCTCTACCAGGGACGCGACCCCAGCACCGACGGCGGGGACTACGGCCTCCTGCCCTACCGGCCGGGCGTGCTGACACTGCAGCGCTAGCCGGTGGCATGACACAGGTCCGGCTCCGGTGTTCCTGACGTTCGTAGGCAACGACGTACGCCGAACCGGGCCCGGAGTACGTCGGCGTCGTGGAGTTCGGCGACGGCTCGACGACGGTGGGCCGCACACCGCTGACCGTGACGCCGTAACTCCACAGCTCCACAGCTCCGTAGCTCCAATGATCCGGACAGACCGCCCGCGAACTCCCGTGATTTCGTGGGCGGTTCGCATGCTCCTGAAGCCCAGACCTCCGCCGATTCCCCCGATGGGACGGCAGGGCACCCCATCGCCCGGGGCCGGCCACCACCTCCATCTCCACAAGTAGCAATGCCGGTAGAGAAGGTGGAGCGGGAGGTAGTACACGTGGTGCGGCGGGACAGGGCGAGAATAACGTCGGCCGCGATCTGGGCGACGGTCAACGGCAACGCGGCGAGGGTGGCAGTGGCGGTGACCGTGCCTTTGACCGCCGCGAGGGCGCTCTCGGCCCCCCGCACGGCGGCCAGGATCCGGTCGGCGTGGTCGAGGAGCACCCGAGATCACGGGCGCGGCCGCCGTCGAGGCCCGTGCTGGCGCCGTGCTCGACCTTTCTGCTGATCTTCCCCGACACCGTCTTGCTGCCCCGCCTGGATACGGCCGAGACCGCCACGGCGGAGACCACCATGAGTACGGCTGCCTGGACACCACCGTCTGCCCGGTGCTCCGCAGGCTCTCTCCCAACTCCGCCCGGACCTCCATCGGCGCCCCATGCACTTCACGCCACGGCACCACCCACCCGGCCAACGGTGGCCGCAATAGCAGGCCCAGTGCGACTCGCATCACACCGGGTGCCCCCATGGCAACAACATCTGATGTGTCAGATACCGTCTTGTCAGATGAATGGCTCGCGTCAGCGGGTCCCATCCTCGATGGAACAGCGAAGAGTCCTGATGAGCACACTCGAATTCACCGGCCTCGATCTGGACGTTCCGGTCGCAGCAAGAACAGGACCGCCACCCTCGTCAACAGCGAGCAGGAGGCGCTGCCGACCGACGCCGGCCGCACCCCCGCCGACGGCCACCGGCTCGCCTCCGACATCCTCGACTCCGGCAAGCTCACCGCCGGTCTGAGGCGCAGACCGTACGAGACCACCGGCTTCGCTGCTTCCGCTCCCACCCTCCCGGCCGAGGCGGTCCGCCGCCCGTGCGCCGGGAACATCCCTGCCCCCACGCAGAGAGGGTTACCCAAGTGACCAGCCTTCCCAGCCGACGGCGCCTCCTCGCCACCGGAGCGGGCGCCGCGCTCGGCCTCGGCACGCTCGGCGCCACGGCGTCCCCTGCCGCGGCAGCCCCCACCACAGCCGCGCGCGGCGCCGGCGCCGAGGAGACCAGGACCCTCGACGAGCTGTACCAGGCCGCCATCGCCGAAGGCGGCAAGCTCGTGATCTACGCGGGCGGCGACC
>NZ_JBHXSG010000154.1:0-6794 GCF_042714835.1 Streptomyces sp. NPDC058678 | reverse complement strand
ACCGCTCTGGCTTCGGAACTCCACCACCGCACCGTCCTGCGAACTGCAACTTTCCTGTACTGCTGACCGGCAGTTCGTGTCTGCCAGGCCCTGCTTGATGTCGGCTACGAGAGAAACCATAACCACACCACTCCCCAATGTCTACTCCAGCCGACACAGGTTTCCGCGTGCTCGGCAGAAAGGTAATCGAGCCCCTTGACGAGTTAAGGGCCGTGGGGCAGAGGCACGAGGGCGGCGGGGGACGACCGGTTCCGACCAGACCCTCTTCGGAGGGTCGCGCCGGATCGCTCAAGAAAAGGGTCACGCCAGGCGCACGTCGGCGGCGCGCCGGCCGTTAAAGGGCCGGGCGCGCCGCCGCCTTACACGAGCATGCCGGTGCCACGGTCAGCCGTCACCGGCAGGCGCGTCTGAGGATCAGCCGTGGGAGCGGTCGCCGTGGTGGTGGCCGCCGCGCTCGCTGCGGTCACCGTGGTGACGGCCATGGTCGCTGCTGTCACCGTGGTGGCGGCCATGGCTGCTGCGGTCACTGTGGTGGCGGTCGCTGCGGTCGCTGTGGTGGCGGTCGTTGCCCCAGGAGGCGTCGTCGATGAAGCGGCCGCGGTCGTTGCGCAGGGTGGCGGTGCCGGCGTGGTTGTCCCACACGTGGTGGCGGCGGTCCTGGAAGAGATCGGTGCGGGTGTCGCGGCCTACACCGGTGTGGATGCGCACCGTGGCACGGCCGTCCAGGCGGTAGTGGTCGAAGGTGTAGGTGCGGCCGTGTTCGTCCGCGAGCGTCCACCCGTCCAGGTTCACGCCGTGGCGGGTCGTGTTGGTGAGCTCCACCCACTCCTTGTTCAGGGAGCGGTTGGAGCGGTTGTCGCGGCCCGGGGAGTCGTACTGCACGCTGCTGATCTCGACCCGCGTGCGGTCCGGACGCGGGTGGTCGGCAGCGGACGCCGGCAGCGCCACCGCCCCGATCACGGCGGCGGCCGCGAGCGAGGCGGCAGCCAGGTGACGGGCGGAAACAGTCGAAACAGACACAAAGTCTCCCTGCAGGATGCAGGCACCAGTTCCGTCCCTGGAACACGCCGTAGGGCTGGGACGGAGGGGTGGTGCGGTGTGCGGGTGGCGGCCGGTCGGCCGCACACGCACACCCTGGCCGCCGGCGCCCGCCGGGCCAACGACATGCGAACCGTGTTACAGATTGCCCATATTTCTGTGACTCTCGAATGCAACGTCCATCTACACGATGAATGCGGCGATTTGCTGGTCCGTCAGCTCAAGGAACGTACAGGCTGCGGCAAAAGGCACCCATCCGCCGCGGCCCGTCACCCCGCCCACATCCCACCCATCACCCAAAAGTGAGTAACAACCCATACCTCACATTCCGCCAAAACCAGCCGCAGCATGAACGGGTGACCTGCGCCCTCCCAGCAGGCCAGCGCACGCCAGATCCACGGACCTGCACCGCTCACAGATGGCCCGGGGCCCCTCCCCCGCCCCGGCCCCGGCCCCGGCCCCCGCCTCCACCTCCGCTTGATGCAACGGATTGCGCTCCCAGTCCGAATCGTTCGCCCTCGGGCCGTTCCCGCTTACCGTCGGCGCGGGACATGGGCGCCACCTGCCGGCCGGGCGGTATCTCGCGTCCCCCGCTGAGCCAAAGGACCCGAGTTGCTCCGGGCGCGAACCGCTCCGCCGGGATGGAGCCGCGCGGGCGGCCGATGCCGAACGACTCGTGCCGCATGCCTTGAGCGGCATGCCCGTTCCCACGGCCATGGACGCGGGGACGGGCGCCGACTCCGAACCGACGGCACCCCGAGCGCGCTGTTGCGTTGCCGTGATCCCGAGGCCGCAGACTCGGGGAGGCGAGCGGCCCGTGGGATCAGATGCGGCTGTCGGTGAGGTCGGCCAGGAGCGCGGCGATGACGCGGTCCGCGGAGGCGGCCATGTCGACGGACTCGGGGGCGAGCAGCCACTGGACCTGGAGGCCGTCCATGACGGCGTTGGCAGCGTCTTCGAGGTTCAAGTCCGCCCGGGTCTCGCCGAGTTCGCATGCTTCGGCAAGGGCTTCGGTGACCATGGCGCGCAGACCTGCGTAACGGTCACGGAAGTACTCCTGCGCGGGGTGGCCTTCGGTGACGCTCTCTGCCGAAAGGACGGCGTACAGCCGGACGATGCCCGCCCGGTCCGCGTTGCGGCCGGTGGTGTCGACCAGATGACGCAGAAAGGCCAGACCCCGGGGGCGTTCACTGCCGAGCTGTTCGATGTCGGTTTCGTCGCGGAGGGCCAGGACGCTGGTGAGCAGCTGCGCCTTGGAGCGGAAGCAGCCAGAACGGCAGCACCGACCCCGCCGCCATCAACTCCGTCGACATTCCCTTCCGCAACCCTGACGGCAGCAAGGCACTGATCAGCTACGACAGCAGCCTCCTCGCCCAGCAGCCCCAGGTACGCATCGGCGACCAGTGGCTCGGCTACACCCTGCCCACCGGCGCGTCCCTCACCCCGCTCACCGACGAGGTGGCCCTGCCCCGCGACGACTGGCAGGCATCGGCCTCCGCGAGCAGCCCGGACGACCCGCCCACCAAGGCCATCGACGACGACGCGGCCACCCGGTGGAGCCTGGGACACGGCATGCAGTCCGGCGACTGGTTCCAGGTCGACCTCGGCTCGACCCAGACCTTCGACCAACTCGTCCTGGACACGAGCGCCTCGTCCGGTGACTGATCTTGCAACGCATCCGCCATGACTCCTGGCGGGAGGGCCTGTCGATCAGGGCACTGGCTCGAAAGCACGGGGTGCATCGCCGACTGGTACGGGAGGCGTTGTCCTCGCCGGTGCCGAAGCCGCGCCGACCGCCGGTACGCCGTTCACCGCGGCTGGACCCGTTCAAGAAGACGATTGACGACTGGCTGCGGGCGGATCTGGAGGCGCCGCGCAAGCAGCGGCACACGGTCCGGCGGATCGTGTCCCGGCTGGAGGAGGAACTTTCAGCCGATGTCCCGTATCCCACGGTCCGTGACTACGTGTCGGCCCGCCGCCCTCCGATCGCCGCGGAGGCCGGCGCCACTGCCGACGGGTTCATCGTCCGGCACAACCGGCCCGGCGCTGACGCCGAGGTCGACTTCGGTGAGGTCTGGGTGAACCTGGCGGGGACGATGACCCGGTGCTACCTGTTCGCCCTGCGTCTGGCCTACTCCGGCAAGGCAGTGCACCGGATCTCGGTGTCCTCTGGCCAGCAGGCGTTTCTCGAAGGACACGTGCACGCCTTCTCCGTGCTCGGGGGTGTCCCCGGTGGCCAGGTCCGGTTCGACAACCTCACCCCGGCGGTCACCAAGGTGATCTTCCGGAGTCGGTCGCGGGAGTGAGAACCCGCGCTGGACCGCGTTCCACCAGCACTACGGCTTCGTTCCTTTCTACTGCGAGCCCGGCTTGCGCGGCGCCCATGAGAAGGGCGGAGTGGAGGGGCAGGTCGGTTACTTCCGCCGCAACTACCTGACCCCGGTGCCGGAGACCGGCAGCCTGGACGAACTCAATGCCCGGCTCCTGGAGTTCGAACGCCGGGAGGATGCCCGCAGAATCGGTCTGCGGATCCGCACTATCGGCCAGGACTTTACGCACGAGGCGCCTTTGCTGATGCCGCTGCCCGGAGAGGTGTTCGAGACCGGACTGACACTCACGCCGCGGGTCGACCGCCACGCGATGATCACCGTGAAGATGTGCCGGTACTCGGTCCCGGCCCGGTTCATCGGGCACAAGATCCGAGTGGTGCTGCGGTCCATCGAGCTGATCGTCTACGACGGCCGCACCGAGATCGCCCGGCACCCGCGGGTGACCGGCCGGGGCGAGGAGCGCATTGTCTTGGACCACTTCCTGGAGGTCCTCCTGCGCAAGCCCGGCGCCTTCGCCGGCTCCGAAGCCCTCGACCAGGCCCGGGCAAACGGCTCCTTCACCACCACGCATGAGGCACTCTGGGCCGCAGCAAAATCTGCCCTGGGCGACATCGAGGGCACCAAAGCCCTGGTCCAGGTCCTGTTGCTGCACCGCCACCTGCGGCACCCCGACGTGATCGCCGGCATCCGGGCCGCCCTGGCGGTGGGCGCCTTCACCCACGATGTCGTCGCGCTGGAGGCCCGCAAAGTCGCCGAGATGGGCGGCAGGCCCCCGACGGTCAGCGCCGACACCCCGAGCCCCGAGCCTGCGGCACCCGCCCCTGATCCGCAGGTCACCAGCCTGACCATGCGGCGGGTCGCCCAGCTCCCCATCGACAACCGACCGCTGCCCGCCCTGGAGGCATGGGACCAGCTGCTGCGTGGTCCCCGGAAGGAGTCTTCATGACCAGCCCGCACCACACCCTGACCGAGCCGGCCTCGGACGCTGCCATCGACACCGCATGCCGGGTGCTTCGGCTTCCCACGATGCGAGCCCAGTTCCCGGACATCGTCAGCCGGGCGGAACGCGAGCGCCTGTCCTATCGAGGGTTCCTCGCCGAACTACTGATGGCCGAATGCGAGGACCGAGATCGCCGCCGGTCCGAACGCAGGATTCGCGCTGCCGGCTTCCCGCGTCAGAAGTGGCTGTCAGATTTCGACTACGGCGCCAACGCCAACATCAATCCCGCAGTCATCAACAATCTCGGGACCTGCGAGTGGATCCGCAAGGGCGAGCCCCTGTGCCTGATCGGTGACTCCGGCACTGGCAAGTCTCACCTGCTGATCGGTCTGGGCACCGCCGCCGCGATGGCCGGCTACCGGGTCCGATACGCACTCGCAGCGAAGCTCGTGAACGAACTCGTGGAGGCAGCAGACGAAAAGCAGCTGACCAAGACGATCGCCCGCTACGGACGCGTTGACCTTCTGTGCATCGACGGGCGGATTCCAGTCATCGTCGCAACACGGTGATCATTCCAGTGTTGCGACGAGCTTAGCGAAGAGGTTCGCGGGGGTGTTCCAGTTGAGGGTCTTGCGGGGGCGGCTGTTGAGTTCGGCGGCGACGAAGGCGAGGTCCTCGGCGCCGAAGACGGACAGGTCGGTGCTCTTGGGGAAGTACTGACGCAACAGGCCGTTCGTGTTCTCGTTCGAGCCGCGTTGCCAGGGGCTGGCGGGCTCGCAGAAGTAGACGGGGATGCCGGTGGCGCGGGTGAACTCGTCATGCCGACTCATCTCGCTGCCCTGATCCCAGGTCACCGAGCGGGCCAGTTCGGCGGGGAGGTCGCCGAGGGCGTGGACGAGCGCGTCGCGGACCTGCTCGGCGCCCCGGCCACCGGGCAGGTGGAGGAGTTTGACGTAGCGGGTGGACCGGTCGACCAGGGTGCCTATCGCGGACCGGTTACCCTTGCCGACGATCAGGTCTCCCTCCCAACTTCCGGCTATTTGACGGTCGTTGAGCTCCTCCGGGCGGTGGATGATCAGAGTGCCGGGGTCGATGAACCGGGTGGCGCGCTCGTCGGGTCGACGGCGTCGACGGCGAGCGGGCCGGCCGCTGCGCAGGACGCCGGGAGTGCGTTCCAGGCCGCCGCGGTGCGGCAGATAGACGGCCTGGTAGACGGTCTCGTGAGCGAGGTGCCGCTCGGGCTCGTCCGGGAAAACGGTGCGCAGGGCCTGGCAGATCTGCTCAGGGCTCCACCGCCGGTCCAGACGCTGCTGGATGAACTCCTTCAGTTCCGGGTCGCGCCGTATCTTGCCCTCCTTCGAGCGGGCGCGGCGTACGGCCGCCCGACGCTGGGCCTGGAAGGGGTGGTACTTGCCGGTGCGCGGGTCGCTGTTGCGCCGCACCTCCCGGCTGATCGTGGCCGGACTCCGGCCGAGCTCCCGGGCGATCGCGCGCAGCGAGTTCCCGGACCGGAGCAAATCTGCGATGACGAACCGCTCGTCCTCGGCAAGGAACCGGTCTGAAGTCCCGTCGCGATGCCGCTCCTCGGCGATCGGCGCGTAGACGCGCTCACGACCGGTCCGGTCGACTTCCTTGCGTCCGTACCGCCAGCGAGTCCCGGTCCTGCGGTTGATCCCCACCTCGCGGCACGCCGCCGAGTTGCTCATCCCTTGTGCCATGAGGCGAAGGTAATGATCACGCTTGTCCGCCAACGGAGCAGGTCCGCGCTTCCTCGATGTTCGACGCGGCTTGGCCATCGCAACACCCCACAGGGTCAGGTGTTGCAACCACCTTTAGAACCCAAGCCGTCCGAGTGGGGCCGACTCAAACCGTCACGGCCAAGCGGCTGCGGGAGCAGTTCGAGGGGGGCGCGTGGAGATCTGACGGACGAGCAATGGGCCCTGCTGGAGATGCTGTTGCCGAAGGGCAAGAAGCCCGGTCGGCCACCGATATGGACCCGGCGGCAACTGATCGACGGCATACGGTTCCGGGTTCCGTGCTGGCATCCCGTGGCGGGACATGCCCGAGGAGTACGGGCCGTGCGGCCGGGTGTACGACCTGTTCCGTCGCTCGCAGCGCAACGGCACTTGGCAGCGCATCTTCACCGAACTCCAGGCCCGAGCCGATGCGAAGGACCTGATCACGTGGGACCTCAACATCGACTCCGCCGTCTGCCGGGCCCACCAGCACGCCGCCGGAGCGAGGAAACGGGGGACCTGCAGAAGGAGCCGCCAGGCGGCGTCGCCACCGAGCCCGACGACCACGGCCTCGGGCGCTCGCGCGGCGGCTGACCACCAAGCTGCACCTCGCCGTCGAGCAGGGACAAAAGCCCATGTCCGTCGTGATCACGCCGGGCAGCGCGGGGACTCCCCGCAGTTCGAGGTCGTCCTGGGCCGCGTCAGGGTGCCCCGGCCGGGGTCCGGCAGACCGCGCACCCGGCCGCGCCG
>NZ_JBHXSG010000153.1:0-6899 GCF_042714835.1 Streptomyces sp. NPDC058678 | reverse complement strand
ACGCTACGAGCGCAAAGCCGAGCACTTCCTCGCCTTCACCAGCATCGCCTGCACCCTCATCTGCTACCGCCGACTCACCAAATGAGATGACTTCTAAGAGCGGACGGGAGAGGCTGGGCCTGCTGCGGGTGCGGGACGACGTGATCGTGCTGCACGCGATGCACTGGCCGGACGAGATCCGCGACCCCGCTGAGCTCCTGCCGCCGCCCACGGAGGTCTCCGAGGAGGAGATCGAGGGCGCGCTCGCGCTGATGGAGTCGATGAGCAGCGAAGACCTCGAAGGGCCGGAATCCGAGGACGCTTATACCGACGCCATGGCGAAGATCATCGAAGCGAAGCGGGAGGACCGTGAGCTTCCCGAGGCGCCGGAGCCCGAGAAGTCGGGCAAGGTGCTCGATCTCATGGCCGCCCTGACGGAGTCCGTGCAGAAGACGAAGGCCTCCCGCGGCGAGGGTGCCGACGTGCACGAGCTGCCGGCGAAGAAGAAAACGGCGGTCAAGAAGGCAGCCGCGAAGAAGCAGCCCGCCAAGAAGACCGCCGCGAAGAAGGCGACGGCGAAGTAGACCGCCAAGCCCTCAGCACCTGACCGATTCCCCGTACCGGCCATGCGCTGCCCGACCGGCTCAGTGCTGATGGTGATCGCGCTTGGACATGTAGAGGGGACCGATCTGGCGCCAGTAGCCGTGGACCAGGTTTTCGGCCTCCTGCACCGCCCGCTGAGAACGCGCCGCGTCCGTCGGCAGGCGTTGCTCGGCCTGGGCCTCGGATCCCGTGCGCCGGACCTCCCCCAGCACCGTCCAGCGCGGGGCACGGCGGGATACGGCAGCAGTGCCCGGCCTGCCACTTCGACCCGCCAGGCACCATCGCGCGAGCAATATCGCGGCCACCACCGACAATGCGCTGGCCGCATAGACCTCATGACCGGCCACTGGCTCCTCCTGCCGGACACCCGCATGGACCGTGCCGGGCTCATGTGCCCCCGTATCGCATCGTCAACGTCACCGCTGGGCTAAGAAACCCTCACACGCCATCGCCGGGTGGTGGTGGGGTGCGGCACCCAGGCGGCCAGAGACACGCTCGCTGACCTGCTCGACCCGGCCCGACGTGGCCATCATGGACAGGCTGGTCATCTGCGCCGGGTGGGGCAGCCCGGAAACGCTGAGTACGCCTGGCGCTGAGACCGTGTTGCGGTCTGCCGTTCCCGGGCGCCTACGACCAGAACGCGTCGTACGCCTGCGGGTCGACCGTCAGGACCCAGCCCTCGGTGATCTTGGCGTCCTTGATGTGGAAGACGATGGCATAGTCCAGATCAAGCTGCTTGCCTTCACGTGACGCTGTGACGTGCATCAGCGCGACTGTGTGGTCATCGCCGGCGAGCACATCGTGGAGCTGCGGCCGGTACGTGCCGCCCGTCAGTTGGAACTCCCGCCCGAACACCGCGAATGTCTCCTCGCGTCCCCGGTACTCTCCCGCCAGCAGGTTCCTACCCCTGATGTGCCAGACCACATCAGGGTGGAAGTGCTCCGCCAGCGCATCCATATCGCCGGCTGAGAAGGCAGCCATGACACGGTGAAACACGGCGATGTGTGGGTGATCGGTCATCAGCGCCTCCAGTTCTCCCGGCAACCTATGCACCGCGACACGTGCAGTGGCACATCGACGTCGGCAATTGGGCCGAACCCCGCACGGGGCCGTAGCGGCCGAGGTCCAGACGTAGGTTCTTAGCCGATATCCACGTTCACCGCTTCATAGATCTTCGGCTCGACCCTCGGCATACCGTTTGCCTCGAAGATCGTCGCCGCCTTCTCCATGAACGCCGCGAGAGCCTCCTTCGACTCCCAGATGTCGCCCACGAGCCAACCGCCGTCCGCCGGGGCGCCCACGTGGGAGATGAAGCCCTCCGTCGGCCACCACGGCGCCGCGTGGATGCTCGCGTGGTTGACCTGGTACTGCTCCCTGGTGACGCCCGGCAAATCGAGGATGGCGATGATGGCCACGGAACTGCTCCCGTGAAGTCGGAGGATTGGTGAACTCCTCCAGTCGAGCAGTCCGCACAACCCTCCGCACGGCGGCAGGAGCCGACCGGGCTACGGGGGTTGATCTGCCGGACCACCCCCTAACCTCAGCGGCCAAGCACGGGCTGGGTATGCCCCTATCGGCTTCCCGACCACGTCTCTGAGAGAGACACACGCTGCGCAACCAGGCCGCCTAGATGATCTATTCCAAGGGGTCAGTGATCGTAGGCGATCAGTGAGCGTAGGACGGTTTGTTCGGTGGCGTCGTTGTGCCAGATCGCGGCGGTCAGCGCGAGGATGCGTTGCATGACGCGGGCTATGACACCTCCGGGTGTGCGCCGTCGGTGCCGTTCGAGGTCAAGCTGCCCCTTGAAGGTCTCGTTGATCGATTCGATGACCTGTCGCAGCGGCTTGAACAGGGCTGCGCCAGGCCGTTCACGTTCACCTTTACGGGCAGGCCGCAGTAGCTGGACTCCATGCTCGGACAGTTCGCGTTCGAAACCACGGCCGATGTAGTTCTTGTCGCCGATGAAAGTCTGTCGGGGGCGCTCTCGCAGAAGCTCGCATTCGGCTGCCAGGAGGTCAAGGAGGGTCTCGCGTTCGTCGGCCTTGGCCCCGGTCAGGGCGAAGGCGATGGGCAGGCCCTGAAGGGTGCAGACCAGGTGCAGGCCCCAGAAGAAGCGGCTGTGACTGGCGCAGTAGCCGTATTCGGCCCAACCTGCCAGGTCGGAGCGTTTGACGGTCTCGCGGGAGCGGCCGCATTCCACCGGGGTGGAGGTCGAATCCCTCGTCGCGCAGAGTGTCACGCCCGCGGAACTGAAAGGAGATACCGCGAGTGCGGCCACGCAGCGCCTGCCGCATCCCCACATAAGGATCACGCCCGTTGATCGACGCACGCAGCGACTCCCCGAGCCACCGCTTGTCCGTATGGTGCTCCACCACGACATCGACGTCGTTCGGCTCCAGCGCCCCTCGCCCGTACGATCCGAAGACATACACCTCATCCACCAGGCCTAACGGCCAACCGGCCTGCTCCAGGCGCGTGATCATGTCCTGAAGCAGCCGAGTCGCCCGCGCACGCTTCACTCCGGCACGCCTTCAGTTGAAGCGAATGCGGCACGGAACTCCTGCGTCGTCACGTACACAGAGCCCGGCACCGCCCTGCGCCGACCGTCCTGGAGCGTCTGGGACACCACCTCGGCCGAAGCCCTCATCCGACCCATCCGGTAGTCCTCGACCACCGCCGCAAACTCCTGCGGGACCTCCCGCTGGTCCACCACCCCCGCAACAGCAACCTGCGGGTAGGAACCGCCGAACGTCTGGAGCCGCGTCCAGCCCAACGAGCGTGCGGCCTTACGCATCGCCGAACGGATCAAGTCGATGCCACCCAGCGCCTCGGCCTCATCCACAGCCAACCGCAGCTCGTACGACCCGCCGAAGCCACCCCCGCCAGGGAGACACGTCCGGCGCAGCAACGGCACAAGAACAGCAACAAGACGCTCATGACGCGGATCACCCGCAAACGAAGGCACACACCGAGCGTAGCCAGACCCTCACCCCCCGGCCCTGGAATCCACCAACTCCTGCCTAAATAAGCGCCATCCACCCCATCTGGGAAACGACAGCACCCTTCACCAACCCGACGACACCATCAACACCAACCGCCCAACAAAACCGCCCCTTAGCGGTGAAACCAGATGACACCCACACAGTGAAAAAACCACGACGCCCATCACCCATTGCGCCCATCACTTTGTGTGGCGGCCGCTTCCGAGAAATACGTAGCAGGCACGATAGAGTCGATCAGCCTCATTGAATACTTCGTTTTGGCTCTTCGCGGGCAGCGGCATGGAACAGTAGTCTTTCAGCCCGTCCCGCAATGTCTTTGGGATGTCGAGAGCTTCAGTGAGGTACGCGAGACCTCTACGTAGTTCTGCTACGTGTTTTTCGATTTCGCTATCTGGCCACAAACTTGTTGCGATGTAGGCGACCGAGTACATGTGATGCCCAATCAAGAACCAGCCGTACTCTCCTCCTGTCGCCTTACTGTGCACAATTTCGGCCACGTCATCCATTGCGGCCGCGTGTTCGTACACCAACGCTCTGAACTCTTCGGGGGACTGAGCTGCCGACACTTTCCGTCTCAGAGCATGGAATGGCTCAATTTGCCTCTGCGTAAAGTCGAGTGCACTAAGAGAATCTAGGAATTCGTCGATCCTTTTTATGCTCGTGAGGTCGTCATCCTTGGGAATCAGAGTGAGCTTTAATCCCGAATCTCGGCCAATTTTGAGAAATTTTCCACATCGGTCGCGCTGGAGGGAAGAATCCGCACCGTTATCGACGGGCCGACGGGATCCTTTCTGTCCTCTTCCCTGCTCTGCGGGAGTTTCGCGTTCAGGGACAAGCGACGCGTTTGTTTCATCTCGTATCGATTCGGCGTATCGATACATGAAAGTTAATTCCTCCGGATGGATAGGCTCACCTGACTCCAGCAGCTTTTGGATTCCGGCTAGGGGGTCAGCTGGCTCGCGCGCGGACTGGGCCTGCCCGGCCGGTTGCTCCGCGCTTGGCGCGTACGGATTCTGAGGGTCGGTCTGGGCGGCAGCATCCCCTGGGTTGTGGAACCGCTTCACTTCTGGCGTCACGTCTGGGTTGGGTGCAATGCTTTCCTGCCGGGAGGAGGTCGCAGCCGGGTCCCGGTCGGCTGTAGGCACTTGTCCCAAGTCTTGCGTTGAAGACACGCTGCGGGCTGCGGCGCGCTCACTCTCCAGGGCGTGCCACCGGTCCCTCCAGACCTGTAGTTGAGGATCACGCCGGTCGGGGGGCTTCACCTCTTCGCCGTCGTCATACGACAGCAGGGCGCGCACCAGCCACAGCAGCCGGTCCCAGGAGGCCGGGCCGCGTCGCCCGGCGAACACCTCGCTCATCGAGGCTTTCGACATCGCTGCCCGCTCGCCGCACATCTTTTTTCCGTGTACGAGGATCCGGTCGTAGGAGGGGGCCCCACGCTCCCGCTTCAGATCGGTGAGTGCCTCCCCCAGCTTCTGCAGCGTTGCCGCGTAACTGCCCTCACTGGTCTCGCTGTTGCTTGCCATATCGTCCCCCGTCTTGTGCGGTGAGCAGCAGCGTAAAGGCCACCCGACCGGAACGGCACGGAACATGACGGAACGGATCGGAACACGACGGTGTCATGTTCGACGGAGGACGATCCTGATCGGACCAGACCTCAGCTTGTTCGATTGATGCAGGCCAGCGGCAGGCCGTGGGTGATGGTCCTTTCATGACCCAGATGACACCGCCGCCGGCACAGCCCGGCCCGAGTGGCCCCGAAGCGGAGCCGCCGTTCCTGTCCCTGCACACCACCGTCGTTCTGCTCACCGCGCTCGTGCTCGGGTTGGTCGTCGGCGCTCTCACCGTGCTGACCGGCGTACCCGTAGCGGGCGCCGTGCTGGCCGGGCTGAGCGCGGCCGGCTCCACGGTGCCCGTGATGCGCTCGCTGATCGGCCAGCCCCGCCGACGCTCCGACCCGTGAACCCCGCAACTCGCTCCGCCGGCCCTCTGCCGCAGCGGGCTGCAGGAGGTCAGTCGGCCGGGGTGACGACGACGATCGTCTCCGCGCACGGTCCGTCGGCGAACACCTGCAGCGCCTCCAACTCAGATGGGTCGGCCGCCAGATTCCAGCGGAGCTTCGTGCCGACCCACTCGGAGACGTAGCGGCAGTGCTGCTCGACGGCCGGCGGCAGCCACTGGGCCGGGTCCTGGTTGGCCTTCGAGCGGTTGCTGCGCGATGCGGAGCGCGCGCGCCTGCGCCAGGAGGCCTCGTGGCAGACCCGTTTCGAGTCGCTTCTGGAGACCCTGGAGGACTCCGAGCAGCAGCAGGTCGCGACCGAGCTTCAGGCGCTCGTGGCCGAGCAGCAGGACTTCGCAGCCCGCCACGGCATGTTCGGCAACACCTTCAACGGCCCCGCCGCTCTGCAGGTCGGAAACCACAACCAGCAGGAGAACCGCTTCAACATCGCGAGCTACCTGCCCTCTCCCATAGGCCCCCGGGTCGTCCTCCAGGTCTCCAACTCCATCCCTGTCTACGACCTGCCCGACGGCAGCCAGGACCTGGGCGATCATTTCGTCAGCGTAGAGGCGGTCAACACCGGTGACCAGCCGATCGCCATCACCAGCTGGGGCATCGAGCTCCCCGGTGACCGGCGCATGTTCGTCACGCGAGGCGAGAACTGGGCAACTCCGCTCCCCCACGTTCTCACCCCCGGTGCCCCTCCCGCGCGGTTCCTGATCCGAGCCGATGAGCTGCGGCGGGTAGAGCGGGAGCAGCGCATCCCGTACGCGCAGATGCGGCCGTACGTGGGGCTGGCCGACGGGACGGTCATCCACGCCGACCGCACTGTGCCGTTGGCCAACTGACGGAAGCCCTTGACGAAGGGGCGGGCTGCCAAGGTGTTGGCAGCCCGCCCCTTCGTCCTGACTCGGCAGGTCAGGGATGCAACACACCTCGGGTGTCCGCCGTGCCGGTGTTGCAGCGGTGGCCGGACCATGCGGGGCGGTCGGCGGCTACCGCTGGCGCGGGATGGTGACCCGGACCTCCGCCAGGACGATGCCGGTCGTCGGGTCGCGGTGTACGGGGACGTACAGGCCCCAGTCGGCGTCACCGGCCGTGAGCCAGCCCTCGGCCCACAGGCTCGGGGTGGTCGACAGCTCACGGCCACCGAGCGGGCCGCCCACGAATCGGACCATCACAGCGGTACTCCCATCCGGCGGGACTCTCCCGCCTTCACCCCTTAGGGGTCCTTTCAGAATGCTGGGTCCTTGCGGGCGAGGGTCATGCAGTGGGCGAGTTGCAGGAACGCGTCGTGCATGTCGTCTCGGGTTTCC
>NZ_JBHXSG010000152.1:0-7065 GCF_042714835.1 Streptomyces sp. NPDC058678 | reverse complement strand
ATCCGAAACCCTTCGTCTGGACGAAGACCGCTGACGAGATCCTCGACAAAGTAGCCGCCTACTGCCGACGAATCTCTGACTCAGGTCACTAGGTGTACTGAAGGCGGCCGTCGTCGTCGAACCTTCGGATGTAGTCGGTGACCCCCGACGGCCGGCGCTTCCCGAGGATCTGCTGCCGATCCCCCGCTTCAGCCAGCTCAGCGTCGAGGAGATCCTGCAGCAGCTGCGCCCGCTGTCCCCCCTCCATCGCGAACCGTACGAGAGCCTCGTCAAGGCCGTCCACGCATGGACCGGCCAGGACACGCTCACGACCCGCGACTACGAGGCCGCGACGACCGGGGCCTGCTCAGCCGCGTTGATTGAGCGCTCTGGTCAAGTGGACAGGGGCCTGCGTTCCTCGGTCAGGCGACGTTGGTGTCGAGCGTCCTGTACCCGGTCGGCGGCGGTCCGCAGGGCGCCGGCGGCGGCGCCGGCCAGGCCGCCGCCGTTCTCCTTGGCGGGGAAGGCAGGGTAGGGACCGGGGCCTGGCCTTGCGGCCCGGGGGCGGGTGCCGTTGTGAGGGGCGGTGGGCTGAACGGGTGGTGATGGCGGTTGTGCTGTGTCGAAAGTCTTGATCACGCGTTGGTCCGGGCGTGAATCCTCGCGTGGACGACGCTGTGCCGTATGCGGCACAGCTCGGGCTTTCTGGCTCCCGGCCCGGGCGGGATGACCTGAGCATCGGCGTCAGGCGGGAGAGCGGGTGGAGCCGGGCCGTGATGGTCATCTGCTCAGCGGCGCTGGTTGCGGCCGCCGTGGTGCTTGCCGTTGCGGACCGGCTCCCTTGGAAAATCCAGCTCCCTTGAGAGATCCAGAGGCGGGTGGTCAGAGCGAGACGGACGGCCCGGGCCTGGCTGTGGCGGCATCCGGGTCAGATACGGCTGTGTGCCTGCGTGAGCAACTGGCCGAGGCGATCACCTCGCTGCGCTGGCAGACGGCGGTGATGCTGTCGCATGCTCCCGGCCGTGTGAATGGAGCCGCGGCCACCGGGCCGGAGGGCGAGTCATCACCTGGCCGGCAGCAGTGCCGTTGAATTGCCGGGTGGGCTTGCACGACCCGCCTCCCCGGCGTCAGCCAACTGCTCTCTAGTTGCGCCGTCCTGTTCGGCAAGGCGGACCTCGCGCACTGACCCGCGCGTCCTACCCAGGTGGCAGCGCGGTGTTCGGCCCACCCAGACACCTTGTCTCACGGCGATGGCCGCCGCCATCGCCAACCACGGCGGCGGCCATCGCCCTGGACCCTTCCAGGATCCGCGGACTTTGCCCCTCAACGGGCGCCGGTCAGTTCATGGCAGCTCCCGAGACAGGTCGATGGCGCTGGGTCAGCCCATGGCCGCCAGCATCAGCACGGCCAATGCGGTGATCAATGCCGCGGGAACCATGACAATCCGCGCCCGCTCCACCCGCGCTTGCACGCTCTTGCACCTGGTTGCTGAGCGCTCACTGCGGCCCGGGGTGGTGTCCGGGCGGGACGCATCCCCGGGACCGAGGAGGACGCGGCACCATCCGCAGTCACTCTCGTCGCCGTCCAGCCAGTACGCACCCGTCAGCCCGGCGTAAACGACCGGAGGCCCGTCCTCTTCCCACATCGTCATGGCAAGTTCAACGACACGCCCAACGGTCAGCTACGTTCATGCGGTCCATCGTGCTGCGGCCGTCACCGGACGGTAAATGATCGGCTGTCCTCGCCGTCAGACGCGACCGGTCGCCACGTTGTGGCAGCGTCGTCGAAAGGCGTCGTCACGGTCCCACAGTACGAGTCTGTGTCTGAATCATGCGGATCCAGAGGACACCTGGCACCGGAAGTGATGTGGCCCGTTGGGGGCAGACACTTGACCGACCTCTTCCACGAGATACGCGAGCGCGGCTACCAGGGCAGCGACCTGCCTGTGCGCCGCTACGTGGCAGGGCTCAGGACCGGCACTGTTGAACCTGCCCGCGGCGCTATCCCGAGCCCACGCAAGATCACCACTTGGATCATGCTGCCCCGTGGCACTCTGAAGCTCCGCGAGGAGGAACAGCTTCTCAATGTGCGGCTGGCATGCCCCGACATCGCCCGGGCGTGCGACCTCGCCTGGACCTTCCACGACCTGCTCCAACAACGGCGCGGCCACCAGCTGTTGACGTGGATACGCGAAGCCGAGCGCGACGCGCCGGCGCCCATCCTGTCCTTCGCGCAGGGCCTGTGCCTCGACCTCGACGCCGTCACCGCCGGCCTCACCCTTCCATGGAGTTCGTGCATCGTCGAAGGCCATGTCAATCGCATCAAGACGATCAAGCGGGCCATGTACGGCCGTGCCTCATTCCGCCTCCTCCGCACCCGCATCCTGCTCCGATCATGAGCGGGGGATTCACGGAATCGCGGCCTGACCAGGTAATTCCCCACGATCCGCTTGATCAGCGTCACACAAGTCCCCACCCACGTGGTCTCGATTCCCCAGGGGGACGCTGACCGCTGGTGGTGTGGCTGGGGCGGTGCCGCGGGGTGGCCCCGGAGAGCAGCTTGATTTGGGACCACCGAAGCGGCGAGAGAAGAGTGATGGCCGCGCAAGAGCGTCGGCATGATGGCCGTATGACGGATCGGACATCTCTGGAATCTGCGCTCGCTGCGTTCATGGGCGAGTACGAGCGGGCCAACAACAGCCACGACATCTCACGTGTCGTGCAGTTCATCGCCGAGGACGCCGTGTACTGGTTCTCGGACGGTTCGCATCGGGGCATCGAGGAGATCCGATCCGCGATCGAGAGGACGTTCGCGAAGATCCTCGACGAAGTGTATGAGGTGCAGCATCTGGAATGGCCTGTCCTCACCCTGGACATCGCGGTGTGCCGATATCGGTTTGCCTGGACCGGCGTTGTCGACGGTGAACCACGCTCTGGCCAGGGCCGAGGCACTAACGTCATCGTGCGGAGGGACGGCGAGTTGAAGATGCTGCATGAGCATCTCAGCTCCTGATCCTTGGCAGGCGCCCACCTCAGCCCGTTGGTCTTGTTCGCCTTGGTGCGGGCCAGGCGGTAGGACTCCGTTCCGGTCTCGAGTCCCCTGCTGAGAACGGACCGCTGACGTTCACCAGCCCCATGGCCTGTCCCCGCGAACCGTTCCCAAGGAGGCTAACCGTTGAACTCAGCGCCCAGGGCGGCTGAGTGAAGACAGGCCCCACAGCTCGGCGATGCGCCCGTCCCGCACCCGGAAGATCTCCATCATCGAGGGGAGAGCCTGTTCCTCAACTCCCCCCGGGATGCCATGCAGGCTCGTGCGGACTGCGGCTTTATCTGCATCGACGAGCATGTCCTCGACGATGACCTGGATGTTCGGGAACATGGCGTGGAGCCCGCTCCACGCCCTCACAACGCTGTCGACGCCAACGGTTCCCAACGGATGGCTCACGAAGTCGGCCGAGAAGATCGCCTCTGCCACGGCGAGGTCACGGGCATTGAATGCTTCATACATGCGCTCTGCGAGGGCTCGTACGTCGTCTGTCATCTCACGCTTCCTGTCCAGGACACGGGCGTGGCTCAGCCTATGAGAAGAGCGGAGCCGGCCTGCGCGAATGCCGACTGCGGCGAACACAGCGAAGAGCCTCGGTCTCGACCTACTCCGACTCAGGACATACGCACCACCACGCACACCGAGGACGTCCGCCTGCTCCTGCGCTATGTCCACCGCTACCTGCCCGCCCTCGGCGGCGGCGAGCAGGTCCAGGCCCTGCGACAGATCTTCGTGCAGAACTACCACCTCGATGCCCAGGACCGCCCGAAGTGGCGCGAGCCAGAGGACGCCGGCCTGCCGCCCTCTGCCGTCGCGATCGTCTCGCCCTACGACGCGAGCGCCCGCTATGAACGCGGCGAGACCCGCTGGAAGGGCTTCCTCGCGCACGTCACCGAGACCTGCGACCCGGACCTCCCAGCGTGATCACCGACGTCACCACCCCCAAAGCTGCCGTCCACGACACCAAGGCTCTCCCCGGCATCCTGGCCAATCTTGATCAGTGCCTGTTCCTGATCCTCGTGGGGGCGTTCCGCGAGCGCGCCAAAATCTGTCGACAAGCACGTGCGCGATGGAGAGAATCCGGGGTGATGGTGTCTGTCATCGACCCCGCGCTTCTGGAGCTCACGGCGCGTCGCCCGGATCTGGCGGCAAGCTGGTGAGGGGTGCTGTGTTCCCCGTGCTGTGGCTCTGCGGTCCGCCAGGAGTCGGTAAGACCACGGTCGCCTGGGAGATGTACTCCCACCTCATACGGGCCGGGATCGAGAGCGGTTTCGTTGACATTGACCAGTTGGGGATCTGCTACCCCGAGCCTGCGGGGGATCCAGGGCGGCACCGTATGAAGGCACGCAACGTTGATGCGGTGGTGGCCGGCTTCCGGGCGGCCGGCGCCCGGTGTCTCGTCGTTTCGGGTGTCGTCGATCCCGCCTGTGGAGCGCACGTCGACCAGATTCCGCAGGCCGCGGTGACGGTCTGCCGCCTGCGTGCCGACCGGGAGGTGCTTCGGCAGCGGTTCACCGGTCGCGGAGGTCCTGCCGAGTTGGTCGACGAGGTGCTGCGGGAAGCCGACGCCCTGGACGCGAGCACCTTCGCGGATGCCTGCGTCGACACCAGCGGATTGCTGGTGAACGAGGTGGCGCGGCGTGTCGGGGAGCGAACCGGCGGATGGCCGGCCACGGCTCTTGGCCGGTCAGCTGACGCGCCCGAGCCGTCGGCGGTCACCGCTGTGGGCAGGAGCTCGGCCTTGGCGCAGGCGGAGCCTTCTGCTGATCTTCCGGTTCTGTGGCTGTGCGGCGCGACCGGCGTCGGCAAGTCGACGGTTGGCTTCGAGGTCTATCAAAGAGTCCTGGGTGCTGGTGCCACCGCCGCGTATCTCGATCTCGACCAGCTCGGCTTCTGCCGCCCGGTTCCGGATGATGCCGCCAACCACCGGGTCAAGGCCCGCAACCTGGCCGCCGTGTGGCGGACTTACCGTGCGGCCGGGGCCCAGTGCTTGATCATGTCCGGCCCGGTCGAGGACGAGGCCACGGTCAAGGCGTACTCCGACGCGATGCCTGCGGCCGAGCTCACGCTGTGCCGACTGCACGCCGGACGGCAGCATCTGACGGAACGCATCATGTCCCGTGGACAAGACGGCAGTTGGGCCCAACCGGGCGACCCGTTGCGGGGGCAGTCCGTCACACGCCTGCTCCACGTCGCCGACCAGGCGGTGGCATCGGCCGCCAGCCTGGAAGATGCCGGGATCGGTGATCTGCGCATCGACACCGACGGACACACCGTCGAACGGGTAGCCGATGCGATCACTGCCGATGCCGCCTTGTCAGAGCTGTGCACCTAGTGATTCGTCCAGGTTGACGGGCTTTGGAGCGGTCCGGGCCGAGGGGCTGACCGTGCCCTTGAGAACGATCAGTCCCTGCTGGCTTCGCGGGAGGTCGGCTGTCCGCTTCGGCGGGTGATTCGCCTGGTCATGAGCGTGATGGCTGCCCAGGTGATCAGCGACTCGGAGTGCTGGACGAGCCGTTCGTAGTCCCGCGCATGCCGACGGGCGTGCATGATCCAGGCCGGGACCGTTCGACCACCCAGCGGCGGGGCAGGATGACGAACCCGACGGCGTCCTTCGGCCGGCTGACGGTCTTGAGGGTCAGTCCAAGGTTCGTCTTTGCCCAGGTCACGAGCTTTCCGGCATAACCGGAGTCCGCCCAGACGATGGTGATCTCGGGGTGCATCAGCCGCAGCCGGAACAGCACTTCCTTGGCCGCGTCGCGGTCGGTCATGTCGGCCGGGGTGACCATGACGAACAGCGGTAGCCCTTTGGTGTCGACGACCAGGTGCCGCTTGCGGCCCGCTGACTTCCACCGCCAGTTCGGGTTCCACGAGCGTGACATCCAGCGTCTCGCGGCCCACCCGACGGAGAACGACCAGCCCGTCGACTCGCGGCGTGCAGATCAGCCTTGCTCAACGCCTCGGCGCGCAGAATGGTTACGCCCGTGCCGGCACTGCTGCCGGAGCCCATTGGGGTGTCTGACGTGTGGCGAGCGAGCGCGGTCTCGCCCCGGTTGGCTGGCCGCGGCTCGTCAGTCGGATGATTCGTTCAGCAGGGTGCGTGCCCGGCGCTCGACCAGTACGGGAATGAATTCGCGCACCGGCCGGTCTGCGAAGGATGCGTGAGCCTTGGCTACGGCGGCTTGCACCTCGGCCGGGCTGCGTGTCGCACTGAACGCGTCCGTCAGGCGCTCTACGATCCCGCGGATGGACTCGTCTTCGCGTGCCTTGTCAGCCATGGCTCCATCTGCCTGAAGGTGTCTTTCAGCCTCCACTGAGATACTCGCGCGAAGGCGCCGCCCTGTCGTGATCATTGCATTCCGCTCCCGGCACGTCGTCCGGAACCGGCCATGTCTCATGCGCCCGCAGGGCGAGGCTGACCAGCGTCATGAGCAGGTGGACCTCTCCCGCGAGATCGAGGCGCAGCGTCACCCACTGCGAGCCGGGCACCAGCCGGACAGCAGTCGATGCCGTGAGGTGCTCCTGGAACTGCCGGATGGCTCGGGCCGTGAGATACACGTCGACGTCGTTGCCGGAGTGGAAATGGACGATCTCGCCGTGGGGCGAACGAAGGGCCCGGCCCGTGCCACAGCTCGGCTCCGCCTCGGACAGATCGGGCCAGGTCGCCAATTGTGTGAGGGCATCTGCGGCCAAGGTCATGTTCCCATCATGACCAGCTCACTTCCACGCCACCAGAAGGTGAGGGATCCGTAACCAATCCGCAGCGAGCGAATGGCTCGATTCACCCGGGATGCACGACGGGCCGACAAGCACCTGCCTGTACGTCTCCTAGCAGCTGGGCGTTCTCCTGCTCAAGACGGGCCCCCGTGGCGTCATGCGTTCCCTCAGGCGAGGTCCGATGCTCGCGGAAGGTCGTCATGCCGGGTTCTCCATAGAGGGGGCGACTTAGTACTCCAGCAGCGTTTCGCTATCTGGCCTGGTCAGAGGCATCGTCGGGAGTGTAGTGGGCTGGTGGCATGTCAGGGGCGGTCTTGCCGGACC
>NZ_JBHXSG010000151.1:0-7143 GCF_042714835.1 Streptomyces sp. NPDC058678 | reverse complement strand
GTTTCGGCAGACGCATCACGCGGTCGGAGCGGACCCGGCCGACCAGCTCGACCGGCAGGTCACGCAGAACCCAGGCCAGGCGGGTGACGTCGTAGCCGGCGTCGCTGACGATCACGATCTTCGGGTCCCCGGCCTGCCACTGGCCTGCGGTGACGAGCCGTTCGACGACATCCCGCAGCTGATCGGCGGTGATCGCGGTCGCGTCATCCGCCGGTCCGAGCCGGACCGCGTCCAGGATCGCGGTCCAGGAGGTGGCGCCCGGCTCCAGCACGGCGACGAAGGAGTAGGGCCAGCCCGGGATGAACTGCGACGCCGTCTTCGCACGCCCATAGACGTGGCAGAACAGCCGCTCCGCCGACCACGGCGCGTCCGAGCGCAGCCACGGTGACACATCGACTGCCAGCACCAGACGGCCGCCGTCGAAACGCGGCAGCGACAGCCCGGCCAGCACTGTCCGCAGCCGGTCCATGTCGATCCGGCCATGGTTCAAGCCGCCGTACATCGCTCGTGCCCACGACGATGCTCGGGCAGCAGCGTCAAGTCCACCAGGGACTTCACCGCACCGTCCGCGCACAACAGAGCGTCGGACAGCTCGAACAATTCATCGCGCCGAGCAGTCAGACACTCGTAGGAATCTCCCCGGATTCCTAATGCTTTCTGTCAAGTCGCGGGAGCTGTGGGGGGCACGACTTCATAGGTCCGTCCGTCGCGCAGAAGGGCCCAGAGGACGTTGACGCGGCGGCGGGCGAGGGCGAGGACCGCTTGGGTGTGGCGCTTGCCCTCGGCGCGCTTGCGATCGTAAAACCGTCGCAAATCCTCGCAGTAGCGGATGCTGAACATCGCTGAGGTGTAGAAGACGCGCTGGAGGCGGCGGTTGTACCGCTGGGGGCGCCGGAAGTTGCCGCTGATCTTGCCTGAGTCACGAGGGACCGGGGCGACTCCTCCGAAGCCGGCAAGGCGGTCTGGGGTGCCGAAGAGGCTCATGTCACCGCCGGTGGCGGCTACGAACTCGGCGCCGAGGATGACACCCAGGCCGGGCATGCTGGTGATCACCTCGAAGGATGGGTGGTCACGAAACCGGGCCTCGATGAGCTTGTCGAGCTCACTGATCTCCTGGTTGAGGTCCATCACCTCCTTCGCCAGCGTATGCACCATCCGAGCGGCCAGCTTCTCCCCAGGGATACTGGTGTGCTGGCGATCGGCGGCATCGACGGCTTTCTCGGCGAGCTGGTCAGCACGGATGACGCTGCGGTTCCGCAGCCAGGTTGCGAGCCGCTTGGCCCCGATCCGGCGGATGGCAACCGGGGTCTGGTAGCCCGTCAGTAAGAGCAGGGGACCGGTGTTGTTCAAGTCCAGGACACGTTCCAGGGCGGGAAAGATGCCATTGAGCTGGGCGCGGAGTCGGTTGATGGTGCGAGTGCGGTCGGCGACCAGGTCCAGGCGTCGGTTGGTGAGGATCTTGAGGTCGGTGGCTGTCTCGTCGCCGACGCGTAAGGGGTGAAGGTCACGGCGGACGCGGACCTGGTCGGCGATGACCGCGGCATCCTTGGCGTCGGTCTTGCCCTCGCCGCGGTAGCCCTCGGAGGCCCGGTGGATGGCCCGGCCGGAGATGTAGTGGACCGGCTGGGCGTGATTGAGGAGGATCGTGATGGCCAGCGCGGCACCACCGTCGGCAAGATCAATGCCCCAGGTCGCCTCGTCGCCAGGGCGAGCACGTCGGCGAGAAGTTCGAGCAGCTCGGGTTCGTCGTTGGCGACGCGTCGGGAGAGCAGCCTGCGGCCGCTGTCATCGATCGCGACGCAGTGGTGATGGGTCTTGCCGGCGTCGATTCCGGCCCAGATCGCGGCCATGTGGTGCCTCCGTGAGGTGTGCTGCTGGTGCCTCCCGACGGACGACCTCGCTGTCGATTCCCTACTCAGCGATCATTCGCAATTCCTAATTGGCAGCCGAGTCGTCGTGGGTCGTCGGGTGGCCAATCCGGGCAAGCCACAAGCGGCAGAAGCGTGAAAGCCACACCCGACGCCCCTGGGTGGGTGAACCATACGGAGGGCTCACCACATCCCGCAGAACAACGTAGGGAAGCGTGACGCCTCCGCGAACGCTTCCCTCCGGACAGCATCAGGCAGCAGACTCACCCTCACGGCCTTCGTCGTGGTCACGTGCACCTTGGTCGGAGCACATGATCAGACGAAGGCCGCCCCCACATCCGGCGAACCCCCATGCGAGCGAATCAGTTCGAGACGTCGTTCGAGATGGCGACATAGGCTCTCACCGTGCCCACTCTCCTGGACCTTCTGCAGTCCCTCGACGAACAGCCTGCCGAAGCGGTGATCTACGCGGCCAAGCCCTGGACGGCCGCCTCAGACGCGGCCGTCGCAGCATTCGACACGCCGCCGCCCAACCTTCCTTATCTACTCGAAGTCGTGCTGACGCAGGACGTCCTCGAAGTCTGGTCGTCCTGGCGAGACGGAGCCCGGCCCAACGCCTTGGAGAAATGCCAGGCGGTCATCCACTACGCCGAGCACGACGCGTACCTGGACGTACATCACTGAACATCGCCACGCAGCAACAATGGCTTCGGCCATCGTTGATAAAGAACTTCCCAATGACGATGTCAAGTCGCCGTTGTGACGGTCGGTAGGGGCTCGTAGCACTCTCCGTCGCGGAGCATGGCCCACAAGACGTTGGCTCGTCGACGGGCCAGAGCGAGCAGAGCCTGCTTGTGCCCCTTGCCCTCGTTCCGTTTGCGTCCGTAGTAGGCCTGGGAGGCGGAGCAGGTTCTCAGGCTGGCCATTGCGGAGAGGTAGAAGGCCCGGAGCAGGCCGCGGTGGTAGCGGCGTGGGCGGCGCATGTTGCCGCTGACGCGGCCGGAGTCGCGCGGCACTGGTGAGAGGCCGGCGAAGCACGCCAGGCGGTCGGCCGTCCCGAAGGCTTCAAGGTCTCCGCCGGTGGCGGCGATGAACTCGGCGCCGAGGAGGGTGCCCATGCCTGGGAGGCTGCGGATCACCGTCGCGTGTCGGTGTTCGTTGAACCGGGCTTCGATGAGAGTGTCGATCTCGGCGATCTCGCGGTCGAGTGCCTGCAGGCCCTTGGCGATGCGGGCGACCATGGCGGCCGCGAGGGTTTCTCCAGGCAGTGCGGTGTGCTGGGCCCTGGCCGCCTCGACAGCTATTTCGGCGAGCGCGGCGGCGTTCTTCACCTTGCGGTTCTTCAGCCAGGTTCCGATCCGCCTGGCCCCGCTGCGGCGGATCGCGGCCGGCGTCTGGTATCCGGCCAGCAGCATGACCGGACCTTTCTTGCTGAGGTTCAACGCCCGCTCCAACGCGGGGAAGAACTGCAGCAGTTGAGCCCGCAGCCGGTTGGTCTGACGGGTGCGGTCGTTGACCAGGTCGAGACGGCGGGCAGTCAAGATGCGCAGGTCGACGGCTATCTCGTCGCCGGGCCGCAGGAGACCGAGGTCCTGGCGCATGCGGGCCTGGTCGGCGATGACGAACGCGTCCTTCTCGTCCGTCTTGCCCTGGCCACGGTAGGCCGTCGACGCCTGGTGCACGGCCAGGCCGGTGATGTAGACCATGGGCTGTTCGTGGCTGAGCAGCAGGCCGATGAGGAGCGCGGCGCCACCGTGGTTGATGTCCACCGCCCACAGGGCGTCCTCGGAGAGCGCGAGTACGTCTGCGATCAACTCCAGCAGGGCCGGTTCGTCGTTGAAGACTCGACGTGAAAGGAGGCGTTCCCCCCGCTCGTCGACCACCACGCAGTGGTGGTGTTCCTTGCCGATGTCCACCCCGGCCCAGATCTGGGGCACGGTCACCTCCGCCAGCTCGTCGTCACACATCGATCCCGCAGACGACCTCGCCGACGTTGTCCTACACAGCGATCGAGTCGCGTATCCCAATTAGCGGTCGAGTCGTCGCGGGGCTCCGAGCGGCCAAGTTCTTTGAGCCATCCAACGGCGACAAGCTCACAGCCATACCCGAAACCCCCGGGCCCGCCGATCTTACGAAGGACCAGCTCAGACCCACGCTTGGAAGGTAGGACAAGCTGAGCTTGGTGTTTAACCTCGGCCGTTCACCTGACCCGCTGATCTTGGTTCATTCCCGGGACAACAGGGCGGCCGTTCTTCACGCTTCGAGGTGTTGAGCAACGTTGCGTGAAGGAACGGCCGCTGGAAGCGCCTCGATGGCCAGTGGCTTGTCGGGACTTTCCGGTCCGCTGCTCGCGGGCCGGGTGCAGAGAAGGCGTGAGATCCCCCGCTGGGTGACCGCCGGCCCGGTCGGCATCGACGGCAGATGAGCAGGGAACCCCGACGAGCTTGCGTGACGCCGCGCCTGACGCCCCATGGGGAGAAGCGCTTCGACGCGCAACCTTTCGAACTCGATTGAGGTCCATGCGGATTAGCCCGTTCTCTCCGTCGTCAGGTTGCGCTAGGCTCCCGCAACGCGTCGAAGCGCTTCGACGATGACGCCTTCGACATGGGGAAGGACTTTCGACTCAATGGAGAGTTCTATGCCGAGTTCAACCGGTTTCACTCGCCGCCAGGTCATGACGACCTCCGCGGCCCTCGCCGTCACGGCGTTGTCCATCCCGACGGCCGCCCAGGCCGCTGCCCGGTCCACTGGTTCCGCCGCGTCGGCGTCCGCGCTGGACGTAGTCGCAAACATGCAGCCCGGCTGGAATCTGGGCAACAGCTTCGAGGCCATCGGCGCCGACGAGACGGCGTGGGGCAACCCGCGGGTGACCCAGGCGTTTTTCCGCAGGCTGAAGGCGCAGGGCTTCAGAAGCATCCGGATCCCGGTGACCTGGGGCCAGCACGAGGGCCCGGCTCCGACCTATACCCTCGACCCGGTGTTCCTGGCCAGGATCAAGCAGGTGGTCGACTGGGCCTTGGCCGATGGTTTTTACGTTCTGATCAACATGCACGGCGACGCGTGGCAGTGGGTGCCGAACATGCCGACCCAGCATGACGCGGTCCTGGCCCAGTACACGGCCACCTGGCAGCAGATCGCGGCCACCTTCCGGGACGAGCCGCGCCGACTGCTTTTCGAGAGCATCAACGAGCCCTTCTTCACCGGCAGCTCCGGCGATCAGCAGAACGCCGTTCTGATGAACGAGCTCAACACGACATTCCACTCCGTCGTGCGCGCGACCGGCGGAGGCAATGCCGACCGCCTGCTCGTCATGCCGACCCTCGGGGACACCCCGGATCAGGCCAAGATCGACACCCTGCTCGCCACCTTCTCCGCGCTCGACGACCCCAACCTCGTGGCCTCGATCCACTACTACAGCTTCTGGCCCTTCAGCGTGAACCTCGCCGGCTACACGACCTTCAACGCGGCCACCCAGCAGGACCTGACCGACACGTTCGACCTGCTGCACAGGGCCTTCGTGGCCAAAGGGATCCCGGTCGTCGTCGGTGAGTACGGGCTGCTCGGCTGGGACTCCGGCCCCGGCACGGTCGAACAGGGTGAGACGCTCAAGTACCTTGAGTATCTCGGCTACTACGCGCGGTACCGGGGCTTGACCACGATGCTGTGGGACAACGGCAGTCGCTTCAACCGCCGCACCATGCAATGGAACGACCCGAGCCTCTATGCGCAGATACGTTCCAGCTGGACCGGGCGCTCCGGCACCGCGTCCACCGATCAGCTCTTCGTGCCCAAGGGCAAGACCCCGACGGACGCGACGATCACGCTGAACCTCAACGGCACCAGGCTGCTGAGGATCGATGTCGGCACCCGCCCCCTGATCCGGGGCGTGGACTACACCGTCAGCGGCAACACGCTGACGATCGCAGCGGCGGCGCTCAGCCGGCTGACCGCGTCGCAGGAGTACGGCACGAATGCCGTCCTGTCCCTCCGGTTCACGGAAGGAATTCCTTGGGCCGTCAACGTCATCACCTATGACAAGCCGGTACTGACGAGCGCGACGGGTACGACAGCCTCGCTGGTGATACCCACCGCGTTCACCGGCGACAAGTTGGCGACCATGGAAGCCGTCTATGCCGACGGCACCGCCGCCGGTCCGCAGTCCTGGACGACGTACAAGCAGTTCAATGTGGCCTTCACACCGGACTACACCGCAGGCACGATCACCTTGCCGACCACGTTCTTCGACGGTGTCACCGACAACACCACCGTGACCCTCACCTTCCACTTCTGGAGCGGGGCGATCTTGACGTACACGCTGACCAGGTCCGGCACCGCGGTCACGGGCACCTCTGCCTGAAAACGGGTCCATCAGGAATGAGGCGATATCTCAGGTGGTGAGTTCGGCACGTTTCTTGTAGCAGGTCGGGCAGGACGCGACCGCCAGGACGCACGCCTGTGCGGGGGTCAGGCCCGGCCGGATGAGGTCGGCGAGCTCCTGGTCGACCATGCCGGGGAGCTCGCCGCCGTGCAGCGGCGCCGACGCCATCACCCGCAGCCCCGCGCCGGCGGCGGCCGGGAGCGGGCCCCGGCCGTGCAGGGCCTGCGTGATCGGCGTCATCATCACCAGGCTCACCGGCAGCTGGACCGCGACCAGGTGGTGCCGGCCGCCCGCGGCTTCGGCGGCCAGGGCGAGCAGCTCCCCCACCGTGAACGCCTCCTCTTCCACGCCCGCCCACGTGGCGATGCCGTACCCGGCCACGTGCCCGGCTGCCACAGCTTCCTCGAGGACGACGAACGCCTCCCGCATCGCACGGTGCAGGGCCACGCGGTCGCCGGGGTGGGCGCGCTCCGGGTTGTGCAGCAGGACCAGGTCCAGCCGCTCGCGCCCGAGCTGCTCGCGGTTGCGGCCGGTCTGCCAGCGCACGTAGTCCGGGGTGAGGCTGTGCCCGACCATGCCTGGTCCTCGGTGAGGACACCGGCGTTCACGGCATCGGCACCGGTGGCCGCGGTGAAGTAGCCGGCCTTCGTCGCGATCCGTAGGGCCGGGTGGTCGGCCAGGGCCCGGGGCCAGCAAGTCCTGAGCGCGGCCGGTGGCGTAGTTGGGGGCGGTGTCGATCCACCGCACGCCGGAGGCGGCCGCACGGACGGCCGCCTCCGGGATCGCCCGGCACCGGTAGGTGCTTAGAAGTCATCTCATTTGGTGAGTCGGCGGTAGCAGATGAGGGTGCAGGCGATGCTGGTGAAGGCGAGGAAGTGCTCGGCTTTGCGCTCGTAG
>NZ_JBHXSG010000150.1:0-7314 GCF_042714835.1 Streptomyces sp. NPDC058678 | reverse complement strand
CGAGACCGGGCTCCTGACGGTTTCGACGGCTCGGTCGAGGAGTTCACCAGAGAGCTGATCAACGGTCTGGAGTCGTTCGCCGACTACAGCGTCCGCCACGGCACGGTCCGGGAAGTACCCACCAGCCGGCTGGAGAAGCGATTCGAGCGTCTCGCCAACCGGCACGACGACGGTGGCATCGTCTGTCGTCCCGACAGCCGCCTCCCTGACCAGATCCAGGAACTCGCCGGGAAGCACTGACGCACACACAGAACCCGCTGGGGGACGAAGGTTTCCAGGCCACCAGCCCTCACCGGGCTCCGCTCGACACCCATCCACAAGGGAGAAGCGCCACCATGAAGACTAACCGCCGTACCCGCGGCCGACAGGAGCCCAAACGATCGGCTCCCGCCGCAGCATGGGTCCGCCGCCGACGCCATGCCATGCTCTCCAGCGCCCTGCGCGGGGCGGCCTACGCCACCGGAAGCGGCTCCGTGGGCCTCGTCATCTGGTGGATCCAAAGCCACCAGCGGTAAAGGGTGTTACAGAAGGCCGTGATCACGCATGTTGAAGCGGTGTTTGGGCGTGGTGGCTCACGCAGCGAGGGCGAGATTGTGCATGCGGGCGACGGCCTCGACGACATGGTGAAGGCTGTCGCCCATTTGCCTACAGCCTCGGAGGATCTTGTAGGTCTTCATCCGGGAGAAGACATGCTCGACACGCGCGGACCTTGCGATGGGCTGCGTTGTCCTCTTCCTCGCCCTTCAGCAGTGGCCGTCCGGGGCGTTTGCGGTTCGGCACGATCAGGCCGGTGTTGATGTAGGCACCGTCGCCGAGCACCGTCACGCCCTGGCAGTGCTCGGCGAGACCGGAGCCCCGCCAGGCTTTTGCGTCCGCCGTGTTGCCGGGCATGTGATAAACGGTCGCCACCACCAGACGGGTCTCCGCATCCACGATGACCTGCACGTTCGCCGAGAACGCGATCAGACGCCCTGTGACCCTGCTTCGGTGATACTGACCTGCCTGTTCGGCTCCGTGACTGTCCACTACGGTCCGAGACGGTCTTGGCGTAGCTGCCCCGTTTGGCCCCCTGGGCTTTTCGGTTTAGACGCCCCGTGAGGGCGGTGACCAGGGCATCATCGGCAGCTATGGACCTTCAAGGTGTGGGCGCCAGCTCGACAAGGGGGTGACCTCTGGCGGCATGACGGTGAGCGTGTTTGCCTACGCGCATTCCGACTTGGGAAGCACCGTATGGTCGTCGCCCAACGGTGACTCAGCCAAACCTAGCCCGGTCCAGTAGACGCCCACAGAGGCCCGCGGTTCACCGTCTGCTGTTGTCACGAAGAACTGGGTAACATACCGCTGGCCGCCTGCGGTCAGCCCTTCAAGTTCCAGCACTCGTCCCCCCTGCGATTCCTTTGTGTTCCGCACCACCGCCGAACGAAGGACGCGAGGCTTCGCTCCAGGCTTCAGACAGAAGTCGTCAGCTTCCTTCCAAACCCCCTCACAGACTTCCACCTGGTAGGCGAATTCACGGCAAAACTTACCGGAGTCCAGTGTTGACGCGTGCGAAGCGACCTGATCGAAAACCCTGAGCGCCTGCTCGGAAGTGACGGGCGCGGACTCTTGGGTGGGAGACTGGCCGGACGTGGCCGAGTCCGTCCCGCACGCGCCTACGAGCAGAAGCAGGGGCGCTATCAAAAGGAAATGCTGACGCATCGGGTGCCGCCTCGTATGTCAGTCGGAGTCATAAGAACTAAGGCATTAAGGCCTTAACAGCATCTGCGCTTTGCGAGCCGGGCGGGGCTCGCTGCATGCCTTCGGAGCCCCGCCCACCATTGTTCCTCAGCCCTGAAGGCAGCCGATGCAGACGTCGGAGTTGATCCAGTGGTGCCACTTCGGGCGCCCGGCACTCTGACCGACCTTCACAGCGACTTGGTGTGCTGTTCCGCGAGCAGAGTTTGTAACCTTACCCTTCCAGTAGCTGCTCATCTTGCCAGCTTCCTCGTACTTGTTGATCACCTGCTTCTCACACAGGTCGAATTCTCCACCTACGGAAACGTTGAGCAGGGAGACACTAATGCTTCTAGAGCGGCAGTCGTTTCGATCTTGGGTTGCATTGGGTGCCCAATCTTCCCAGCTAACCTTCGGTCCCGATGCCGCCCGCTCAACTCCATGGCCACACGACGTCAGACGTCCCTTTACGCCCAGGCATGTACTCGACGCCTTCTTGGTGTAGTAGTTCCAGGTGCGGTTTCCGTCGTTCCTCTCCACCCAGTTTTGGTAGCAAGAGTCGTTCCAGCTGGCTTTTAGATTGTCCCATTCTTCCTCGTAGTGCCACTTTCGAGAGAAGCATGCACTGGCGTACTTCTGCGCAGACGGTCTAGCCGCCGTGGCTTCTACAGGATCATCCTGAGTGGCCTGATCTGGAGTGCTTTCATCCCACTCGACATTGAACTGACATGTATCCGAAGCGCCGCTGGGAGAGGGTTCCACTTCGACGTTGGACGTATAAATTATGTTCGTGGCGGATATCGGTGCCACCAACGTCTCTGACTTGACGTCACAGGAGCCTGAGGAGTCGCCCGACGCTGAGTAGATGTCGCTCATGTCGATCTGCAGCACTTTGTATTCGTCCTGCAGAGCGGTAACACTCCTGGCTCTTGCAGTTGGGAGTGACTCGGTGTGGCGGCTGGCAAATTCTGCGAGCTCCGCTTTGCCGGTTTCGGTGTGGGTCACGTCAGCTGAGTTGCTGCTAGTGAGAGCTATCACTCCGGTCGCCTCAGCGGCAGGCGCCGCCGGAAGGGACGGCACGGCACGTGCAATTGGAGTGACGGCAGCACTGACGAGAATCGTCGAAAGGGCAACAGTCGAGATTAAGGAAGCGCGCACAATCGGTATCATGACATCCCCCCAAAGTTGAATCTTGAATCAAGCGATCACGGTGCACTTTCAGTGCACCGAAGAAGTTTGCAGAGCTGGTCAGGTCCCCACTGTGCTTCTTCAGCTTGGAATAGGACGATCTTATGCGCGAAGCAGCGCCTCGCTGGTGGATTAACCGCATATTTGAGCGAATGTTGAGGTTGAACCGCTCCTCGCCAGCTGGGTTCAGTGAACACCGAGGCATAAAACCCGGCTTCTGTGCGGCGAGCGAGTGAAGCCGCCCAAGGTAGTCTTGTGCCACTGGCTCGGAGCTGTACGGCGCCGCATCTGGGCGGCAAGTTCGCGACTGGTCGCGACCCGCACCGTCCCCGCGCCTACCAGGTGCGGCCATCATGGGCGCCTGACCTCGGCGGCAGGAGCGAGGCGCCGGTCGACGTACCGTTCATCCGCCACGCCACGACCGACTCACGGAAGTGGTGTTTGCTGCCTGTCTTCCGCCGGTCGACAGGCGACAGACCGGTTGCGGCACCCCCTTTTTCGAGCGGACGGGAGAACGTCCACGCACGCACGCGTCCAGTCGAGTTCGCCGGCCGCGTGCAGTTCGGCGAGCAGGACGCGGTGCAGCGGCGTCGGGCTCGAAGACTCCGGCCTTCTGCCAGCGGCCCGGCGTCGCCAACAGGTTTGTCCGGAGCCGAACCCGAGCCGCAGTGGCAGGAGTTGCCAGGCGATGTCCTGGCGAGTGGCGGTCCACGACGGTCCGGTGGACGTGGCACATGCCGATGCCCTTGCACGGCACACATGTCACGAGCCTTCTCTTCGGGCAGCCCGGTTCGCCTGTGGCCGGTCTGTACGGGCCTGCTACTGCCGGTGTTCCGGGAGCCCCGGGACGGCCGCGTGACGCGCGTGTCGCAGCTCGACCTGGCCCGGGCTGTGGAACAGGCCGTGGAGGTGGGGGCCCATGTCCTCACCCTGCTCCGCGACACCGCCTTGCCCCGCGCGCGGCTGTGTTGCCGCAAGCATCGGTCTTCGCACGTCAGTCCGGGTGCCGAGTCGGTATCGCCCGCCTTTGGCACCTGGACTGGCGCTGACTTCTTGTGGAGTGGGATGCCTAGTCCCACTGAATGTCGCTCAGCTGTTCCAAGGGGGTGCGGTCGGTTGCCGCTTCGGGTACGAGCAGGGTGTCGCCCTTGTGCAGGGCGGCGGGGAAGCGGAGGTGGGTGCGGTCTTCGAGTTCGCCGAGGGTGATCTGGAAGGTGCGGAACTCATCGAGTTCGAGAGCCTCGAGCTGGTTGAGGTTCTGCGTGAGCAGGAACGCTTTGGCTTTCAGCGTGCCGTTTTCGGTGAAGGTGATGAGCTTCCAGAACTCGCGGGGGATCTTGACGCCGCGGAAGGTGCGGTCGTCGTCCTGGAAGACTGGTCCGCCGAACACGCTGACTTTGAGGTCGTCGACGTCGACGTCAGCGAAGACGGCGTCCTCCAGTTTGCCCCACAGGCCGTTCTGGGAGCTCTGGTTGAAGTCGTCCATCTGCGGGGTGATGTTGGTGTAGAAGAACGAGTCGGTGTTGGCCTTTTCGGCTTCCGGCAGGCTGCCCCACAGCAGGTCGGCGCGGCGGGCGATGTGGCCGCGGTCCAGCCGGTTGTTCTCATACAGCTCGTTGCCCACCTGGGCGCCTGCCGGCAGCCGCGGGTCCTTGACGAATGGGATGCCCTGGCGGCTGAGCCTCTTGAGAGAGGTGCCGTCGATGTTCCAGGCCACCCAGAACGGAAAGCGCCGCTTTTTGCTCTGCGTCAGTGAGAAGTGCGTGTAGGGGATGACCTGGGAGCCGTTGAGCAGCACCGCGTCGCGGGCGAGGTCGGCATCCAGCTGTGGGGCTTCGATGCGCTCGCTGAGGAAGCCGGGGTCGTATCCGGCCACGGCCTCCAGTGCTTCCGGGCCCGGAGGATCGAGAGTGATCTCGAGTTTCTCGAACACGGAGGTCGGCAGGCAGGCCAGGGCGTGCTCGTCCGGTTCCCCCTTGCTTTCGCCGCCGAAGTGCAGGCCGGCCAGCACGGTACTGGTGCGGCCGTTGTTCTTGAACAGCCACACCGCTCCGGAGTCCCCGGGCAGGCTGATCTCACCATCGACAGCGGGGTTGGCGGGGTCAGGGCCGATCTCGAAGCAGCCGATGGTCTTCACACCGACCTGCCCGCCATAGTTGATCTTGGCGATGGTGTCGATGCGGCGGACGATGCCGTGCGTGACGCCGGTGGTTCGTCCGCTCTTGACCACCTTGTCGTCGAGATCAGGCTCTCCCAGTTCCTTGGGTGCGACGCCGAGCTCGAAGATTTCCTGGACGAAGGAGCGGTCTTCGATGGTCGCCACTGCGCAGTCGCCGGCTACGCCCAGGTGAGAGCGTTTGAGCACGCCGAGGCGGTTGCGGCGGATGCGGTTGTCGTCATGAGGGCCTGGCTGCGCGATCTCATGGCCCAGTTCGCCGTCCCGGCCATGCAGGACATGCCAGTTGCTGAGCACGTAGGGGGTGCCGTCGGTCTTGTCGAAGACGATGCAACCGATGGTGCCCGCCCCAGGCGGCACGGCCCCGGCCACTCCGACGCTGACTCCGGGCTCGATCGTGTCCAGGCGGGTCTTGCGAGCCGGGCTTTCGACCTCGGCCACCGTGCGGAACTGCGGCGCGTAGGTCCGCTCAATCACGTCGGTGGGCACCTCCGTGCCCTCCACCGTGATCGTCTCGGGGATCGGGGCCGTGCCCAGCGCCTCCAGCTCTTCCGGCTCGGCCTTGCTTGCCACGGTGAACTGCAGCACCACCTGCTTGCCCCGCCGGCCGCCGGTGACCTTACGGCCGATACCGACGGAGGTGACGTTCGGGTCGTCCAGCAGCTCTGGGCCGCGGGTGCGGATGTAGCGCCGCAACGAGCCGATCAGCTCTTCTTCAGAGGACGAAGCAGTCTTCGGCGACCGTGAGGCGGTCTTCTTCTTGGTCTTTGTGGCCATGCCAGGGGTGTCCCTTCGCCAGAGGAGACGGCGCACGCGACGTACTCCGCCATCCGGACAACGGCCGACGCGGCTGGCCGCTTTTCGACAGAGGCCCGGTAACTACATATAGTAGTCGATATTTACTTATTGTGTACGATATTGATGCATTCGGTCGAGCACTCGGCGAAAGGCGCAGCGCCCGATCAGCGGCAGTGACCGGGTCCGGTGGGTGCCGCTGCAAGCCGAAAGGAGCGCGTGCACGCAATGGCCGCCTCAAGTCGAGCGCAGAGGGAGCGGGCACGAGAACGCCGCTCGACATCCCCTCCGGTGGGGGCACACCAGGCCCTGCGGCCCGCGAACCCCCGCAAGCTGCTTACTCCCTGGCAGCGCTTCCCCGTTCCGGCCCATCTCTGCTCGCGGCGCTCGTTATCGGGCTGGTGGCGGGCGGCCTGACCGCGCTCACCAACGCTCCCGTGGCGGGCGCCGTGCTGGCCGGGCTGACCGCGGCCGGTTCGGCCCTGCCGGTTCTGCGCTCGCTCTGAGCGGCGCGGCCAGACGGTCGGGCGCCACGGCCAAGCCAGGCTTGCTATCAGCAATGTGCTGGACAGGTCCCTGTCCAGCACATCACGGTCTGAGCCAGAGCCGGATTGAGGCGACGGTGACGGTGCCATGGAGGAAGAAGCTGGTCGAGGGCGGACGGTCTTCCTGCGTGGAGGAGCCTGCCCGCCCCACGCCAGCGTCCCACCGACCAGACCGAGCAGTTCAGCGACGGCTTCCAGCCGGTGGCCACGTGTCGAGCTCATTGCGTGCCCTTCGCTTCAGCGGAACCAGCGGCCCAGGCAGCCAGCCAGTCCAGCGCACCGCCGGCGCCCTCAAAGCAGCATGGGACGGACCGCTCCAGCCCATCCCTCCCCGTGCAGTGGTGGGCCCGGCTACTGTGAGGGCATGCCGAAGGAGATCCGCATCAAGGTCGACGACGAAACGTACGAGCAACTGCAGCGTCTCGCCGCCGACGACCACGAGAACCCAGACCAGTACGCGAGCCGGCGGCTCACCGCTGACCTCGCGCATACCCGGTTCCTCGAGGGCGCGAAGGCTTTTGTCGAGGAGCACGGACAAGCCTTTGCCGAGCGCTTCGGGACCGGACCCAGCAGCCACGCCGCCTGATGTCGCCCGTCGTTCTCATCGACGAGCGCTGGCTGCTTGATATTGCGCAGAACCTCGTGCCCGGCGACCCCGACGTCACCGACTACGGCGCGCTGGCCGCCGCCGTGGCTCGCCACCGCCACGAGGTAATGGGGACACTGGTCTACCCAGCCGCGCACCACCGAGCCGCCGCGCTTCTGCATACCCTCGCCAGGGTCCCTGCCCTTGAGCACTCCAACGGGCACTGTCACGTTGGCTGACCGGTGGGATGATCTTCTGGTTGATCAGCCTGGGAAGGGTCGTCCGTGGGGAGCGCGTCGCTGTCGTACAAG
>NZ_JBHXSG010000149.1:0-7710 GCF_042714835.1 Streptomyces sp. NPDC058678 | reverse complement strand
CGCCACCCCTCATGCATGTCACTCGTCGTGCGCCGCTACGCGCCCTGACCGCCCGGCCAGTCCGCGAGGCGTACCGCCCAGCCTCCCGTGCGCAGTTCGTCGGCGAGGGCGCGGGCCCGGACGGGCAGCACCGCGAGCCGGGCCCGGCCCATGAGCTGATCGGAGGAGTGCTCTATGTCGATGTCCTCGATGTTCACGTCGGCCTGCGCCGCATCCGACAGCAGCCGCGCAAGCTCTCCCGGGCTGTCGCCCACGGAGACCTCCACGGCCGCGAAGCCGGCGTCCGGCACACCGTGCTTGCCCGGAATCCCCGCGCGTCCGTCCACGCCCAGCTGGAGCAGCTCGACCAGCTCCGCCGCTCCCTCGGCGGCCGCCTCGCCCCGCCGTTCGACGCTCCGCAGCGCTCCGACCACCGCCGCCGCGTCCGAGGCGAGCGCCTCCAACACGTCGGCCACCGGACCGGCGTTCGCCGTCAGGATGTCCGTCCACAGGGCGGGGCTGCCCGCCGCCGTCCTGGTGACATCGCGCAGCCCCTGCCCGGCCAGCCGCAGAGCGGACTCGCTGCCCTGAAGCAGCCGGGCCGCGGTGAGGCTCGCCACGAGATGCGGGACGTGCGAGACGAGCGCCACCGCGCGGTCGTGGACTTCGGCATCGAGCAGCACCGGCGTGGCACCGCACAGGGACACCAGCTCCAAAGCGCAGTTCAGCGCGGGATCGCTGGTGTGCTCGGTGGGGACCAGCACCCACGGCCGGCCCTCGAAGAGATCAGCCCGCGCCGCAAGGGGCCCCGACCGCTCCCCGCCGGCCAGCGGATGCCCGCCCACCACGGCGGTCAGCTCGCAGCCCAGCGCCTCGATCTCCCGGCCCGGCAGACCCTTCACACTGGCCACGTCCGTGTAGAAGCGGGCCGTCCCCTGCTTCTGCAGGCCGGCCAGGACCGGGGCCACCTGCACGGGAGGAACCGCGAGTACGGCGACGTCCGCCACTCCCGGCGGTTCCTGAGCCCGCCCGGCGCCGAGCGCCTCGGCCGTGTGCAAGGCGGTGGGATCACTGTCGAGCAGATAGGTGTCGACACCCCGCCGCCGCAGCGCCAGTGCGACGGACGTACCGACCAGACCAGTCCCCACTATGACCGCAGAGCGCATACGCCACCCCAATTCCCCGATGGGCTCCCCTCGGGAGCCCGACGTCGATCCGATGCCACGTCAACCGAGCCGGCGGGCGACGAGGGCGGCGAACCTCTCCAGCCCCAGGTCGATCTGTTCCTCGGTGACCAGGCTGAAGGACAGCCGGATCTGATGGGTCGCCGCAGGATCCGAGCTGAAATAGCACATCGGCGTCCACAGGACACCGTGGTCGCGGGCGGAGATCTCCAGCAGCTTGTCGTCGGCAGGGAAAGGCACGCTCACCACGAGGAAGAACCCTCCCCGCGGCACATTCCAGCTCACCCCCGAGCCTCCGCCGGGCGGGAAGTGCTGGGACAGACCGGCCAGCAGCCGCTCCAGATGGCCCCGGTACACCGCGATCTCGCGCTCGTTGGCCCCGTACAGGTCGCAGCCGTGCGCCAGGAGCTTGCCCGCGATCACCGCCTGGGCGATGGGCGAGGTGTTCACCGTCAGCATGCTCTTGATCTTCGACAGCTGGTCGGCCAGCAGACCGACCCGGCCGTCGGCCTCGGCCACCGACTGATCGGCGACCAGGTAGCCGATCCGGGCGCCGGGCAGACCGGTCTTGGCGAACGACCCCAGATACACAACCCGGCGCCGCGTGTCGAGCGCCTTCAGTGTCGGCAGCCGTACTCCGTCGGCACTGAAGTAGCCGTACGGATTGTCCTCCAGGAGCAGCAGGTCCTCCCGCTCTGCGAGGTCCAGCAGCGCGTGCCGCGTCTCCAGGTCGAGGCTGACCCCCGACGGGTTGGAGAAGTCCGTCACCAGGTAGCAGGCCCGCGGCCGCAGCCCGCGCGCCCGCGCCTCGCGTACGACCGACGTGAGACTGTCCAGGTCCACCCCACGAGGTCCGCCCACCACGTCCAGGACCGGCATGTCCACGAGCCGGGCGGCCCCCGCCAGGCCCACGTAGCTCGGCGACACCGCGAGAACGACGTCCCTGTCGTCCGCACGCAGCGCCCGCAGCACCAGGAACATCGCCTCCTGGCACCCGACGGTGACCACCACGGACTCGGGATCGGCCGAGATGCCCTCGTCCACCTCCAGATGGCGGGCGATCAGTTCGTGCACGATGCCCTTGGTGCGCCCGTACTGGAAGAGCGTCCGGCGCACCTGGGCGTCGTCGTAGCCCTTCTCCTCCTTGAGATACCGCTCGAAACGCCGCAGGTAGTCGTGGACGAGCGAGGTGTCCCAGAACCCCTCGAAGGGACGGCCAGGCGCGAACGACACCGCGTCCGGAAACCGCTGGGCGATCTCGTTGAGGAAGTTCATCGAGCCCAACGCCTGGTCCTCGAGCGAGCCGTGCAGCACCGACGTGTGCAGCTGCGCCCCCTCCTGCGGACCGGGTTCGCTCCCGCTCGACTGTCGAGGAAGATCTGAAGTCACCACAGAACCGCCCCTCCGCCGCCCTCCGTGTCGCCGCCCAACGGCCCCCGCACGGTACGTAGGTGCCGCGCCTCACCCACCTCGCGGCACCCCGCCAGCCCGAGGGCGTCGCGCAGCTCGTCCGCCAGCAGACCGAGCACGCCGCGTGCGCCCTCCGCACCCCCGGCGGCGAGCCCCCACAACAGCGGACGCCCGACGAGCACTCCGCTCGCCCCCGACGCCAGCGCCTTCAGCACGTCGGTCCCGCTGCGGATCCCACTGTCCAGGAGCACCTCGCAGCGCCCGTCCACAGCGGCACACACCGCTGCGAGGGCGTCGATGCTCGCCACCGCGCCGTCCAGCTGCCGCCCGCCGTGGTTGGAGACGATCACGGCGTCCGCCCCGCACTCCACCGCCCGTACGGCGTCCGCCGGATCGAGCAGCCCCTTCACGATCAGCGGCAACCGGGTACGGCGCCTCAGCTCCTCGAGATCCCGCCAGCTCAGCGACGGGGCGAACGCGATGCTCGTGTGCGCCGCGAGGGCCGAGCTGCCCGAGGTCGCCCGGTGGGCCGCGGTCGCCGTGCCCGCCGTGAGGTTGGCGGCCACGACATCGTCCGGCAGCGCGAAGCCGTTGCGCATGTCACGCAGCCTGCGGCCCATCCACGGAACGTCCACCGTGAGCATCACGGCGGCGCAGCCGGCCTCCTCCGCCCTGCGTACCAGGTCGAACGAGAGGGCGCGGTCGCGCAGCCAGTAGAGCTGGAACCAGGTCGTCGCCCCGACCTCGGCCACCCGCTCCAGCGGGAAACTGCTCAAAGTGCCCACGGTGAAGGGAATCCCGGCCTCCTTCGCCGCACGCGCCGCCGCGAGCTCGCCTTCCGGGTGCACCAGCTTCTGGTAGCCGATGGGGGCGGTGGCCACCGGCATGGCCACCCGACGTCCGAGCAACGTCGTGCCGGTGTCGCACTCCGACACGTCCCGCAGGGCCCGCGGCACGATCCGGATCCGGTCGAGGGCGGCCCGGTTGCCGGCGAGCGTGCGCTCTCCGCCGCTCCCGCCCGCCACGAAGTCCCGTACCTCGGCGGGGAGTACGTCGGCGGCGGCCCGCTCGACGTCACCGAGGCAGACAGCGACGCTGGGGAGCGGGCCGTCGGCGGGGCCCGCGACGGGGGCGAGGCCATGGATCGTCACCGGGACCGGCCGTTCTCCCGCTGCCGCTCCAGTTCCACGGCCTCGTACAGGGCCTTGATGTTGGAGGAGCCGAACGTCTTCGCTCCGAGCCGTTCGATGACCTCGAAGAAGAGGGTGCGCCGTGCGTGCGTCGCGCGCGTGAAGATCTGGAACAGCTGACCGCCGTGGTCCTCGTCGACGAGGATGTTCAGCTCTCTCAGCGCGTCCAGGCCGTGCCTGCGCAGCTCCACCCGCTGTCCGAGCAGTTCATAGTAGGTCGACGGAGTGCTGAGGAACTCCACTCCGCGGCCGCCCAGGGTGCGCACCGAGCGGGCGGCGTCGTCGCTGGAGAACGCGATGTGCTGCACTCCCGAGCCGTCGTGGTTCTTGAGGAACTCGTCGATCTGCCCCGGGTCGGCCTGCGGGTCGGGCTGGATGACGGTGAACGTGATGTCGCCGGACCGGCTCTGCACCACCTTCGACATCATCGCCTGCGAGCCGACGACGATACGTTCCTCGAAGATCTCCGTGAAACCGAGGGCCTGCTGGTAGTACGTGATCGTCTCGTTCAGCTCGCCGATGTTCACGCACACGGCGAAGTGGTCGATCTCGAGGAGCCCCGGGTGGCCGGCAGCGGACGCGGGCCCGGCGTCGTGCGCGTAGGAGCCGACCGCGACGAAGCCCGCGGGGAGTCCGAGTGGGTCCTCGCCGTCGCGCTGCACCAGGCTGTGCACCACGTCACCGAACCCGGACACGGTCGCGGTGGCGACCACTCCGGGGCCCTGGTGGCGCACCGGTTCCTCGATCGGACGGGCACCGTGCGCCAAGGCGTGGGCGAAGACCGCCGCCACGTCCGCGGTCCGCAGGGCGATGCGTGCCACACCGTCCCCGTGGGAGTGGACGTAGGCGGAGGCGGGGTGTTCGTCGCCGGTGCCCTCCGTCAGAACCAGCACGATCCGGCCCTGGCGCAGGGCGACGCTGCGGAACCCCTGCTCCGGGGAGCCGGCGGTGCCGATGACGGCGAATCCGTACTCGCCCGTCCAGTCGGCGACCTTGCGGTCAAGGTCCTCGACGTAGAGTTCCACGTGGTCCAGCCGGAGGTCCTCGACTGGTGGACGGTCGTCCCGCACCTCGTCACGACGGCCGGTGTTCGGTGTGTGGGTCATAGCGGCGGTGATCCTGTTCTTCCGGGGACGAGGCGGGCAGGGGGGACGAGGCGGGCAGGAGGGACGTCGGCGGGCGCCATCGGGTGACGTTTGGCGATGTCGGGCGACTTTTGGCGATGTCGGGCGACTTTTGGCGACGTTGGATCGGGAGGAGAGGGCGGGGCGGTCCGCGTGGCCGGGCTCAGTCGGACATCGCGACCAGGATTCGGCGCGCACCGGTGAAGGGCCGCCGACCGTGCGCCAACAGCACGTTGTCGATGAGCAGGAGATCCCCGGTCCGCCAGTCGACGTCCACGGCGGCCTCCAGCCCCTTGTCCCGCACCTCGATCACGTACTCGGCTGGAATCGGACTCCCGTCGGCGAACCTGACGGACTGGGGGAGTTCCTCCTCGGGGAGGATCTGGGCGAGTTCGGCGGCCATGTCGTCGCCAAGGGCGGCCGGATGCCACTGGTCGGACTGGTTGAACCACACCTCGGCCCCCGTCACCGGGTGGCGCACGGTGGACGGCCGGACCTGGGTCACCCGTAGACCGCCGTCCCCCAGCCACTCCCACTCGGCCTCCGTGCCCTTGAGGAACGCCTCGACCTCGGCCCGGTCACCGGTCTCGAACGTGTCCTGCCAGCTCTTGCCGAGGCCCGCTCCGCCATGGAGGTTCTGCGTGTAGCGCACACCGCCGACGAAGGCCTCACGGATCTCGGGGGCCAGCGACTCCAGCCAGGTCACACCGTCGACAACCGGGGTGGCGCCACCGGTGGCGGGTTCCTGCGCGGCGAAGAAGAGCAGCCGCGACGGCCAGGCATAGGCGTACGAGAGTTCGTTGTGCATGGAGATCGTCAGTTCGGACGGGTATTCCGTCGAGGTGTAGACATTGCTGCCCACCTTGCTGCGCGGGGAGTTCCCGTGCACATACGCGAGCCGAGTGGGCAGCAGGAGGTCCATCACCGGATCGAGGGCTCCCTCGTCCACCTGGAAGCCGCGGAAGACCAACGCCTTCTCACGGATGAGCATCTCGCTGATCCGCTCCTTGTCACTGACGAATTCCGCGAGCCCGGCGGGCGTCGCCTCGACATCGGCGCTCTCCGCGGTGATCTCCAGCGGCTGCCAGTCGCGGTGCTGACTCATGGAGCCTCGATTCTTTGTTGTCGGGGTGAGTTAGCAGGGTGAGTTGGTGGGAGGAACTGGGAAGGAGGAGCTGTAGCAGCGGGAATTCAAGGGACTTGGCGGAAGAACTCCACGATGCTCTTGTTCACGGCCTCCGGGTCCTCCAGATATCCGAAGTGGCCGCAGCCGGCGATGAGTTCGAACGTGGCTCTCGGAATGGCCTCGGCGACTTCCCGCCCCAGTTCGGAAGGTGTCACCAAGTCGTCCTGGAAAGCGATGACATGGCAGGGAACCGATATCCCGCGATAGGCGTCGAGACGCGCCGGTTCGGGATCGAGCGTCATGTGCACCCGCTCCCCGGGGCCGGTACCGGACGTAGCTTCGAGGACGTCCAGCCAGTCGCTGACGGAGACGTCGTCCGCGAGGGTGCGAGGAGACAGGTTCCGCATGGCCTGGACCACCGCGTCGAACCGCGGCGGCAGCACCACCCCTGAGTCGTAGAGCTCGATTTCCGCCGCGCTCAGCGCCCGTCGCATGGCGTCCACCCGCCCCCTGGTGGCCATGAGAACCGTCTGGCGAACCAGCTGTGGATGCAGCAGGGCCAGCTCCTGGACCACGTATGCGCCCATGGACGTGCCCACGAGACGGCACGCGCCGAGCTCCAGATGCTCGATCAGACCGACGAGATCACGTACGAGATCCTGCACCGTGAAGCCCTCGGCGCAGACATCGGTCGGCGGAATGCCACGGTTGTCGAAGGTGATGACCCGGTACCCCGCGGCCGTCAGGGCCGGGACCTGATGCAGATGCCAGGCCCGGCCAGAGGTTCCCGACCCCATGACGAGGACGACGGGCTCACCGGGACCACCGGAGTCGGTGTAATTCAGGTTTATTCCGTTCACGGGAATGATGGGCATGACGCTCTCCTCCGGCTTCGGTTCAGGATCGATTTCGCTGTCGACTCGGTTGCGCGTCCACTCGGTCCGGGGCTATGCGTCCCATTCCGCTTGGAGCCGGTCGAGTTCTTCCTGACTGAGACCGGTGAGCGAGGCATCCGCGTCGAATTCCGCGACGGTAGGCGCGACTTCGGTGAACTGCGCGGCCGCCGCCAGCGCCGCGACGGTCCTGTGCTCGAAGACGTCCCGCACGGTGAACACCGTGCCCATGCTCCGCGCCTGCGCGACGAGTTGCAGGGAACGGATGCTGTCCCCGCCGAGGTCGAAGAAGCTGTCGTCGATGCCGACCCGGCCGACGCCGAGGACGTCGGCGAACAGGTCGCAGAGAGCTTCCTCTTGGGGGGTGCGCGGGGCGCGCCCGGTGGTGTGGGCGGTGGGGTCGGGGTCGGGCAGGGCTTTGCGGTCGAGTTTGCCGTTGGCGGTCAGTGGGAGGGCGTCGAGGGTGACGAACGCTGCGGGGAGCATGTAGTCGGGCAGGGTCTGGGCGAGGTGGGTGCGCAGGTCCTGGGCGGGCACGGGAGTGCCGGTGGTGTAGGCGATCAGACGGTCGTCACGGACGATCACAGCGGCCTGGGTGAGGTGGGGGTGGCTGGTCAGGGCGGTCTGGATCTCGCCGAGTTCGATGCGGAAGCCGCGGAGTTTGACCTGGTCGTCGGCGCGTCGCAGGTATTCCAGGTCCCCTCCGGCCGTCCAGCGGGCCACATCCCCGGTGCGGTACATGCGGGTGCCGGGCGGGCCGTAGGGGTCGGCGAGGAAGCGTTCGGCGGTCAGGGCGGGCCGGTT
>NZ_JBHXSG010000148.1:3362-7805 GCF_042714835.1 Streptomyces sp. NPDC058678 | reverse complement strand
CCCGCTGGAACAACTCCCACAACTCATCCGGCACCAGCCGCTCAACGATCCCCACGAGCGATAGCCTACCGAGCCAGCCAAATGAGATGACGTCTTAGAGCGAGCTGCGCCGTCACAGCAGGCTCCCCACCGTCGCGGCCTGCCCGGCAACCAGCTCCTGGACCAGCCCGACGACGTCCTCCAGGGTGAGGCCGGCCGCGTCGGCGAGCGCGGCCAGGTCCACGGTTCGGCCGTCGACCAGCGGGCGCAGCACCGCTTCCGCTGCCGGGGCGAACTCGAACGTGCTCCCCGCGGCGGAGAGCGTCAGCGCGTCCTCGCCGACCTCCAGCACGGCGTGGGCGGTCGTCAGCCGGACCCGGAGGCCGCCGTAGCCGCGCGTTGGAGATCGCGGTCATGGACGACTCCCGTCAGCCAGAGCGGATCATCGAGCGTGGGCCCTGGGCCCTGTGGGACGAGTACGAGGCGGGCGGCACGGCGTGTCGGCGAACGGCTCGGGTATCGGTCCCCGTGTGCGTAAAATCTCGTCTCACATCTCGAACGTGGATCGCGTTCCGCGAGAATCGAAGACGTCCGGAGCGTTAAGACGGAGTTTCACAGGAGCAGCAAGTTAAAAATCTTCAAAAAAGCCAGTAAAAGTGGGATATTTACTGGGCGTTGCGATCGGTGCCCGTTGCACCCATGTAATGGCTGAAGGATGTAGGGTCGGGATGCCCTGTTGTGATCCGATGGGTCCATCATGCTGAGGGGGAGCGCACTATGGCAATCACCGAACAGCAAAGAAAAGAGCTCGCCGCCTTCCTTCGCAACCGACGCGAACGGGTTGCGCCGGAGGCTGTGGGTATCAAGAATTCGTACGGGCGCCGCCGCACGCCGGGCCTGCGCAGAGAGGAGCTCGCCCAGCTCGCCGGGGTGAGTGTGACGTGGTACACGTGGCTCGAACAGGCCCGCAGGATCAGGGTGTCGAGCCAGGTTCTGAACGGTCTCGCGCGGGCTCTGCAGCTCGATACGACGGAGACCGGGCATCTGTTCCGGCTGGCCGGCGAGTTACCGCCGGCGGGGCGGGCGCCCTGCTCGCGGGAGCACATTCCGGAGCAGTATCTGACCTTCCTTGAATTCCAGGATCCACTGCCCGCCTTCATCGTGAATCACCGGTTCGATGTGCTGGCATGGAATCAGGGATTCTGTGCACTGTTTCCCTATTTCGAATCCTTGGAGCTCAGTCGTCGCAACACTCTCGTGATGATGTTCGACGAGCGGGCCCGGGAAATGCACCCGAATTGGGAGCAGGACGCCCTTGAAGCGGCGGCACTTTTCCGTGCGCAGGCCGCCGATCAACTCGCCCATCCCGCATACGCGAAGATGATCGAAGACCTGCAGGTAGAGCACCCGGAATTCCAAGAACTGTGGGAGCGGCTCGACCTCGCTCCGTCCGTGCCGTCCGTACGTTGCTTCGACCACCCGACTCTGGGGCGGATCGAACTCGGTTATGTGAAGCTGCGGCTCGCGGGCGTCGACGCCACCCTCGTCGTCTACCAGCCCGTTCTGGACAGCCGGCTGATCGACCGCTTCCGCGATCTGGTCGAGGTGCGGATCAGGGTGCGGCTCCGCTCGGCCGGAGGCTCAGTCGGACGCCCGTACCGACAGAGCGTGCCGGAAGACATTCCGCGGATCCCAGACGGCCTTGGCCCGCTGGAGTCGGGGGTAATTCCCTTTGAAGTACAGCGTGTGCCAGGGAACGCCTGAGGTATTCCAGCGCGGATCGGCCAGATCCACGTCCGGATAGTTGATGTACGAGCCGTCGGTACGTGCGTCGGAGACGGGCACTCCGCCTGTCTCCACGTACAAATCCTGGTAGAGCTCCCGGAGTCTGCGGATGTGCCGCTCGTCGTCGGCGGGATCGGTCCAATACGTGCCGAGATAGCTCTTGAGGACCGAATCCCGTTGGGCGACGGCGGTCGCCGCGGGGTCCACGGTGTTGACCTTACGGCCGTAGGAGAACAGCACCACCGTTGTATGACCGTCGTAGTCCGGGTCGGAGAGACGCCGAAAGAGCAGCTCGGTCTCCGCGGCCGAATACGGCTGGCGCAGATAGGCGCCCTTACTCTTGGAGCGTGTCAGCTCTCCCCTGTTCTCCACGTCCCGCTGGGTAGCCCTCAGCCAGGGCATGCCCGTGTAGGTGATCCGGCACGGGGTCCGTACGCCGCCGCCTACGGCGGCGACGTACTCCTCAAGCCGGTTGCGGGCGTCGGGAGCCGAGCCGTCCAGCTGCGCGCTGAGGGTGATCCGGCCGACCGCGTGCTGGTTGAGGTACAACGCGCTGTACAGACTCTCGTACGTCGGGTCCGTACCGTCCTCCGTGCTGTGCCAGTCGCCATGGTTGCGGAGGAGCCTGGCGAAGTCCCGCTCGCTCAGCGACTCCCAGGGCCACTCCGCGGAAGCGAAGAGAACCGTCTTCGGAGGCCGGGGCAGCACATCCCGCGGGGCGTCCGAGTCCGCTTCCGGGGAGCGGAACCAATAGCGCGTGACCAATCCGAAGTTGCCGCCGCCCGCGCCGGTGTGCGCCCACCACAGATCGTGGTGCGGGTCGGAGGGGGCCCGGGACGCGACCACGGTGCGGGCCTCACCCGTGCCGTCGGCGACGACGACCTCTACCGCCTCCAGGTGGTCCACGATCAGCCCGTGCCGTCGGCACAGCGCGCCGAAGCCTCCGCCCTGGACATAGCCGCCGAGTCCGACCGAGGGGCAGGTGCCGCCGGGCACAGCCACGCCCCAGTTCAGGTACAGGGAGCGGTAGACGGAGCCGAGCAGCGCGCCCGCGCCGATGCCGAAAGCCGCCCGGCCGGCGTCGTACGCGACGTCGTTGAGCTCGGACAGGTCGACGAGGGTGCGCACCGCTGGGTCGTCCACCAGGCCCTCCAGGCCGTGGCCGCCACCGCGCACCGCGAGCCGCGACCCTTCGTGGACGGCGGCGGTGACAGCCCGGCGTACCTCTTCGGCGGTACGCGGCACATGGACCCGGTCCGGCCGGCCGGTGAAGCGCGTGTTGCGTGACCGCGTGGTGAGGGAGTGGTAGCGGGGGTCGGCAGGGGTGATCGCCGACACGCCCTGTGTGGGCAGGCCCTGTGCCGGGATGCCGGGCACAGCAAGCACGGAATCGGATATGTCAGTCATCGGTGGCCGCCATCGTCTTTCGTGAGGTCGCTGCGCGGCGCACCGCCGCGTGGCCGAGGAGCAGGAGCAGGGCGCAGGCGCCCGCGGCACAGCCGAGCAGGGCGGTGTCCGGCCAGCCGCCGTGCGCCCAGAGGGGACCCGTCAGCGCGGAGCCCGCTGCACCGCCGAGGAAGTAGCAGGTCATGTAGACGGTCGTGACGCGGCTGCGCATCTCGTCGCCGACCTGGGCGAAGACCGTCGTCTGGTTGGAGATGTGCGCGGCCTGGACCGCGAAGTCGATCAGGAGAATCGCCGTGCCGAGCATGAGTAGCGAGGACGACAGGACCGACACCACGGCGAACGACACGGCGATGAGCGCGAACGCGGCGGCACTGACGGCCCGTTGGCGTCCCCGGTCGGCGAACCGGCCCGCCAGGTTGGCGCCGAGGGCGCCACCCGCACCGAGCAGCCCCATCGCGCCGATCGCGGCGGAGCCGTAGTGGTAGGGCCCCTGGATCAGGCGGAGCGGCACAGCGGTCCACAGCACGGTGAAGGCGGCGAACCCCAGGGCGCCGTACAGGCAGCGCTCCACGATCACCGGCCGTGCCCGGACCAGGGAGAACAGCGAGCCGATGAGCTGGGCGTACCCGCGCGCGGTCAGGGGCGTTCCGGCGGGCTGCGGGGGCAAGATGCGGCGCAGCATCACGCCCACCCCGAGCATCAGGGCCGCCGCACCCCAGAACACGGCCCGCCAGTCGACGAGGTCGGCCACCACTCCGGCGAAGGTCCGGCACAGCAGCGCGCCGAGGATGACGCCGGTCATCACGGTGCCCACCACCTGCCCGCGCCGTTCGGGCGGTGCCATGCCCGCGGCCTGCGGCACGATCACCATGGCGGCGACGCTCACCAGGCCGAGCAGGAAGAACAGGCCGATGAGGAGCCCTCCGTCGGCCCAGGGAATCACCGCGAGCACCGCGGCCGCCGTGGTCACCAGGACGGTGAGCAGCCGTCTGCGATCGACGGCGTCGCCCAGCGGTACCAGCGCGAACAGGCCGAGGGCGTAACCGAACTGGGTGGCCGAGACGGACGAGGTGAGCGAGCCGGGCGTGCGGTGCAGCGAGGCCGCGAGCTCGGGCAGGATCGGCTGGAGGTAGTACAGGTTGGCCACGCACAGACCGCAGGCGGCCGCGAGCAGCAGCACGGTGATCCGGCCGACCCGCGGCCGCGGCGGGGCGGGGGGGCCCCCCAGGCCCCGCCCGCCCCCGAGGGCCGCCGCGCGCACACCCGGGCGCC
>NZ_JBHXSG010000148.1:0-3352 GCF_042714835.1 Streptomyces sp. NPDC058678 | reverse complement strand
TGTCCACCCAACCCCGGCTGGCGGCGGTCAGCTGCAGCCGGTGCAACGGGCCCACCGGGGGCGGCGGGGCCGCGGCGGGCCCCGCCAGGCCCGTCGCGCCGCCGTGCGCCGCCTCGCTCACAGCGTGCCGCCGCCATCGACGTGCAGCACCGCGCCGGTCACGAAGGTGTTCTCCAGCAGGTGGAGCACCGTCGCCGCGACGTCGTCGGGCTGTCCGACGCGGCCCACCGGGGTGCTCTGCGCGGTCTGTTCGAAGAGGCCCGCGCGGGCCTCCTCGGGCAGGAAGGACCAGAGCGGGGTGTCGATCAGACCGCCGACGACGACGTTGACGCGCACCGGGGCGAGCTCGACGGCGAGGGAGCGGCCCATGCCGCCGATGCCCGCGTTGGCGGCGGCGGTCGCGCTCATGTCGGCGTACGACTTGAAGCCGGCCGCACCGGCGATCAGCACGATCGAGCCCTGGCCCGAGATCTTCTTGCCGGCGTGCCGAACACTCAGCAGCTGGCCGACGATCTTGGTGTCGAGGGCGGCGCGTACCGAGTCGAGGGACACGTCGTAGACGGAGCCGACGGCCATGTCGCCGGGGCAGACGACGAGGTGGTCGAGGGAGTCGATGCCCGCGAAGAAGGCGGCGACGCTCTCCTCGTCGGTCACGTCCACGACACCGGTGGTGATGCCGTCGATCTCCTTGGCGGTCTGCTCCAGCTTGTCCTGGGAGCGGGAGCCGACGACGACCTGAGCACCCGCGGCGGCGGCCTGCCGGGCCACCGCCTTGCCGATGCCGGACGAGCCGCCGATCACCACGACACGGGCGCCGGAGAGGGAAGAGGGGGAAGTGGACAAGGTTGTCTCCTGGTGACGAGCGAACGGGATGCGTGTCGGCCGGCCCGGAGATGACCGCCCGGCCGGAATCGACGTTGTCAGCTCGCGCCAGAGGCAGGGAGACGGGGATTCATGCTAGTTGGAACACCACCTGGTTAGGCCTTCGCGGGCAGGCCACCATGGGTTGTTGTCGGGTGCGTCGACCTGCCCGGCGCAATGGCGGTTGTTCCGATATTCCGAGGCGGTTCTCTGTGCGTACGGAAAGTCCCCTCCCGCACGACCCGGTACCGACGGTGCGCGGGCCGGTCGCCGCGGCGGACCTGGGTATCACGCTCGCGCACGAACATCTTTTCGTGCTGAGTTCCGAATTCCAGTCGAATTTCCCCCACTTGTGGGACCGTGAGGCCGGAGTGCGCGAGGCCGTGCGCCAATTGGAGCAGGCGTATGCGGCCGGGGTGCGGACCCTGGTGGACATGACGGTGCTCGGACAGGGGCGCGACATCGGCCTGGTGCGTGCCGTCGCCGAGCGCACGGCGGTGAACATCGTGCTCGCCACCGGCGTCTACAGCGTCGACGGCATACCGCTCTTCGCCCGCTTCCGGGGCCCCGGCGCCGCCATCGAGGCGGACGACCCGCTGATCGAGCTGCTCCTGCGGGACGTCACCACCGGCATCGCGGACAGCGGAGTCCGGGCGGGCCTGGTGAAGTTCGCCTGCGAGCGCACCCCGCCGGACGCGTCCGCGCACCGGATGGCCGCCGTCGTCGCCGAGGTGCACCGGCACACCGGCGTACCGGTGGTGGTGCACTGCGACCCGTTCGAGGGCAACGGCGTCCACCTGGTGCGGCTCCTGGAGAAGGAGGGCGTGGCGGCGGGCTCCGTGGTCGTCGCGCACGCCGGGGACTCGGCCGACCTGAAGGGCCTGCGCGCCCTCGCGGACACCGGCTGCGTCCTGGGCTACGACCGCTACGGCATGACGCCCTTCGCCCCCGACGAGCAGCGCAACGCCACCCTGGCCGCGCTCGTCCGGGCGGGCCACACGGCCCAGTTGCTCGTCTCGCAGGACCACCCGGTGCACATCGACTACCTGACGGCCGAGCAGCGGGAACGCACGTATCCGGGCTGGAGCTACGTCCATCTCTTCGAGCGCGTCCTGCCGCTTCTCCTGAAGGAGCCGGGCATCGACGAGGAGACGGTGCGCACCCTCCTGGTCGACAACCCGCGGCGGCTGCTGTCGCGGATCGCCGCGCCCCACCCCTCCGGCGAGCGCACGGAGGTGCGGGATGCCGCTTGAGCCCTGGGAGGAGTTGGGGGCCGAGCTGCTCATCGACGAGGACCATGTCAAATGCTGGGTGGAGACCGTGCCCCCCGGCGAGCAGCGGCCCGCCCACACCCACCGCCACCCCTGGGTAACCGTCGTGCTCTCCGGGGCGCACGGTGAATCCCTGGACGAAAACGGCGAGTTGATCAAAGCGGTGTCGCTGGAGACGGGACAGGTGGTGCACAACCGCGGCGAGTGCCTGCCCATGCGGCACTACGTCCACAACCTCTCCGACCAGACTCTCGTCATGGTCGCCATCGAGCTCCGCACGCCCAGCGCGCCGGAGGAAGGACCGAACTCATGAGCCGACACGAGGGCCCAGCAGAACAACAGCCGCCGAGCGCACCCGCCCTGGTCACCGGAGCCACCTCCGGTCTCGGCCGGAGCCTCGCGCGAGCCCTGGCCGACCGGGGCTGGATCGTCCTGGTGCACGGCAGGGACGAGAACAGGTGCGCCGCCGTCGTCGGCGAGCTGCGCGCGGCGGGCGGTACGGCCTATCCGTACGTCGCGGACCTCGCCTCTCTGGAGGAGGCCGCCGAACTGGGCCGGCGGGTGGCCGCCGAACACCCCTCGCTGGGACTGCTCGTGAACAACGCGGGAGTGGGCGCAGGGCGTGACGCACGCCGCCGCGAACTGAGCCGGGACGGCTACGAACTGAGGTTCGCCGTCAACTACCTGGCGCCGGTGGTCCTCACCCGCGCGCTGCGCTCCCCTCTGCGTGCGGCGGGTACGGCACAGGTGCTCAACATCGGGTCGATCGGGCAGAGCCCCTTCGACCCGGACGACGTCCAGTTCACCCGGCGCTACGACGGCATGGAGGCGTACACACGCAGCAAGTTCGCGCTGGCCGCCTTCACGTTCACCATCGCGGAGGAGTACGCCCGCGAGGGCATCAGGGTCAACTGCGTGCACCCCGCGAACTACATGGACACCACGATGGTCATCGAGGCCGGGGTACGTCCCTGGTCCTCGGTGGCCGAGGGGACGGCCTCCGTGCTGCACGCCCTCGACGAGGGCGCACGGGGCGCGAGCGGCCAGTACTACAACGAGAGCCGCCGGGCCAAGGCGCACCGTCTCGCCTACAGCGCCGACACCCAGCAGCGGCTCACCTCCCTCACCGACCAGCTCATCGCTCCCGCGGAGCGGGCGGGCGGGACGTCCTGGTGACAGCGGATGGACACCGGACGGGCCCGGGTGCGCTGAGCGCACCC
>NZ_JBHXSG010000147.1:0-7827 GCF_042714835.1 Streptomyces sp. NPDC058678 | reverse complement strand
CACAGAGCACACGGGCACAGAGCACACGGGCACAGAGCACACGGGCACAGAGCACTGCGGCCCCAGGTCATGACATGACCTGGGGCCGCAGTGCTCTGTAGCCGGGTTTTCAGCCCTGCTGACCCGACGGCCTGCGCAGGCTCGGCCGGGCCGCCACAGCGCGGGCCTTGACGTCCGTCCACCACTCCGACAGCGCCCACAGCACTCGTGCGGTGGAACGCGGGGCGATCACCGCGCGGAGTTTCGTGCCCCGGCCGACCGTGCTCCGTAGTCCGCCGACCACTTGGCGGACGTCCTCCGCGAGCCCCGCCGTCGCGCGTGGGCGCGGCGCGTACAGAACCTGTTCCACGGCGTCCGCCACCCGGTGCACCGAGGCCGCGGCCGTCGGGTCCAGATGCCCGAGCCGGACGATCCGGGCGGCCGCCTTGCGTGGAGTCTGCGACTCGTCCGGCAGGATCCCGTAGTCCCACGCCGTGTCGGTCAGCTCCTGCCAGACCGCCAAGGTGTGCGCCGCCGCGTCCGCCTCGGAGCGGCCGTGGCCGCCCAGTCGTACGGCCCGGGTACGCAGTCGCCACAGCATCGGCGCCGAGGGGACCGCCAGGACGGCGAGGCCGCCGAGAGCCCACAGCAGCGCCACCCACCACTTCGGGCCGTCGTCGCCACCGCCCAGCGCGGCTGCCGGGGCCTCGCTCTCGCACGCCTCCAGCTTCTTCTGCTCCGCCGTGCAGCTCTGGCTGGCGGAGGGCGACGCGGAGGGCGCCGTGGACGCCTCCCGGGACGGCAGAGTCACGTCCGGGAGCGAGCTGCCTGACGCGTCCGGCACGGTGTACGAGGGCACCGAGCCGCGGTTCGGGGTCGGCTCGAAGCGGGTCCAGCCCACCCCCTCGAAGTACAGCTCGGGCCAGGCGTGGGCGTCCTTCAGCCCCACCGAGACCGAACCGTCCGCCTGCGGCGACCCCGGCGCGAAGCCCACTGCGACCCGGGCCGGTATCCCCAGGGACCGGGCCATCGAGGCCATCGCGAAGGAGAAGTGGACGCAGAAGCCCTGCTTGTCCCTGAGGAAGCGGGCGATCGCCTGCGAGCCGCTGCCGACCTGCACCTGCGTGTCGTACTCGAAGCCGCCGGTCACGGCGAAGTAGTCCTGGAGCGCGACCGCCTGCTCGTAGGGGTTCTTGGCGCCCGAGGTGACCTCGCGGGCGGTGCGGGCCACCACGTCCGGGAGGGAGTCCGGCAGCTCGGTGTACTCGCGCTTCATCGCCGCGGACGGTGGCGGTGCCGCGGCCAGCTGCTCCGCCGTCGGCTGCACCTCCAGGCTCTTCACCTCGTACGTCGCACCGCGCGTGGTCTGGCCGTGGTCGCCGACCAGCGTCATGCCCTCGGGTTCGTAGCGCCAGTTGCCGCTGATCTTCACGCCGCTGGGCGGGTACGGCATCGGCAGCCAGTTCTGCGCGTAGGTGCGGGATGCCGAGACGGTGGTCTCGATCTCCGTGCGCTTGACGTCCGGGCCGAGGCCGATGGGGGTCGGGAACTCGCCGTCCGGTACGGCGGTGATGGACCGCTTGGACGGCTTCCAGGTGGTGCCGTCGAAGTCGTCCAGGGACACGATGCGCAGGTAGAGGTTGGAGACGTCCGTGTTGTCGTCGGTCTTCAGGGACAGGGCCTGGCGGTCCTCGTCCACGTTCAGATTGTCCCGCAGTGCCACCAGCGGGTTCACGGCGGAGATCGTGCCACCGCTTCCGCTGCCGGAGCCCACACCCGTCCCGGCGGCGTCCAGCAGGCCGCCGTTCATCGCGGGCAGGGCGAGCGGGACCACGAGAGCCACGCCCAGGGCGGCCATGCCGATACGGCGGCCGGTGCGGACCGGGGCCACCGGCCCGCCGGACTCCCCGCCCCCGGTGCGCGGTGCCCCGCCGAAGACGCGGCCCCACTGCGAGAGCCGCTCCCGCCCCTCGGCCAGGAGCAGCAGCAGATAGCCGGCCGCCGCGACCAGGAACCACAGCCAGTCGGCGCCGCCGTCGGACAGTCCGGCGGCGACGGAGTACAGCGCGAGCAGCGGCAGGCCGGCCGGGGCCGCGCTGCGGAAGGTCACCGCGAGGGTGTCCACCGCGAGCCCGATCACCAGCACACCGCCGATGATCATCAGCCGGATGCCGTCGGACGACAGCGGAGCCGGGATCGCGAACCGCGCGATGTCGTCGGTGCCCTGCTGCAACAGGTCGGCGAAGCGCACGAAGGCGTCCGGCCCCGGGAACAGCCCGAGGAACGCCTGCTCGCGGGCGAAGACGACAGTCAGCAGCACCAGCGTGACCAGGGCCTGCGCCGCCACGGTCAGCGGCCGGGCCAGCGGCACCCGCCGGGTCGCCGCCCCCACGCCCGTCTGCACCGCGAGCAGGAAAGCGGCCTGCAGGATCCAGGTGGCCGGCTCGACCAGCGGCAGCAGCGCGCACGCCACCATCAACGTGGCCGCCCAGGCGCACAGCGCCAGTCGTGCCCGCCCGCTCATGCCGACCCCTCCCCGCCGCCGACCGCTCCGACGCCGGTGCGGTCCCGGTCCGCCTGACGCCACAGCTCGTCCAGAGAAGCGCCGCGCGGCACGCTCAGCGCCGTCCAGCCCGCCTCGCGCAGCATCCGCAGCCGCTCCCCGCTCCTGTCCAACGGGCCGGGCGCATCGCTCGGTTCCCGCACCCATGTGTCGCTGTCCAGCAGGAAGGCGACCGCGCCGCCGCTGCGCTGCCGCATCTTGGCGGCCACGGCGGCCTGTTCCTCGTCGAGGTCGCCGAAGAAGGCCACCAGCAGCCCCTCGTTCCCGCCGCGCAGCACGTCGTACGCCCTGGACAGGCCCGTGCCGTCCGAGTGGTCGATCACCGCGAGGGTGTCCATCATCAGTCCGGCCGCGTCCGCCGACTCCTGGCTCGCGCCCGCGAACCCGTCGGCTCCCTCGCCGGGCACGGAGTTGCCGGTGTCCGTCAGCAGCCGTACGGAAAAGCCCCGTTCCAGCATGTGGACCAGGGCGGACGCGGTGCCCGCCACCGCCCACTCGAAGGCCGATTCGGGGCCCGCGCCCTGGAAGGCGAGGCCCCGGGTGTCGAGGAGCACCGTGCAGCGGGAGCGCTGGGGCTGTTCCTCGCGGCGCACCATCAGCTCGCCGTAGCGCGCGGTGGAGCGCCAGTGGACGCGGCGCAGGTCGTCGCCGTAGCGGTAGCCGCGCGGGATGACGTCGTCCTCGCCGGCCAGGGCGAGGGAGCGCTGCCGCCCGTCGCCGTACCCCTTCGCCTCGCCGGTCAGCCGCACCGGCGGCAGCGGCTCCACGCGGGGGATCACCGTCAGGGTGTCGTACGTCGAGAAGGACCGGGTCAGTTCGCACATGCCGAACGGGTCGGTCAGGCGCAGCTGCAGCGGGCCCAGGGGATAGCGGCCGCGCAGGTCGGAGCGGACGCGGTAGGACACCTCGCGGCGGCCGCCCGGCTCCACCCGGTCGAGCACGAAGCGCGGGCGGGGGCCGAGGACGTACGGCACCCGGTCCTGCAGCATCAGCAGGCCGGTGGGCAGCCGCGAGACGTTGTCCATCCGCAGATGGACGCGGGCCTCGCTGCCGGCGGGCACGCGCGCGGGGGAGAGCCGGCGGCTGCCGGCGACCCGGTAGCGGGTGCGGTAGAGCACGGTGGCGCAGATCAGGGGCAGCACGGCCAGCAGCAGTCCGACGCGCAGCAGGTCGCTCTGTCCGAGCACGTACGCGCAGATGGCCGCGGCGATTCCGGCCGCGAAGAAGGAGCGGCCCCGGGTGGTCAGACCGGCCAGGGCCGTGCGCACACCGCCCTTGTCGCCCCGGTCGGCCTCCGCGAGCCCGGTCCCGCCGGTGCTCATCACAGCCTCCGCGGCGGCTGCTGGCCGTACGCCGGTGTGGAGCGGCCCGGACCGAGGCCGACGCCCGGCTGGGGGGCCGCCGCGGGCACCGGGGTGTGCTGCAGGAGCTCCTGCACGACCTGCTCGGCCGTACGCCGGTTCAGCTGGGCCTGGGCGGTGGGTAGCAGGCGGTGGGCCAGGACCGCGACGGCGAGTGCCTGCACGTCGTCCGGCAGCGCGTACTCCCGGCCGCTGAGGGCCGCGGACGCCTTCGCCGCGCGCAGCAGGTGCAGCGTCGCACGTGGGGAGGCGCCCAGTCTGAGGTCGGGGTGGGTGCGGGTGGCGGCGACCAGGTCCACCGCGTACCGCCGGACCGTGTCGGCGACGTGGACGCCGCGGACGGCGTCTATCAGCTTCACCATGTCGTGTGCGTGCGCCACCGGCTGCAGGTCGTCCAGGGGGCTCGCCCCGCCGTGGATGTCGAGCATCTGCAGCTCGGCCTCCGCGCTCGGGTAGCCGATGGAGACACGGGCCATGAAGCGGTCGCGCTGGGCCTCCGGCAGCGGGTAGGTGCCCTCCATCTCGACCGGGTTCTGGGTCGCCACCACCATGAAGGGGCTGGGCAGCTCGTAGGTCTGCCCGTCGATGGTGACCTGCCGCTCCTCCATGGACTCCAGCAGCGCGGACTGGGTCTTCGGCGAGGCGCGGTTGATCTCGTCGCCGATCACGATCTGCGCGAAGATCGCGCCCGGCTTGAACTCGAAGTCCCGGCGCTGCTGGTCCCAGATGGACACACCCGTGATGTCCGAGGGCAGCAGGTCGGGAGTGAACTGGATGCGCCGCACCGAACAGTCGATGGAGCGCGCCAACGCCTTGGCCAGCATGGTCTTGCCCACGCCGGGGACGTCTTCGATCAGAAGATGCCCCTCGGCGAGCAGTACGGTCAGCGAAAGCCGTACGACCTCGGGCTTGCCCTCGATCACACCCTCCACGGAACTGCGGACACGCTCCACAGTGGCGGTCAGATCAGTGAGGCTCGCTCGATCGTCATAGGTCGTCACCCGGCCCTCCTCGGCCCGTTCTTTCCGGGCCGACGCGCTCGTGCGTGACCGGCCCACCCCGAAACACGGACACCACGCGTGAATAGTTCCGCGTGACGCCACAACCGCATTCTTGCTGCCGTTACCGTTTCGTGTCACTCGCCTGTGGACAACTGCCCGCACTATGTCGGGTCTTACGGTGTTTTGGGCACCCCAGGGCCGGAAATCAACAGCGAAACGACAGCTCCGGCGGACGGTTACGCGGCGTCTAGGCGGGGTCGATCTCGCGCAGCAGGCCGGTTTTCACGTCGAAGACGAAGCCGCGGATGTCGTCGGTGTGCAGCAGGAACGGCGAGGTGCGCACCCGCTGCATGGACTGCCGCACGTCCTGTTCGACGTCCCGGAAGGCCTCCACCGCCCAGGCGGGACGCTGGCCGACCTCCATCTCCAGGTCGGTGCGGAAGTCCTCGGTGATCGCCTCCAGACCGCAGCCGGTGTGGTGGATGAGGACCACGCTGCGTGTACCGAGCTTGCGCTGGCTGATCGTGAGCGAGCGGATCACGTCGTCGGTGACGACACCGCCGGCGTTGCGGATGGTGTGACAGTCGCCGAGCTCGAGGCCGAGCGCGTCGTGCAGGTCGAGGCGGGCGTCCATACAGGCCACCACGGCGACGCCCAGGACGGGACGGGCGTCCATCCCGGGGTCGGTGAAGGCCGCGGCGTAGCGCTCGTTCGCCTCGACAAGGCGGTCGGTGACGGTGCCGCCGGTGGCTATGGCGGCTTCGGGACCTGCGGGAACCGATGCGGAAGTCGTCATACCCATGACGGTACTGGTCACCTGCGATCCCAGCCCGCTGTGAGAGAGGACAAAGAACGCCAATGAGCTTTGTTGTGAGCTAACCCACACAGGTGGTGTGAGGGCCGCCGCGCGGGTGGTTCTTCCGGATTCGTCGCTTCGTCCGCACCCCGGGGCGCGACGCGCAGGCCGGTTGATTGACCGCGCGACACCGTGGACTAAAGTGACGCGGGCGGGAGGCGAGCCCTCCCCGCGGACTGTTTTTCCCCGGAGACCCCGGTGATTTTCCGGAGATCTCCCCACGTGCGCGGCGCGTACGTACGGCTCGGCCTCCTCCCGCTCCCGGCCGGCTGACGCTTTCGGCGCCGGCAGGCCTCCCCTTCACCGGGGCCCCCAGCTTGCTGGGGGAGGGCAGGGACCCGGCGGTGCGTACGATGCCGCGCGCCGGACCTGAGAGGGCCACTTGAGCCAGAGTCGACACGTCCCGGTGATGCTCCAGCGGTGCCTGGACCTGTTGGCTCCCGCCCTGCAGGAACGGCCCGGAGCGGTGGTCGTGGACTGCACCCTCGGTCTCGGCGGCCACAGCGAGGCGCTCCTCGCGCGGTTCCCCGAGGCCCGGCTCGTCGCCCTCGACCGCGACAAGGAGGCGCTGCGCCTGTCCGGCGAGCGGCTCGCCCCGTACGGGGACCGCGCCACCCTCGTGCACGCCGTGTACGACGAGCTGCCCGAGGTCCTGGACCGGCTCGGCATCGCGCGCGTGCAGGGCGTCCTCTTCGACCTCGGTGTCTCCTCCATGCAGCTCGACGAGGCCGACCGGGGTTTCGCCTACGCGCAGGACGCCCCGCTCGACATGCGCATGGACCAGACGACCGGCATGAGCGCCGCCGAGGTCCTCAACACCTACCCGCCCGGCGAGCTCGTCCGGATCCTGAGGGCGTACGGCGAGGAGAAGCAGGCCAAGCGGATCGTCTCCGCGATCGTGCGCGAGCGGGCCAAGGAGCCGTTCAGCAACAGCGCGCGGCTCGTGGAGCTGATCCGGGACAGCCTGCCGCAGGCCGCCAAGCGCACCGGCGGCAACCCGGCCAAGCGCACCTTCCAGGCCCTGCGCATCGAGGTCAACGGCGAGCTCTCCGTCCTGGAGCAGGCGATCCCGGCCGCCGTGAAGAGCCTCGACGTCGGCGGACGCATCGCCGTCCTGTCGTACCACTCGCTGGAGGACCGGCTGGTCAAGCAGGTGTTCGCGGCCGGCGCCGCCACCACCGCGCCGCCCGGGCTGCCGGTGGTCCCCGAGCGGTACCAGCCCCGGCTCAAGCTGCTCACGCGCGGTGCCGAACTTCCCACCGAGGAAGAGGTCGCCGAGAACCGGCGAGCGGCCCCGGCGCGACTGCGCGGCGCCGAGCGCATCAGGGAGTCCATCGAGTGAGGGGCGTGAGGGGTGTGAGCCTGTTGGGGAACCAGACGGGGGAGGGCGAGTGGGCAGGAAACCCCAGCTGAAGGGCAGGGCCGCCCGTCTCGCGCGGCTCTTCCCGGGAACGGTGGGCTCCGGACAGGCGGCCCGCACTCCCTTCGTCCTCCTCGTCGTCCTGCTCCTCGGCGGTGGTCTCATCGGGCTGCTGGTGCTGAACTCGGCGCTCAGCGAAGGATCCTTCAAGCTCGACGACCTCCAGAAGGACACCAAGAGCCTCACCGACCAGGAACAGGCGCTCCAGCGGGACATCGACGCCTACTCGGCCCCCGAAGCCCTCCAGCGCCGCGCCCGCGAGCTGGGCATGGTGCCCGGCGGCGACCCGGCCTTCCTGGCCCCCGACGGCACCGTCAAGGGCGTACCGAGCCCCGCCTCGTCGGCCGAGCAGGCCAGCGCTTTCACCCCACTCGTCCTCGCTCCCGAGGCGATCGCCGAGGCCACCGTGCCGCCCCCGGCCACGGTGCCGACCCCCACGCCGTCCGCCGGCGGGCCGACGCCCGCAACCGCCGCCTCGCCCCCACCGCCCGCCGCCTCGCCCCCACCGCCCGCCGCCTCGCCCCCACCGCCCGCCCAGTTCCTCCCGCCCCCGACCTCCGGCAGGTGACGGAAGTGTCCGACAGGGAACCGCCGCGCCGTCGCGTGCCCGGCCCCGCACGCCCCGAGCGCCCTGCCCGCCCCTCCGG
>NZ_JBHXSG010000146.1:0-7915 GCF_042714835.1 Streptomyces sp. NPDC058678 | reverse complement strand
CTGGCGCGGCATCACCCCGAGGGTCAAGGTGTCCGGCCGCAGCCGGGGACGGCTCTCGGTGGCCGGGCTGCTGTGCTTTAGGCCGGGCCTGCCCGTCCGTCTGTGTTACCGGCTGCGTCGGCATACCGGCCGCAAGGGCGAGCGTCGCTCGCTGGGTGAGACGGACTACATCCGTCTGCTGGACGGCGCCCACCAACTGCTGAAGGCCCCGCTGATCGTGGTGTGGGACCGGCTGAGCACCCACATCTCCAAGACCATGAAGGCACTCGTTGCCGAGCGGGACTGGCTGTCAGTGGTCCTGCTGCCCGGGTATGCGCCCAACCTCAACCCGGTGGAGGGCCTGTGGGCACACATCAAGCGGAGCCTGGCCAACCTGGCCGCCCGCACCCTCAGCGAGTTGGAGACTCTGCTCCGCAGGCGGCTCAAGGCGCTGCAGTACCGGCACAGCATCCTCGGCGGATTCCTCGCCGGAACGGGACTCGCCCTCGACAGACCGGACAGACCCTAATACGCCGAAGTCAGTATGCACGGCCAGCGTGGTCGACAGCGCCCGGGGGGGACCTGGTTCTGAGCGCCGCTCACTGCATGGACTCCACGTCAGATGTATTCGTTCCGGCATATCACGACGGCATCGCCCCCTACGGGGTGTGGCACCTCGATCGCATCGTCGTGGATCAACAGTGGTCTGCCGACTCCGATCCGGACGACGACGTGGCGTTCGGCATAGTGGCACCCGTGGACGGCCGCACCGTCCAGTCCGTAGTCGGGGGCGACGAACTGGGTATTGACCAGGGCACGAGCAACCCTGTCACCATCGTCGGTTACCCGCAGACATCGCAGGTGCCGCTGACCTGTACCAACCGCGTCTCCTCCTTCAGCAGCACCCAGTTGGAGATCGGCTGCACCGGGTTGACCGGCGGCACCAGCGGCAGTCCCTGGGTCACCGGAGGCATTCCTGGCACGGTCATCGGAGTCATCGGCGGCTACGAGACGGGCGGGGACACTCCCGACATCTCCTACAGCGTGGCCTTCGGCCCAAGCGTTGAGAACCTCTATCAAGAGGCTGCGTCGGATCGGACTGACTGAACGTCCGCGCCGCTGAGCTTGTCGCTGGAAGCTGTTGTCTTTCCGGACGTGAGGGCTGCGCTTCCGCTGGTCGGGCGCAGGGTCGGCGGTTCCGTGGGAGTAGTGGCCAGTCGCGCTGTTGCTCCTCGGGAGGTCGTGGATGCCGTCGATGGTTGGGCTGTTGGGACAGCGTGAGCTGGGCGTGACCTTCGGGGGCAACCAGGTGACGCCGTAAACAGGTCAGCAGTCTGTGGGCGGGAAGGGGAGCCGGGCCGCGGTTCCCCTTCCCGTGCAACCTCAGCGCCGTACGAGTTCGATCCGGTACGTCCGTGTCCGCGACCCGTCCGCACTGGTCGGGAGGGTTTCCTCGGCCGTGCAGTTGAACGGGACAGGCTTCGGCGCGATGTCAGGGCCGAGAACAGCTGAGGAGCACTCGCTCTCAGGCGACGCCCAGGGGTGTGTCGTCGAAGGCCCTGACCTGACGTGCGGTCAGGTCGCCGACAGCCTCGAGGCGAACCAGCACCTCGGCGCGGCGTTGCCTGGCCAGGTCGGGGTTGTGGAGGGGATCGTAGGCGGAGGGCGCCTGGACGAGACCGGCAAGGAGGGCGGCCTGGGGCCAGTCCAGGTGAGCGGGACTCGTCTTGAGGTACCCGTGTGCGGCCGCGTCCAGACCGTAGTATCCATGCCCGAAATAGGCGGTGGACAGGTACATCTGCAGGATCCGGCCCTTGGGGTAGTCATGCGCGAGCTTGACCGCCAGAGCGACCTGTTCCACCTGGGCGGGACGGGTACGTTGCCCGTTGGTGTAGAGCATCTTGGCAAGTTGCTGCTCGATGGTGGCGCCCCCGCCATCGCCTCCGTCGCCGCGCAGCCAGACCAGCAGCGCACGGGCGGCGCCGGCAGGGTCGATGCCGGGGTTGTGCCAAAAACGGGCGTCCTCGGTGGCCACCAGTGCCGCGGCGACCTTGGGGGGTGTGGGCAGATCCGTGGCAGTCACCCCGTGGGCGGCGGCCTGCGCACTCACCCGGGACTGGGCGTCGCCCACCCCCGGAGTGACTGCCAGCAGCACACCCCCGGCCGCCGCGAGCACCACGGTCACGCCGAGACCGACGACACACGCACGGGCGACGAGACGGCGCAGCCACCGCGGCAGCACTCCCCGGCGGAGGAGGCCACCGAGGGCGAGGACGGCAACGGTGCCTGCCGGGAAGGCGGAGAGGGTCACAGGGACGTTGAAACCGTAGCCGAAGACGGAACGGGCGATACCGAAGAGCGTCGCGGCTATGGCCCCGCCGAGAGCGCCGGCGGCAAGGAGCGTGCCGCGTGGCCCGGCGCGTCCGGCGCTCGGGCGCGGAGACGGGTTCCGGCGGCGAGCCGCAGAGCCACGTACGGCAGCCGTGACGGTCGCATCCTCCCCGGCCGCTCCGGCACGAAGGTCTGGTGTCGGCCCATCGGCCCGGTCAGTACTCGTCCGTGACATGTCCACTGCCAATTCCTCGTTGCCGGCTCGCGGCCGGCCCACGTCTCCCTCATGGCGTTTCGGCGCCAGGGCCTCGCATCCATAGACGGTGACGAGGGAAAGATGGTTGCTAAATCCAGCCCAGCAGAATACGACCGCTGCCTGCCGGGCCACACGCACCTGTGAAATCTTGGAAGGCCGCTTCTCCCTGCCGATCGCCGTATGTATCAGCGTGAATCTGAGATAAGAATTCGGTAGGGAATGCATGAAGGGTTCTTTAGGGATGTCCCGTACGAGGGTCAAGCTTCAGATAGCTCCTTCTGCGGGCGTGCAATTGATGCCTATTGTGGGCGCATCAAACATTGGAGAACCTTGTTCGTGCATGAGGGGGCTCCCGTTTCATGGTGACGTACGGTCGAGGTGGACACCCGGTCGGCCGCCTTCGCCCCCGGGCATGGCGCCGCAGGGCAATCTGGGGCGTGATGACGCTCGCCCTCGCGGTGCTCGCGGCCTCCGTCGGGACATACGCCTGGGCCGACGAGAAGCTGGACCGTACGGTGAACCTCGGCGCCCTGCCGGATCAACCCCCGCCGGGCAGGGGCACCACCTATCTCATCGTCGGCTCGGACGACCGCCAGAATCTGACCCCGCAGCAGCAGAAGGAACTGCACACCGGCAGCGACGACGAGGGTCCGTACGGCAACAGCGACTCGATGATGCTGCTGCACATCGGCAGCGACGGTGACACCCTGGTGAGTCTGCCGCGCGACAGTTACGTGACCATACCGGCGTTCAGCGGTGCGGACGGTGTGCGGCATCCGGCAACGACGAACAAGCTGAACGCGGCCTTCTCGCTCGGCGGCGGGCAACTGCTGGCCGAGACGGTCGAGTACAACACCGGCATCCACGTCGACCATTACGCGGAGATCGGCTTCGGTGGCTTCGTCGGCCTGGTGGACGCACTCGGCGGCGTCACCCTGTGCCTGGACCGGCCGATCGTGGACCAGGCATCGGGAGCCAACTTCAAGGCGGGCTGCCAGAAACTGGACGGCCGGCAGTCCCTCGAACTGGTCCGGGAACGCCACCAGGAGGCGGGCCAGGACCTGAGCCGCATGGCGAACCAGCAGAAATTCCTTGCCGCGATCGCTCACCAGGCGGAGGCCCCGTCCACTCTTCTCAACCCGATCAGGCTCTACTCGGCACTCCACGCGGGCATCGGAACGCTGAGCGTGGACAAGAACACGACCCCGTACGACCTGGCGCGGATGTTCCTCGGCCTGAAGGGGATTTCCAGCGGAGGAGGACATGAGTTGACGGTCCCGATCGCAGACGCGAACTACTCCACCCCGAACGCCGGTAACGCGGTGCTGTGGAACATGACACGCGCCAAGGCCCTCTTCCGCGAGCTGCAGAACGACCAGCCGATCACCATCGGCAACAACAACGCCAACTCTGACCTGTCCGGTGGTTAGCGTCAATTCCGGCGTGCGTACTTCGTTGGCGTCGCCATCAATGTCCCGAACGTGTCCACCGCCGGCAGTCGATGTCTTCCCTACCGGCCGAGGAGGAGACCCTGTGAAAACGATGAGTCAGGTGCCGGAAAAGCGTCGGCGCATGAAGGAGATGGCCTACCTCGCCGCGCTCACGGTGGTCTCCGCGCTCACGCTGGTCGGGTGTGGTCTCAGCGCGGCCTCGTCGGCGTCGCCCCGGCCGGGCGACATCACGATAAAGCCGGTGACGGACGCCTCCGGCCGAGCCGAGCCGGACCGGCCCCTTCACTGCACGGCCACCCACGCACACCTGACCAAGGTCTCCGTCACCCGCTCGAACGGTTCCGTCGTCAGCGGCTCCCTCGACCCGTCGGCCGGTACATGGACGCCGTCTCAACCGCTGAGCCTCGACGCCCGTTACACGGTCGTCGCTACGGCCGCCGATACATCCGGAAAGTCGGTCAGCAAGCGCCTGAACATCGAGACGATCAGTCCGGCCGACACCGTCACCGCCCAGTCCATCACCCCCGCCACGGGGTCCGACGTCGGCAACGCCCAGCCAGTAGTCGTCGTGTTCACGAAGGCCGTGACCGATGAGGCCGCCGTCCAGAAAGCACTGTCCGTGACCGACACGGACCACGTCACCGGAGCCTGGCGATGGGTGACCAACCGCCGTGTCGACTACCGTCCCCGAACGTACTGGCCCCTGGGCGACAAGATCACCGTGACAGGCGGCCTGGAAGGAGTGAACGCAGGAGGGAGCCTCTGGGCGACCGGCGACTACACGCACACCTTCACGGTCGACTCCGACGTGCACGCGGTGGTCAATCCCAACACCCGGACCATGGCGGTCTATCGGGGAAGCAAGCTGATGCGGACACTCCCGATATCGACCGGCGGGGCGGGCTACCAGACCTGGGGCGGCAACCTGGTCGTGCTCGACAAGGAAGCCAAGACCCAGATGACATCGTGCAGCGTCGGCCTCAGCTGCACTCCTGGTAATCCCACCTACTACAACCTGCCGGTCTACTGGGACGTCCACCTGACGTGGAGTGGTACGTACATCCACGACGCGTCATGGGACAACGCGACGATCGGCAAGGTGGACAACTCCCACGGATGCGTCCACCTGAACGCATCCGACGGGAAGTGGTTCTTCAACACCGTGGAACCGGGAGACCTCGTCCGGGTCATCAACCCGTCCAAGCCGGTGACGCTGGACAACGGGGACGGCGACTGGAACCTGTCCTGGTTCCAATGGAGCACACCCAACGCCACGCGGTGAAAGGGCGACCCGAGGCCCGAGTGAGTGGAGCCAACACAGCTCCACTCACTCGGGGGCGCAGCAGGAACGGCAGGAGTGGGCGATGGCTCGCAGGCGGGTCGATACGGTGCTGGATCCGGCCGGCGGCACCAGCGCCGAGACGGAGATCACCCCGGATGTGCGGGATGCGGACGCGCCATCGGCGCCCCGGGGGGCAACGAAGCCGAAATCGCAGGTGCCCATGTGGCGCGAGGGACTTGCCTGTTCGGTGCTGTCGATGGACTACCAGCGCATCTTGCAGACGCTCGCAGACCGGGCCCCGCTCGGACAGGGGCCGCTGACCTGCCAGGAGATGGCCGCGGTGTTCGGCACGGAGGTGCGACGGCGGCCCTTCATCATTCACCGTCGGTTCGCACAGCATGTCGCTCCTGCAGTCCCACAAAGTTTCCACAAGACCCGCGGTCACGGTGCGCGCGACCGCGTCCGAACAGGGGGCTCCGCGCCTCCTCGACGAGAGGTGACTCCATGATGAAAGCAATGCTGCGCAAACGAAGGGCCATGGTGATCGGGGTGATTCTGGCCGGCGTACTGGCCGCCGGCGGGGCCACCGCCTACGCCTCGTCGACATCCTCGCCGGGCGCCAGTCCGTCTTCGGCCGCCTCCGCGAGCTCGGCCAAGCAGCACCACAACAAGCACCACAAGAAGCACGGCAAGCACCACCACTCGCTGCCCGGCGTGCACGGTCAGGCCACCGTAAAGAACCGCAAGACCGGCCAGTTCCTGGTCCGCGAGTGGCAGCGTGGCAGCATCACCGGCGTGTCCGGTGCCACGCTCACCGTGAAGAGCGCCGACGGGGTCAGCCGGACCTGGACCGTGGAGAAGAACGCCCGCGTCACCCGGGACGGCAAGAAATTCGCCGAGTCCGCGCTCAAGACGGGCGACACCGTGAGGGTGGTGGGACGGCAGGCCGGCAGCGCCAACGACGCTCTGCGGGTCTCCGTGCTGACCGCGGCGCAGCTCGCCAAGCAGCACGCGAAGAAATAGCGCGCATCCGGCGACGCCCGGCTCCGCCGCCCGCTTCCGGCCCGGCCGCTCTGTGGCCGTCTCGGGAAGCGGGCCCCTTCGCGTCCCGCGGGTCATGGAGAAGTGATGGATCTGAGGCAACTGGAAACCCTCGGTGGCCGTTACCAGTTGGGGGACCTGCTGGGCCGTGGCGGCATGGCGGAGGTCCGGCTGGGCCACGACCGGCGACTGGGCCGGACCGTGGCGGTGAAGACACTGCGGCCCGGCATGGCGCGCGACCCGTCGTGCCGGGAGCGGTTCCGCCGCGAAGCGCGGGCCGCCGCATCCCTCACGAAAGGGAGCGGTATGGAGATGTGGCTCAGACAACTCCGGTGATCTTGAATGCAGCCCAGAACAGCGGGTTGTCGGCGGCCTGTTGGTCAAGGTGGCTTCGCCCGTCCGGAAGCTGTCAAGCTCGGAGCTGCCCACGCCGGAAAGGTGTCGGGAAAGACGTGTCCGATGCCCGAGCTGCAAAGGTTGCCCCATTCCGTAGTGCGCCTGCCGGTGTGTCGATGTGTGAGAACGCGGTTCCGAACACGGTGACCGTGACTTCCTCTACAGCGAGGGGTGGGTGGGCGTAGGTGTCCCAGGTGTCGGAGAATTTGGCGTGCCGGGAGAGTGCCTGCACGGTTTTCGGGTCGTGCTTGCCTGAGGCGCCGAGGGTGGTGGTGTAGAAGTGTTTGAGGTCGTGGAAGCGGGTTCGTTCCGGAAGTCCTGCTTGCTTTACTGCCCTTCGCCACTTCTGGTGGAAATCGGTGTGCAGTACAGGCCGGCCAAGACGGTTCGTGACGATCAGGCCCTCGTCCGGTGGCTCGACGTAGCCGCGTGCCCGGCGGCGGCGCTCGGCGCTCGGCGAGACGGGCTCCGGCTCGGAGAACCGTGATACGTGGTGTATCAGCCGCTCGATCAGGAAGCGATCCACCGGCAAGGTTGCGAAACTGGCGTTGGTCTTGAGGCGGACTGCCTTACCGCGCTGCCGTTGCTCTTCGATGTGAAGCAGATCGTGCTTCCACGCCACCTGACTTCGCTTCAGTCCGAAGGCCTCGCCCTGACGCAGTCCGGCGCAGGCTCCAAGCCAGATCAGGACCTCATAGCGCGGTGCTACCTTCCGCATAGCCCCTGCGACTGCCGCGACCTGTCCGGCTGACAGCGCGACCTTGACGCGGGGCGTGACGTCCGGGAGTTCGATCCGCGCCACGATGTTGGGAGGGAGCGGGACGTCCTCGTCCAGCATGTAATGCACGAGGACGCGCCAGGTCTTGAAGATCTGGACGACGGTGCAGGCAGAGTCGATTCCTTGCTTGTCGAGGAGGTAGTCGACGAAGGCCATGGAATCGGGGCGGCGCAGGCTGCTTGCTATGCGGTGTCCGGCGAACGGCAGGATGGGGACTGCTGCAGGGTTGGGTGACACCTGACCTGGCTTGCTGAGAAGCGGCCTGGAAGGTTGTTGCAGTGCCCAAGCCGTATCCGAAGGAGTTTTGCGAGGACGTCGTGCGGGACGCGCGCAACCGCGAGCCCGGCGTCACGCTGGAACAGATCGCCGCCGATTTCGGGGTCCACCCGATCACGTTGTCG
>NZ_JBHXSG010000145.1:0-8014 GCF_042714835.1 Streptomyces sp. NPDC058678 | reverse complement strand
CCTGCACACCTACAACCACCACCGCTGCCACACCGCACTCGGAGGCAAGCCACCCATCAGCCGTGTGAACAACGCTGCGGGTCAATACACCTAGGCCTTCGCGGGCCGGCGGACCCGCTTCCACAGACTCGGCGCCGCGCTGATCACCACGGTGAGCGCGACCGCCGCCAGCACGCCCTGCCAGGGCTCGCTGAACAGCGATCCCCCCAGGATCCCGATCAACTGGTAGGTCACCGCCCAGGCCAGACAGGCCGGGAGGTTGCCGCGGGCGAAGCGGCGCATCGGCCACTTCGCCATCAGACAGGCCAGCATGACCGGGATCCGGCCGGCCGGCACCAGCCGGGACAGCACCAGGACCGCCACCCCGTGACCGGCCAGTTTGGCCTGGGCCTGGGTGAGCCGGTCCTCGGGCGCACGCGAGCGGATCGCCTCCAGCCAGCGCGAGCCGTTCTTCGACCGCATGCCGCGCCGCCCCAGCCAGTACAGGGTGATGTCACCGAGGAACGCGGCCGCCGAGGCCGTCACGAACACCAGCGCCAGTGCGAACGGCGCCGTCTGGTGAAAGGCCACCACGGCCGCCGAACTCACCAGCGCCCCCGTCGGCACCACCGGCACCAGCGCCCCGAGCAGCACCAGCACGAACAGCGTCGGATAGCCGATCGCCTGCTGGGTGGACTCCGGCGTCACACCGGTCGAGACGGCCGCGAGCCACGTCACCGGGCAGCCTCCAGCCGCACACTCTCCCCGTGGTCCAGCCGGTGCACCGCCACCCGCGGTGCCCGCTCCGCCGCGAGGCGCACGAACTCGTCGCCCGGCGTGTGGAACTCGTGCGGGCGCACCGCGTCCATCCCGATCGGCCAGTACGTGCCGTAGTGCACGGGCACCGCACTGCGCGGCGCCAGCCGGGCCAGCGCCTGCGCGGCCCGCCCCGCGTCCAGGTGCCCCTCGCCGAGGTAGGGGCCCCATCCGCCCACCGGCAGCAACGCCACGTCGACCGGACCGACCTCCTTCGCCATCTCGTCGAACAGACCGGTGTCCCCGGCGAAGTACGTACGGCCCTCACCCTCCACGACGAAGCCGAGGGCGGGGGAGTGGTGCGGCCCGAGCGGCAGCCGCCTGCCGTCGTGCCGGGCCGGCACGACCCGGACCAGCAGGTCGCCGATCCTCGTCTCGTCCCCGGGAGCCACCTCGCTCACCCTCAGATGCGCGAGCCGGCGCAGCCCCGGCACCGACCGTGGTGCGCCCCGGGGCACGAGCAGGCGCGTGCCCGGTGCCAGCCGCGCCAACGAGGGGACGTGCAGATGGTCGGCGTGCAGATGGGACACCAGCGCGACGTCCGCGCGCCAGGCGCCGGGCGGCGGCAACGCCCCGCGACGGCGCCGCAGATGAGCGAGACGGCGGGCGAATAGAGGGTCGGTGAGCACACGTACGTCCGAATCCGTGACCGTGCAGGTGGCGTGACCCCACCAGGTGATCTCCACCGGCACCTCTTTGCCTCCTTCGCGCGACTCCCCCGAAGCCTACGGGCAGGAGTAGGGTCGGCGGCGAAACCCGGAGGTGAGGGGGGACTCCATGGGAGAGGTTCGCGGTGCCTCGGGCACGCGCCCGCCGTTGCGTGTCACGGCGATCGCCAGTCTGACGCCCCTGGAGGCGCTCGACGACGACCCCTTCCTGGTGGACTCCCGCAGCCAGCACGCGATGTGCGCCCGCTGGGCCGCCGAACGCGGCCACGTCGTCACCCGGGAACTCCTGGTGTGCGGGCTCCGGCCCGACCACGGCGTCCTGTGGGAGGGCGTCCGGCCCGGCCGCGACGTGTTCGTCGCCCCGAGCCTGCGCGTCCTGCGCAGCGCCCTGTCGTCGGTCGACGAGTTCACCGCCGAGTGCGCGCGCCGCGGGGTGCGGGTCGAGACGGTCGGGCGCGCGGAGCCGTCGTACGACGCCCAGATGAAAGCCCGGGTGCACCGGAGACTGTCCATGCCGACAGCCGGGTACGACGGGCGCTAGGGGGCTCTGATGGATCACCGCGGCGTCGCGACGCCCGGCACGCCCTCTCGCCGCACCGGGCAAAAGCCCTAGTAGCTCCGCTACGAGGACTCCCGCCCGGCACGCCGAGAGCACGCACCGAACGCCGCTCCTTCTCCCGCGGAGATCCATCAGAAGCCCCCTGGCCCGCTGAGCAGGCCGCTCGGACGGACCCGTATGACAGGCTTGCCCCGGGCCCGCACCGATGACGGGCCGGGCCGGGACGTGAGGTGTGCTGGGCGTGCGTGGAGGGCGTTGGCGGCGGGTCGCCAGTCAGATCGGGCGGAGCGTCGCGGTGTGGGCCGTCTCCACCCTCACGATGCTCGTCCTGGCAGGCATCCTGCCGGACTTCCGGCTGCAGTCCCCCGACGGCGACAGCGCCACCCGCATCGCCGTCACCGCCGCGTTCGGGGCGGGCGCCTTCGGTCTGCTGTCGGCCCTGTTCTGGCCCCTCCTGGTGCGCCTGCTGCTGCTCGTGCCCGCGCTGGTGCTGGGCCTGCTGGTCTTCTTCCTCAACGGCGCGCTGCTGCTGCTCGCCCTGCGGCTGAACCCGGCCGAGCAGGGTGACGCCGCTCCGGAGACCGCGGTCGTCGTCGCCGCCGTGATGTCGGCCGTCGCCTCGGCCACCGGCGCCACCCTGGCCGTGCGCGACGACGACGCCTACCGGCGCCGCCTGTACCGCCTCGCCGACCGCCGCCGCAGAGGCGGCGGCCCGGCCTGCCCGGCCAGCCCCGGCACCGTCTTCATACAGCTCGACGGCGTCGGCCACGACATCCTGCTCGACGCGGTCGGCCGGGGCCTGATGCCCACCGTCGCCCGCTGGCTCGGCAACAGCGACAACGGCAACGCCGGCGGGGGCGGGGGCCGACGCCGGCCCACCCACCGGCTCAACCCCTGGCGCACCGACTGGTCCAGCCAGACCGGCGCCAGCCAGCTCGGCATCCTGCACGGCAGCAACCACGACGTGCCAGCCTTCCGCTGGTACGAGAAGGACCGCGGCGAGGTCATGGTCTGCAACCGCCCCACCAGCGCCGCCGAACTCCAGCGCCGCGCCGTCGAGGCCACCGGCGACGGCGGCCTCCTCGGCGCCGACGGTGCCAGCCGCGGCAACCTCTTCTCCGGCGGCGCCGACGAACAGGCCCTCGTGCTGTCCATCGCGACCCGCCGCCGCAGCCGCGAGAACCGCTCCAGGGCGGGCTACTTCGCCTACTTCTCCGACCCGGCCAACGCCGTGCGCACCGCCATGTCCTTCGTCGCCGAAGCCGGCCGCGAGATCGGCCAGTCCACCCTCGCCCGCACCCGCAAGGTCCGCCCGCGCGTGGGACGCGGCGGCCTCTACCCCTTCATCCGCGCCTTCGCGACCGTCGTCGAACGCGACGTCGTCGTCGCCGCGGTCACGGGCGACATGCTCGCCGGCCGCACCGCCGTCTACGCCGACCTCGTCGCGTACGACGAAGTGGCCCACCACTCCGGGCCCACCAGCCGCGACGCCCTCAAGGTCCTCGAACGCCTCGACCGCTCCCTCGCCCTGATCGAGAACGTCACCGAGCACGCCCCCCGCCCGTACCGCATCGTCGTCCTGTCCGACCACGGCCAGAGCCCCGGCGAGACCTTCCGCACCCGCTACGGCCTCACCCTCGGCGACCTGGTCCGGGCCGGCTGCGGACTGCCCGTGCCCCGCAAGGCGCGGCGCACCCACAGCGGTGCCGAGGCCCGCGCGGCCGTACGCACCGCACTGCACCGGCCCGTCGAGGAGGGCGGCGAACAGTACGGCCCCTCCGGCCCCCGCTCGGAGCCCATCGTGCTGGCCTCCGGCAACCTCGGCCTGGTCTCCTTCCCGGACGTACCGCACCGGATGAGCAAGGAGGAGATCGACGCCCGCCACCCCGCCCTGCTGACGACCCTCGCCAACCACCCCGGCATCGGCTTCCTGCTCGTGCGCAGCGAGGAGCACGGCGGAGTCGTCCTCGGCCCGTTCGGCACCGAGATCCCCCTGGACGAACTCGACGACAACCCCGGCCCGCTCGCCGACTTCGGGCCCGGCGCCGCCGACGCCGTCCGCCGCACCCACTCCTTCCCGCACACAGCCGACATCATGGTCAACTCCTGGTACGACCCCGCCGACGGCGAAGTCCTCGCCTTCGAGGAACAGATCGGCTCGCACGGCGGCCTCGGCGGCGCCCAGGGCAAGGCCTTCCTGCTGTCGCCGCTCGCCCTGTCCGCACCCGCCGAGGACGGCACGCACCTCGCCGGAGCCGAACACATCCACCGGGTGCTGCGCCGCTGGCTGCGCGAGACGGACGGCCCCCAAGTACCGCTGACGGCGCGCCAGGACCGACGCGCCGCCTGAACCCCCGCCCTCCCGGCGCCGGTCACCCCGCGCAACTGCCCGCGCCCCACCCGAAGGCGGCTGCGGTGGTACACCGCCGACGCCGGCCCCCGGAAAATGGGCTGCGCCCGCCGACCGCCGCACCCACACTGTTCGCACCGGACGCCGCACACCGGCGCGCCCTCCTCGAACATCCCCCAGGAGCCCCTACTTGCAGGCAGCCGTCACCGTCACGCCCTCCCGCCTCCCCGAACTGCTGCTGGGCCTCGCCACCGTGCGGCCGGTCTTCGTCTGGGGCGCCCCCGGCATCGGAAAGTCCTCCCTGGTACGGGACTTCGCCGACTCACTGGGCCTCGAGTGCGTGAGCCTGCTCGGCACCCAGCTCGCCCCCGAGGACCTCATCGGCGTCCCCCAGATCCGGGACGGCCGCTCGGTGTTCTGCCCGCCCGAGACCATCGCCCGCGACGAGCCGTACTGCCTGTTCCTGGACGAGCTGAACGCGGCCACACCGGACGTGCAGAAGGCGTTCTACTCGCTGATCCTGGACCGCCGTGTCGGCACCTACGAACTCCCCGAGGGCTCCATCGTCATCGGCGCCGGCAACCGCGCCACCGACAACGCCCTCGCCCGTCCCATCGCCTCCGCCCTCGTCAACCGCCTCACCCACGTGCACCTGGAGGCCTCCGCCAAGGACTGGCTCGTCTGGGCCGCGGGCAACGGCATCCACCCGTGGATCCTCGACCACCTCACCGACCGGCCCGACCACCTGTGGTCCAAGCCGCCGAAGACCGAGGAACCGTTCTCCACGCCCCGCTCCTGGCACATGCTCTCCGACGCCCTGCACTCCTTCGGCCAGGGCCTCGACGAGGGCACCCTGAAGGTGCTGGCCCACGGCACTCTCACACCCGCGCACGCGACCGCGTTCTGCGGCTACGTCAAGATCGTGCGCAGCCGCTTCGGCATCGAGGCGATCCTCAAGGGCGACGCCCGCTGGCCGAACCGCCTCGAGGACCGCGACCTGCTCTACTACCTCGCCGAGTCCTTCCGCGGCCGTCTCGTCAAGGAACTGCCGGCGAGCAAGGACCACATGTCGGCCAACGGCCGCCAGACCGCCTACCGGGCCAAGTCACTGCTCGTGCAACTCGCCGAGATCTCCGTCGAGATCGCCCAGAGCGTTATCGCCTCCGACAACGACGGCAACCCCCTCCTGCCCGCCTGGTTCCTCATCGAGGCGGCCCGCGACATGCCCCGGCTGGTGGAGGCCCGCAGATGAGCCGCGGCCGCAAGCAGCCCGCCCCCAAGAGAGACCCGGCCGCCGAGGCATGCGCCGAGGGCCTGCGGCTGGTGCGGGCGAACCCGGCGCTCGCCGCGATCGACGCCACGACCTGCCGCGACGAGGAGTGCGAACTGGCTCCCCGGGACGGCCTCGCCCGCGTCACCTCCAACGGCCGAGTGCACCTGCACCCCACCCGCCTCGCCGAGCCAGACGCCTGGGCCTGGGCCATCGCCCACGCCCTCCTCCACCTCGGCTTCGGCCACGTCCCCGCCGCCCACGGCGAGCGCGTCCAGCCCGACCGCCACGACCTCGCCGCCCGCTGCACGGTCGTCAACCGCTTCCTGCTGACCTCCCCCGTCGGCCGGGCCCCGGACCGTCTGCCGCCGTCCTACCCCGGCGGTGACGAGGAGCAACTCGCCGCCGGCTGGCGGCGAGCGGGCATCCCGGGCGCGTACGAGCACTGCGGTACGGCGGGCCAAGAGGCCGACCAGCTCCTCGTGCCCTGGAGCAAGTGGGACCCGCACGTGCCGGACTGGCAGGCGGCGTTCGCGACCGCCCTGACCCGCACCATGTCCACCGCCCTCGACCTGGCGGGCGGCCGCCGCGACTCCATGACCGGCGGCCCCACCCGGCTGCGCCCCTGGGAACGGGCCCTGAGCTGGTTCGTGTCCTCCTACCCGCTGCTCGGCGGCATCGCCGCCGGCATCACCCTCATCGCCGACGCCGAAGTCGCCCGCGCCCACGACATCTCCGTCGCCGCGGTGAACGCCGAGGCGGGTGAGATCTACGTCAACCCGCTGCGCGAACTCGACGACGAGGAATGGCGGTTCGTCCTCGCGCACGAGATGCTGCACGCGGCCCTGCGGCACGGTGACCGCTGCGGCACCCGCGACCCGTACCTCTTCAACGTCGCCTGCGACTACGTCATCAACGGCTGGCTGACCGAGATGCAGGTCGGCACCATGCCCGCGGGGCTGCTGTACGACCCGGAACTCTCCGCCCTTTCCGCGGAGGAGGTCTACGACCGCATCGCCGTCGACCTGCGGCGGATGCGCCGTCTGTCCACGCTGCGCGGCAAGGGCCGCGGCGACATCCTGGGCGGCCCGCTCCGCCCGACCGGCGCCTCGGTCGACCTCGACGAGTTCTACCGGCGCGGCCTCGCCCACGGCCTCGACCTGCACCAGGGGCAGGACCGCGGGTTCCTGCCCGGCGGCCTGGTCCAGGAGATCCGCGCGCTCAGCCATCCCCCACTGCCCTGGGACGCCCGACTCGCCCGCTGGTTCGACGAGTTCGTGCCCCGCCCGGAGCCCGTACGGTCGTTCGCGCGCCCCTCCCGCCGTCAGGCGGCCACGCCCGACATCCCGCGCGCGGGACGCCACTTCCCGCCCGAGGAGATCGCCCGTTGCACGTTCGGCGTCGTCCTCGACACCTCCGGCTCCATGGACCGGGTCCTGCTCGGCAAGGCGCTGGGCGCGATCGCCTCGTACGCGGAGGCCCGTGACGTACCGGCCGCCCGGGTCGTGTTCTGCGACGCCGCCCCGCACGACGCCGGCTATCTGCCGGTCACGGACATCGCGGGCCGGGTGCGGGTGCACGGCCGCGGCGGCACCGTGCTGCAGCCCGGCATCGACCTGCTGCACCGCGCGGACGACTTCCCGCCCGCCGCTCCGGTCCTGGTGATCACCGACGGCTGGTGCGACGTCCTGCGGGTGCGGCGCGAGCACGCCTACCTCATCCCGCAGGGGGCGCGGCTGCCGTTCAGCGCCCGCGGGCCGGTCTTCCGGGTGAGCTGAGCCGGAGTGTGATCGTATGGAGTCCGAAACCCGGTTCCGGGACCATAGGAAAGGAATGACCGTGGCTACCACGCGCTCCGCACACACCGTATGGGAAGGCAACCTGCTCGAGGGCAACGGAGTCGTCACCTTCGACTCCTCCGGCGCCATCGACCAGCAGCCGGTGACGTGGGCTGCTCGCACGCAGGAGGCGAACGGCAAGACCAGCCCCGAGGAGCTGATCGCGGCCGCCCACTCCAGCTGCTTCTCCATGGCGTTCTCGCACGCCCTGGCCGGGGCCGGCACCCCGCCCACCAAGCTCGTCACCTCCGCCGACGTCACCTTCCAGCCGGGAGAGGGCATCACCGGCATCCACATCACCGTCGAGGGCACCGTGCCCGGCCTGGACGAGGACGGCTTCGTCGCCGCCGCCGAGGACGCCAAGGTGAACTGCCCCGTCAGCCAGGCCCTGAAGGCCGTACCGATCACCCTGTCCGCGAAGCTCGCCTGACCGGACCGGCACACCACGACCGTGGGGGGGGGGGCGCCCGCCGCGGGGGGGCCGGGGAGGGGGGGTTTGGGTGTCTGGGGCGTGGGGTTAAAATTGAGGGGGAT
>NZ_JBHXSG010000144.1:0-8137 GCF_042714835.1 Streptomyces sp. NPDC058678 | reverse complement strand
TGCACACCTACAACCACCACCGCTGCCACACCGCACTCGGAGGCAAGCCACCCATCAGCCGTGTGAACAACGCTGCGGGTCAATACAACTAGGGCCTGTCCGGAGCGGGCGGGATCAGCGCTCGCTGAGCGTTCCGCCCAGCTCCCGGGCCCGGCGTACGAACACCTCGTGCAGGTCCTGCGCCGCCCGCGGAACCGATTCGGCCTTGCGCCGCTGGAGCATCAGCAGCACCCGGGTCGTGTCGCCCTCGATGGGCCGGTAGGTGATCGTGCCGAGCCGCTCCAGCGGATCCCCGGCCACGCTGAAGTCCGGCAGGACCGTCGCCCCGAGCCCTTCGGCGACCATCAGCTTGCCCATCTCGGCGCCGTCGGTGGAGTACGAGAAGGACGGGGCGCGGCCGTCCAGGAGCCGATGGACGTAGCGGTGCATGACGTAGCCGGAGCGCATCGCGATCAGGGGCCCGGCGAGCAGGTCGTCCACCGTCACCGCCGCCCGCGAGGCGAGCGGGCTGTCGGGGCGCACACACACGACCGGCCGGCCACGCAGCAACTGCGTCGACTCGACGCCGGCGGGCACGTCGTCGCCCTCCAGGTGGTTGACCAGTCCGAGGTCGAATGCGCCCTCGGACAGGGACCGGTGGATCTCCGCCTGCTGTGCGCCCACCACCTCGACCTGGGTGACCGGATGCGCCGCGCGGAACTCGCGGACCACCGGGACGAGCAGCGGAACGGTCGCCGCGTTCACCGTGCCGACGCGCACCATACGGCTGATGCGGTGCTGCTCGCCGGCCGCCACCCGCAGCCGGTCCACCGCCTCCAGCACATGGACGATGTAGGGCAGCAGCTCCCGGCCCTCCGCGCTCATCGTCGCCCCGGACCGTTTGCGCTCCAGGAGGTCGACTCCCAGCTCCCGCTCGAGGTTTCTGACGGTCTCGCTCAACCCGGGCTGTGACAGGCGCAGTTCCTCCGCCGCGCGGCGCAGGGAACCGAGCCGTGTCACCGCCGCTATGTATTCCAGCTGTTCGGTGCGCACCCCAGCAGAATGCGGGATTTCACGGGCCGTTCAAGGGTTTCCCTGTCACACGTTCGTGAAATCCAATGGTCCGCGATACGAGACCGGTCGGGTTTTCCTTGACGGCCGTCGCGGCCGACTGCGACGATCGACGGCATGAAGATGCGACTGGACCTCACGCGGCGACGCCATGTCGACCTCGCGCGCGTCTCCAGCGCCTCCTGTTGCTGCGCGGCCTGATCCCTCCGATCCGCCGCCGTCTCCTTTCCACGCCGCACCTCCTGCTGTCACCGGACAGTCATGTGCCGCGTTTTCACCTCACCGCCTGAATTCGGCTGTCACGCATGCCTTTCGAATTCAGCGTGAGTCCCCATTCCGCAACAGGAGTCCCGCATGCCCGCAGCGCCCCTCCAATTCGCCTACTGGGTCCCCAACGTCAGCGGCGGCCTCGTCACCAGCAAGATCGAGCAGCGCACCGACTGGGGATACGACTACAACCGCGAACTCGCCGTCCTCGCCGAGAACAACGGCTTCGACTACGCGCTCAGTCAGGTCCGCTACATGGCCAGCTACGGCGCCGAGTACCAGCACGAGTCGACCAGCTTCAGCCTCGCCCTGCTGCTCGCCACCGAGCGCCTGAAGGTCATCGCCGCCGTCCACCCCGGCCTGTGGCACCCCGGCGTCCTGGCCAAGCTCGGCGCCACCAACGACCACCTGTCGAAGGGGCGCTTCGCCGTCAACGTCGTCTCCGGCTGGTTCAAGGGCGAGTTCACCGCCCTCGGCGAGCCCTGGCTGGAGCACGACGAACGGTACCGCCGCTCCGAGGAGTTCATCCGCGCCCTGCGCCAGATCTGGACCGAGGACCACGCCGAACTCGCCGGTGACTTCTACCGGTTGCGCGACTTCTCCCTCAAGCCCAAGCCGCTCAACACCCCCGAGCGCCCGCACCCGGAGATCTTCCAGGGCGGCAACTCCACCGCCGCCCGTGCCATGGCGGGCCGCGTCTCCGACTGGTACTTCTCCAACGGCAAGGACTTCGACGGGGTCGTCGAGCAGATCGAGGACGTACACAGGTCCGCGGCCGAAGTCGGCCGACGCGCACCGAAGTTCGGGCTCAACGGCTTTCTCATCGCCCGCGACACCGAGGCCGAGGCCCGCGAGACCCTCCGGGAGATCGTCGCGCAGGCCGACACCGAGGCGGTCGAGGGCTTCGGTGCCGCCGTGAAGCAGGCGGGACAGTCCGCCGGCGACGGCAAGGGCATGTGGCAGGACTCCACCTTCGCCGATCTGGTGCAGTACAACGACGGATTCCGCACGGGCCTGATCGGCACCCCGGAGCAGATCGCCGAGCGCATCGTCGCCTACAAGAAGCTCGGCGTCGACCTCTTCCTCCTGGGCTTCCTGCACTACCACGAGGAGGTCGAGTACTTCGGCCGCCGGGTGCTGCCACTCGTGCGCGAGCTGGAGGCCCGACTCCCGGACAGCGAGGCCGAGTCCGTCCACACCCACGTCTGACCACCCCCACAGCTTCCGCACCGCACTGCGAAAGAGGTCACCCCAGCATGAGCACCGTCACGCCCACCGACTGGCAGAAGAGCCCCGCCCCGCGGACCGCCGAGGACTGGGTCTCCCGCGCCGCCGAGGTCGCCGCCGTCCTCGCCACCGACGCCGCCGCACGCGACCGGGCCGGCGCCACCCCGTACGCCGAGGTCCGGCTCCTCAAGGACTCCGGCCTGGTCACCCTGCTCGGTCCCACCGAGCACGGCGGCGCGGGCCAGGACTGGCCGACCGCCTACCGGGTGGTCCGCGAGGTCGCCAAGGCCGACGGCTCCATCGGCCAGCTCCTCGGCTACCACTACCTGTGGAACTGGGCCGCCCGCCTGGTCGGCACCCGCGAACAGTGGGAGCACGTGGAGGCCGAGGCCGCCCGGGGCCGCTGGTTCTTCGGCGGGGCCGTCAACCCCCGCGACCAGGACGTGACCGTCACCGAGGACGGCGACGACCTCGTCTTCACCGGGCGCAAGTCCTTCTCCACCGGCAGCAAGGTCTCCGACGTCACCGTCCTCGAAGGCGTCCTGGAAGGCACCGACAGCCACGTCTTCGCGATCGTGCCCTCCGACTCCGAGGGCCTGACCTTCCACGACGACTGGGACAACATCGGCCAGCGCCTCACCGAGAGCGGCGGCGTCACCCTCGACGGCGTACGCACGCCGTGGTCCTCGGCGGCCGGTTACGTCGACAAGGTTTTCCGGCCGCGTACGTACAACACCCTCAACGTCCCCACCATCCAGCTGGTCTTCGTCAACTTCTACCTCGGCATCGCGGGCGGCGCGCTGGAGACGGCCGCCACCTACACCCGCACCAAGGCGCGATCCTGGCTGCACGGCGGCCACGAGCGGGCGGTCGACGAGCCGTACGTCATCGACACCTACGGCGACCTCACCGCGAAGCTCTGGGCGGTCGAGGCCCTCGCCGACACCGTCGCCGCCGAGGGGCAGAAGCTGCACGAGGACCCCGACGCGGTCACCGAACAGGGCCGCGGCGACTTCGAGGTGCGGGTCGCCGCGGTCAAGGCCCGCGCCACCGACGTCGCCCTGGAGATCTCGAACCGCATCTTCGAGGTGACCGGCGCCCGCTCCACGGCCACAGCGGAGGGCCTCGACCGCTTCTGGCGCAACGTCCGCACCCACACCCTCCACGACCCGGTCGCCTACAAGCGGCGCGAGGTCGGCCGCTGGGTCCTCGAAGGCGAACTGCCCGAACCCACCTGGTACTCCTGACCCCCCCCGGGGGCGCCTCCCGTGCGGAGGCGCCCCTCCTCCCCGAAAGAGGACCCATGGCCACCGTCCTGTCCGTCTCCGGCAGCCCCTCCGCCTCCTCCCGCACGGCGAAGCTCCTGCGCCACCTCGACGGCCGCCTCGCCGCCCAGGGGCACGAGGTGATCCCGCTCGACGTCCGCACCGTCCCGGCCGAGGCCCTGCTCGGCGCCGACTTCCGGCATCCCGCGATCGTCGAGGCCACCGAGCTCTTCGAGCGGGCCGACGGTCTCGTCATCGGCACCCCCGTCTACAAGGCGGCCTACTCCGGCGTCCTCAAGGCACTTCTCGACCTGCTGCCGCAGTACGCCCTCGCCGGCAAGACCGTCCTCCCCCTGGCCACGGGCGGTTCGACCGCCCACGTGCTGGCCATCGACTACGCCCTGCGGCCGGTGCTGAGCTCCATGGGCGCGGCACACATCGTGCAGGGCTGGTTCACGCTCGACAAGGACATCACCGCCCACGAGGACGGCTCCCTCACCGTCGCCCCCGCCGCGCGCGAGGCCCTCGCCCAGGTGCTCGACCAGTTCTCGACCGCCCTCGGCCGTACACCCCTGCTGGCCGCGGCGGGCTGACCCATGACCGTCAAAGTCATCGCCGACGACCTGGAGGCCCTGAGCGTCGCCCGTGCCCTGGCCGACGAGTTCCGCGCCACCGCGTCCGAGCGGGACGCCGAACGCCGCCTGCCCCGAGAGGAACTGGACCGGCTCACCGCCTCCGGCCTCCTCGCGGTCACCGTGCCCGCCGAGCACGGGGGAGCCGACGTACGCCAGGAGACCCTCGCCGAGATCTTCCGGCTGCTCGCCTCGGCCGACGCGAGCCTCGCCCAGATCCCGCAGAGCCACTTCGTGTACGTCAATGTGATTCGCCGTCAGGGCACGTCGGAGCAGCGGGAGTTCCTCTTCGGCGAGGTCCTCGGCGGGCGCCGCTTCGGCAACGCCCAGTCGGAGGCGGGTACGCGGCATGTCCAGGACATCCGCACCCGCCTGGAATTCCGCCCCGACGGCTCATACACGCTGACCGGCGTCAAGCACTACTCCACCGGCGCCCTCTTCGCCGACTGGATCCCGGTGCTCGCCCGCGCCGAGGACGACAACCTGCACGTGGCGTTCGTGCCCAGGGGCTCACCGGGGCTCACGGTGATCGACGACTGGGACGGCATGGGCCAGCGTACGACCGCCAGTGGCACCGTACGCCTGGAGGAAGTACCGGTACCCGCCGACCGCGTTCTCCCGCACCACCTCACCTTCCAGGGACCCCAACTCCACGGCGCGGTCGCTCAGTTGCTGCACGCCGCCATCGACGCGGGCATCGCGGGCGGAGCTCTGGCCGAGGCCGCCGAGTTCGTCCGCACCAAGAGCCGTCCCTGGTTCGAAAGCGGAGTCGAGACGGCCGCCGAGGACCCGCTGCTGATCCAGCGGTTCGGCGAACTCGCCATCCAGGTACGCGCGTCCGAGGCGCTTCTCCGGGAGGCCGCCCGTGCCGTGGACTCGGCCCGCGCCGACCTCACCGAGGACTCGGCGGCCGAGGCGTCCATCGCGGTCGCCGCGGCCAAGGCGCACGCAGCGCAGACCGCCGTGGAGGCCGGGAGTGCCGTGTTCGAGGTGGCCGGCACCCGTTCCGCCCTCGGCTCCCTCAACCTGCACCGTCACTGGCGCGACGCGCGCACCCACACCCTGCACGACCCCGCCCGCTGGAAGGTCCAGCACATCGGCAGGTACGTGCTGAACGGCACGCGGCCGCCGCGCCACGGCCTCCTTTAGAAGATCTTCCAGAACGGAGACCTCACGTGTCCCTCACCTTCCACTGGTTCCTCCCCACCAACGGCGACAGCCGCCATGTCGTCGGCGGTGGCCACGGCACGCCGGCCACCGCCTCAGGACGGGACCGGCCCCCGACGGTGGCCTACCTGAGCCAGATCGCCCGCGCCGCGGAGGACCTGGGCTTCGAGGGTGCGCTCACCCCCACCGGTGCCTGGTGCGAGGACGCGTGGCTGACCACCGCGATGGTCGCCCAGCAGAGCGAACGCCTCAAGTTCCTGGTCGCCTTCCGCCCCGGCTTCGTCTCACCGACGCTCGCCGCGCAGATGGCCTCCACCTTCCAGCGGCAGACCGGCGGGCGGCTCCTGCTCAACGTCGTCACCGGCGGTGAGAGCCACGAGCAGCGCGCCTACGGCGACTTCCTCGACAAGGACGCGCGGTATCGCCGTACCGCTGAATTCCTGGAAATCGTACGGGGCTTGTGGGAGGGCAAGACCGTCGATCTGCACGGCGAGCACCTCCAGGTCGAGGACGCGAAGCTGGCGCGCGTGCCGGACCCGGTGCCGCAGGTGTACTTCGGCGGTTCCTCACCCGTCGCCGGTGAGGTGGCCGCCCGGCATGCCGACGTGTACCTCACGTGGGGTGAGCCGCCCGCGCAGGTCGCCGAGAAGATCGCCTGGATCCGGGGCCTGGCGGCGGAGCAGGGGCGTTCGGTGCGCTTCGGCATCCGGCTGCACGTGATCACCCGCGACACGTCCGAACAGGCGTGGGCGGAGGCGAACCGTCTGCTGCAGGGCTTCGACCCGGAGACCGTGAAGTCCGTGCAGGCGGGGCTGGCCCGCAGCGAGTCCGAGGGGCAGCAGCGAATGCTGGCCCTGCACGGGGGTGGCGGCCGGGACGGGCTGGAGATCCACCCGAACCTCTGGGCAGGCATCGGGTTGGTGCGAGGTGGTGCGGGGACGGCTCTGGTCGGTAGCCATGAGGAGGTCGCCGAGCGGATCAAGGAGTATCACGCGCTGGGGATCGAGGAGTTCATCTTCTCCGGCTATCCGCATCTGGAGGAGGCGTACTGGTTCGGGGAGGGGGTGCTGCCGCGGCTTGCCGCGCAGGGCTTGTGGCGGCATCCGCACGGCGACCCGGTAGTTCCGTCGGCGCAGGTGCCGTTCGCCGGCTGAGAGGGATGGTTTCTGTCCGTCCGGCGTGTGGGGGTGGTCTGTGGGCTGGTCGCGCAGTTCCCCGCGCCCCGGGTGGGCTCAGCTGATCAGCGCCTTCAGGTGCGCCCTGCGTGACTCAGCCGTCTGGCCCTGGACCAAGAGGAACAGAGCCTCTCGGTCCAGGCGTTGGGCCCTGTTCGTCAGGGTCAGTGATCTGCCGCCGCCGGCCACCACGGCTGCCGTGGTGGCCGCGCGCATCAGCTCGTAGGCCTGGGTGCGCAGGGCCAGGCGCTCCTCCCGGTGCTCCTCCGCCGCGGGGTGGTCGGTCAGGGCGTAGGCGCGGGCGCGGATGTCGGTGAGGCGGGCGCGCAGGGGCTCGGCCGTGGTGTCGTCCAGCAGGGTGAGTGCCGTCTCGGTGATTCCGAAGACCGCCGGGGAGGCGTTCACCGTCTTCGTACGGTCCGCCGCGGCCCACTGCTCGTACGGCTGCCGGAGGACCACGGCATCCTCGGGAAGCCACAGGCCGTCCAGCTCCAACGACACCGTACGTGCGGCGGTGAGTGCCGCGAGGCGCAGGGGCGGCGACGCGCGCAGGCCCGGCTGCTCGCGTGCCTCGGTGAAGGCGAAGAGGGCCTCGTCGGTGTCCGTCACCCCGGCGAGGAGCATCACGTCGTTGAGGCCCCAGCCGGTGTACCAGGGGACGGTGCCGTCGAAGCGTCGGCCGCCCCGTTCCCGGGTGACCCGCACCGGAGTCCGGGGATACGCGCGAAGGTGGGCGTAGGCCACCCCGGACAGCGACTCGCCGCGGGCCAGCGAGCCCAGCAGCCGCTCCCGCACCGGCCCTTCGCTCTTCGCCAGTGTCATCACGGGTGTGTGGTGCTGCGTCTGCACGAACCAGGTCGAGCAGCAGGCCCCGGCCAGGACCTCCGCGACGTCCCTGGCCACCGGAGCGGGCGCCGCCGAGCCCCCGTACTCCTTCGGCGCGCTCAGCCCCAGCAGGCCGGATCGCCGGATCGCCTCGATGTGGGTCGCGGGCACGCCCTCCTGGTCGACCCGTTCGGCGTTGGGTGCGAGGAGGTCGTCCGCGAGCCGGCGGGCGCGGACGACGAGGGGGTGAGGGTGCGCGGCGATGGTCATGGAGAAATTCTCCCGATGTCGTCGTGCGCGGTGTCGATGCGGGGGTCTGCCGTTCGTGTAGGAGGTGAGACCAGAATCCGGCCCGACGGCCTACCTCGAACGCGTCCGGCGGACCCTGGACCGCGCCCAGCCCGGGCTGCTCGCAGGGGGTTTCCGCCCCCGCCGCCCCTTCCCGTCCCGTCCCTGGGGCTGCGCCCCCAGACCCCCGCTTTCGGCCCGAAGGGCCTCGTCCTCAAACGCCGGACGGGCTGATTTCAGC
>NZ_JBHXSG010000143.1:0-8344 GCF_042714835.1 Streptomyces sp. NPDC058678 | reverse complement strand
GGAAACCCGAGACGACATGCACGACGCGTTCCTGCAACTCGCCCACTGCATGACCCTCGCCCGCAAGGACCCAGCATTCTGAAAGGACCCCTAAGACGCGGCACGGTGGGCCCCAGGAGCCGGTGCCGCGGCTGGTGTAGAGGAGGGTGCGGGCGCCGTGGTGGCTGAGGCCGGCGAGGGCGGGCTGGTCGGTGCGGACCAAGTAGTGGAAGGGCCAGATCTGGCCACCGTGGGTGTGGCCGGAGAGTTGGAGGTCGATGCCGTCGGCTGCCGCCCGGTCGACGAACTCGGGCTGGTGTGCCAGGAGCAGGACGGGTAGGTCGGGGTCGGCGGCGTTCAAGGCTCCGGCGAGGTGGGCGCGGTGGCCTGCCAGGCCGGAGGACTCGGCGGTGACGTCATCCACGCCGGCGACCACGAGGGTGTCGCCTCCGCGTTCGGGGAGCAGATGGCGGTTGCGCAGCGGCTCCCAGCCCAGCTCGCCCATCAGGTCGACCCAGCCCTGGGCCTCGCTGTAGTACTCGTGGTTGCCGGTGACGTAGACCCGGGCCCGGGTGGCCCGCATCTGCGGGGCAAAGGCGCGGCGGTTCCTCGACGGAACATCCGCAGGCGAGGCATAGGGTCAGCCGGTGCGCAAGACGTCCAGCGCCATCAGGGCCACGTGCAATGCGGTGCGCTGTTCGCCGGATTCGAGGTCGCAGTCGAGCAGGCGCTCGATGGTGCGCAGGCGTTGGTAGAACGTCTCGCGCGACAGACCGCCGCGGCGGGCGGCGCTGGTTTTGTTGCCGGCCACGTCGAGGTAGTGGCGGAGGGTCGTCAGCAGGCCGGTGCCGTGTCGGGCGTCGTGATCGAGGAGGCGGCCGAGTCGTCGTTCGGCGTATTCCTGGATCCGAGTGTCCTCGCGGAGCGCGTACAGCAGGCGGCGCAGGTCGACATCGCGGAGTTCGTGGAAGGAGCGGCCCGGGGGGAGAGGCTGGTCGGGCGGGGTGGCCTCGGCCACGCGGCTCGCCTGATGAAAGGAACGGGGAGTGTCAGTGAGGTGGTCGACCTCCAAGCCGACGCTCACGACGGCCCGCGGGGAAAGGTCGCGCGCCACGTGGCTCAGCCGTTCGACCGCGGGTTGCCAGGGGTGTGAGGGGCTCAGGGCGAGCAGTACTCCCAAGCGGCCGGGGGTCAGTTCGCCGATGAGCGCCGGGATTCCCGTGGCGTGCAGGGCTTGGGAGAGGCGGGCCTCGGCATGCGTTGTGGTGTCTTTTGCGGGGAGGTCCACCACGACCGTGAGGAAGCGGCTGTTCTCGGTGGGCAGGCCCAGTGCGGCCAGCCGGGCGCAGGCGTCCGCTGCGGAGCGGTGCCGCTGCTCGACGAGGTCGCGCAGAGCGTTGCGGTGCGCGGTGCTTTCCCAGGGGGTGGGGTGGGTGAGGCGCGCGACGGTCAGGGCCATCGCCGTCCTTTCCAGGACGGTGATGTGCTCCGGCCCGAAGGCCGGTTCGGTGGTGGGGACGGGCAGCATGGCCACGCGGCCCCAACGTTCACCTTGATACTCGACCGATGCGGTGAGCCAGCCTTCCGGGCCGCGTCGGCTCGTGCGGTCGCCGGGTGGGGTCGCTCTGGAGCGTTGCTCCCAGTCGGTGAGCGCTTCCTCCAGGGTGGCGCCGGAGGGTTCGCAGATCAGTGCCTGGTGGACCAGATTTTCCAGGACGACCGTGCGGCCGCTCATCTCGGCTGCCGCGCGCATGACGTCCTCGGGTCCGGCGCCGCGCAGGGTCAGCGTCGTGAACGCCTCGTGGACGCGCTGGGTGCGGCGCATCGCCTCGGCCTGGTGGCCGAGGATGAGGCCGTGGACGACCTGGGTTACCTCAAGGAAGTTGACGTCCTTGGCGAGGGTGATCAGGGGCAGCCCGCGGGCGCGGCAGGCGTGGACGAGTGCGTCGGGCGGGCGGTGGTAGCGCCGTACGAGTTCGATGACCAGGGCCGCTGCCCCGATGCGGGCGAGTTCGTCGACGTAGCGTTGGATGCCTGCGGACTCCTCGGGCAGGGGCATGCCGGTGGTCAGGACGAGTTCGCCGCCCTTGAGGAAGGACGCGGGATCCGTCAGCTCGGTGATGTGGACCCAGCGGACCGGCCGGTCGAGCAAGGTCACGCCGGTCACGACCTGGGGCTGGCCGGCGGCCAGGACGGGCAGAGCAAGGACGTCGGCGACGGTGAGGGCGCGGGCGGGCGGGGTGCTGTCCGGGCCGCCCATGTCCGGCGGTCGTGCCGTCGAACGGCTGTCGTTCACGGTGTCTCCATGGGGGTGCCCCGCCCGAGCGAAGCCGAGAGGGGGAGTGCCCGGCCACTGTGACAAGCCTTGCTGACCTGCGCAAGGGCAGTCCTGCCTCGGTGGATGAGGCAGTGAGCGCCGCATTTCCGGCCCGTGCTTGACACAACGTCCGAACAGCGGGCCCGTACCGGACAGATCGCGCGTTGGCTCGCCGCCGGGCGGCGGAGATGCTCGGCAGAGCGCACCAGTCCGACGACCCACGCCGGGAGACGAACATGACCGCACTGTCGCCGCACCTTCGCCAGGCCACGCCCGTGGTGGCGGCCCGGGGCGAGGGCGTCCATCTCTTCGACCAGGACGGCCGCCGCTACCTCGACTTCACCGCCGGCATCGGCGTCACCAGCACCGGCCACTGCCACCCCAAGGTCGTGGCGGCGGCGCAGGAGCAGGTCGGCACGCTGATCCACGGCCAGTACACGACGGTCATGCACCAGCCCCTGCGCCGCCTCGTCGACAAGCTCGGCGAGGTGCTGCCGGCCGGTCTGGACAGCCTGTTCTTCACCAACTCCGGCAGCGAGGCCGTCGAGGCCGCGCTGCGCCTGGCCCGCCAGGCCACCGGCCGGCCGAACGTCATCGTGTGTCACGGCGGCTTCCACGGCCGTACGGTGGCCGCCGCCTCCATGACGACGTCCGGCACCCGCTTCCGGTCCGGGTTCTCCCCGCTGATGAGCGGCGTGGTCGTCACCCCCTTCCCGTCGGCCTACCGCTATGGCTGGGACGAGGAGACCGCGACCCGCTTCGCCCTGAAGGAGCTCGACTACACCCTCCAGACGATCTCCTCGCCCGCCGACACGGCCGCGATCATCGTCGAGCCGGTGCTTGGCGAGGGCGGCTACGTCCCCGCGACCCGGGCGTTCATGGAAGGTCTGCGGGAGCGGGCCGACCGCCACGGCTTCCTCCTCATCCTCGACGAGGTGCAGACCGGCGTCGGCCGCACCGGCCGCTTCTGGGGCCACGACCACTTCGGCGTCACCCCCGACATCCTCGTCACCGCCAAGGGCCTGGCCAGCGGCTTCCCGCTGTCCGGCATCGCCGCCTCCGAGGAGCTGATGGCCAAGGCGTGGCCGGGCTCGCAGGGCGGCACGTACGGTGCCAACGCCGTGGCCTGCGCGGCGGCCGTCGCCACCCTCGACGTCGTGCGCGACGAGAAGCTCGTCGAGAACGCCGAGGCGATGGGGGCCCGACTGCGCCAGGGCCTTGAGGCGGTGGCCGACCGCACGCCGGGCATCGGAGACGTACGCGGGCTCGGGCTGATGCTGGCCACCGAGTTCGTCACCGAGGACGGCAGCCCCGACCCCGAGACCGCCGCCCGCGTCCAGCGCGCCGCCATCGACGAGGGCCTGCTCCTGCTGCTGTGCGGCGCCTGGAACCAGGTCGTACGCATGATCCCGGCGCTCGTCATCGACGAGACGGCGGTGGACGAGGGCCTCCTGGCGTGGGCGACCGCGGTGGAAGCCGGTACCGCAGGAGCATCGCCGCGATGAGCGACAGCGTGGCGCGGCTGACCGCCCGCCTCACCGAGACGGCTCCCGGCCTGCGGGTGGAATCCGGCCCGGGCCCCACGGGCCAGTACGCCTACGACGCCTCCAACTACCGCGTCCCCCCGCAGGCTGTGGCCTTCCCCCGCAGCGCCGACGACGTGGTCGCAGTGCTGCGGGCCTGCAAGGAGACGGGCGTCCCCATCACCGCCCGCGGCGGCGGCACCAGCATGGCCGGCAACGCGGTCGGGCCGGGCGTCGTCCTGGACTTCTCCCGGTACATGAACCGAATCCTGGACATCGACCCGGCCAGCGGGACCGCGCGTGTCGAGGCCGGAGTCGTCCTCGACGCGCTGCAGAGCGCGACCGCCCTGCACGGGCTCTCCTTCGGCCCCGACCCGTCCTCGCACAGCCGCTGCACCATCGGCGGGATGATCGGCAACGACGCGTGCGGCAACCGGTCCGTGCGGCACGGACGGACCAGCAGCCACATCGAGGCGCTGGAGATCGTGACGGCCGACGGTGTGCGGGCCGTCGCCGACCGCACCGGCCTGCATCCGACCGACCCACGCGACACCGACCACGTCACCCGCCTCGAAGCGGACGTACGACGCCTGATCGGCGAAAACCTCGGGCCGATCAGGACCGAGCTGGGCCAGATCCCCCGCCAGGTCTCCGGCTACCAGCTGCACCACCTGCTGCCCGAGCGCGGCTTCGACATGGCCCGCGCGCTGGTTGGCACCGAGGGCTCCTGTGCGGTCGTCACCGCCGCGACGGTCCGCCTGGTGGCGACCGCACAGGCTTCCGCGCTGCTGACCCTCGGCTACGACGACGTCGTCGACGCGGCCGAGGATGTGCCGGAGATCCTGCGGTGGAATCCGACCGCCGTCGAGGGCATGGACGAGGCGATCGTCGCCACCATGCGAGCCCGCCGCGGCCCCGACTCCGTCACCGGACTGCCCGAGGGGCGCGCCTGGCTGTACGTCGAACTCGACGGCGACGACCAGGCCACGGTCAACACGCGCGCGGCCGAGCTCCTCGACGTGCTCAAGGCACAGGGTCGGATGACCGGCGGGCGGGTTGTGGAGAGCGCGGCCGAGCGGCGCTCCCTGTGGCGGGTCCGCGAGGACGGGGCCGGCCTGGCCGCTCGCCTCGTCGACGGCGGAGAGTCGTGGCCGGGCTGGGAGGACTCGGCGGTCGCACCGGAGAACCTCGCCGGCTACCTGCGGGACTTCCGCAAGCTGCTGGCCGATCATGGGCTTACGGGCGTAATGTACGGGCACTTCGGCGCGGGGTGCGTCCACGTGCGCATCGACTTCGACCTCGCCACGGACGAGGGCCGCGCCGCCGCCCGCCGCTTCCTGCACGAGGCCGCCGCCCTGGTCGTCGCCCATGGCGGAACGCTGTCGGGCGAGCACGGGGACGGGCGGGCGCGCGGCGAGTTGCTGGAAGTCATGTACAGCCACCGGATGATCCAGGCGTTTGCCGCTTTCAAGCAGGTCTTTGATCGCGAGGGGCTGCTGAACCCCGGCGTCATCGTGGCTCCCGCCCCGCTCGACGCCGATCTCGCGCTGCACCAGATCCAGCCCCTGGCCACGGAGTTCACCTTCCCGCACGACGAGGACGGCTTCGCGGGCGCGGCCCGCCGCTGTGTCGGCGTAGGTCGATGTCGTAGCGACGCGGGCGGCGTGATGTGCCCCAGCTACCGGGCCACAGGCGAGGAGAACGACTCCACGCGGGGCAGGGCCCGCCTCCTCCAGGAGATGGTGCGTGGGGAGACCATCCAGGACGGCTGGCGGTCCACGGAGGTACGGGACGCCCTCGACCTGTGCCTGTCCTGCAAGGCGTGCTCCAGCGACTGCCCGGTCGGCGTCGACATGGCCACGTACAAGGCGGAGTTCCTGCACCAGCACCACAAGGGCAGGATCCGGCCCCGCTCCCACTACTCGCTGGGCTGGCTGCCCCTCACCTCCGCCCTCGCCGGCTACGCCGCCCGCCCCCTCAATGTCCTGTTGCGCGGACCGATCGGCACATTGCTCGCCCGTCTCGGTGGCGTCACGACGAAGCGCAGGATCCCCGCCTTCGCCCCCCGGCGCAGCCTGCGCAGGGTCCTGCGCAAGGCGAAGAGCGGCGAACCGGCGAAGGCCCTGCTCTTCGTCGACAGCTTCACCCGCGCCTTCCGTCCCGAGGTCGCGGGAGCCGCGAGCCGCGTGCTCGCCGACGCGGGAATCCCCTGCACGGCTCAGGACGGCCTGTGCTGTGGCCTGACCTGGGTCAGCACCGGCCAGCTCTCCGTGGCCCGCCGCATCATGGCCCGTACGGTCGCCCACCTCGACAACGGCGACGAACGTCCCATCATCGTGGCCGAGCCAAGCTGTGCCGCCGCGCTCAAGCGCGACGTGCCCGAGCTCCTCGGGACGGACGCCGCCCGTCGGGTCGCGGACCGCGTCCACACCTTCACCGGCGCCCTGACCGACCTGGCCGCCCCGGGCTGGATCCGGTCCGAGCTGCCGGACACCGTCGTCCTGCAGACCCACTGCCACGAGTACGCCACCTTCAAGGGCAGCCGGCCTGCCGACCTGCTGCGCCGACTGGGCGTGGGCAAGGTCGACGAGGCCGAGGGCTGCTGCGGCCTCGCCGGCAACTTCGGCTTCGAGGAACAGCACTACGACACCTCGATGGCCGTCGCCGGCCTGGCCCTGAAGCCCCGCCTTGACGGCATCGGCCAGGACACGCCGACCGTCGTCGTGGCCGACGGCTTCAGTTGCGCCACTCAGATCGACCACCTCGCCGGCGACCGGGGCATCCGCGCCCTTCACCTCGCGGAACTCCTCGACCCCGCCGCCGACCAACCAGGAGAGACGTCATGACCGACACACCCACGCAGTTGTTCATCGGTGGGTCCTGGGTGGACGCCGCGGACGGCGCCACCATGCCCGTGGACGACCCCGCGACCGGTGAGATCATCGCCCATGTCGCCGACGCGGGTGCCAAGGACGCCCGGCTCGCGGAGGACGCGGCCGTGCAGGCGCAGGAGGCGTGGGCCCGTACGGCCCCGCGGGCGCGCAGTGAGATCCTGCGCCGGGCCTACGAGATCATTCTCGAGCGCACCGACGAGCTCGCCCACCTGATGACGTCGGAGATGGGAAAGCCGCTGGCCGAGGCCAGGGGAGAGGTGGCGTACGCGGCCGAGTTCTTCCGGTGGTTCTCCGAGGAGGCCGTGCGTATCGACGGCGGTGGCGGCATCCTGCCCGACGGCCGCAACCGCATGCTGCTGTCCCGCCGCCCGGTCGGCCCCTGTCTGCTGATCACCCCGTGGAACTTCCCGCTGGCCATGGGAACTCGCAAGATCGGCCCGGCGATCGCGGCCGGCTGCACGATGGTGCTCAAGCCAGCCCCGCAGACCCCGCTCTCCAGCCTGGCCCTCGCCGCGATCCTCAAGGAGGCCGGGCTGCCGGACGGCGTGCTCAACGTCGTCACCACCTCCCGTGCGGGAGAGGTGTGCGAACCGCTTCTGCGCGGCGGGCGGATCCGCAAGCTGTCCTTCACCGGCTCCACCAATGTCGGGCGGCTGCTGCTCGCGCAGTGCGCCGACGCCGTCGTACGCACCTCGATGGAGCTGGGCGGCAACGCGCCGTTCATCGTCTTCGAGGACGCCGACCTGGACAAGGCCGTGGACGGCGCCATGCTCGCCAAGATGCGCAACATGGGCGAGGCGTGCACGGCCGCCAACCGCTTCTTCGTGCACCGGTCGGTGTCGGAGGAGTTCGGACGTCGCCTGGCCGAGCGCATGGGCGAGCTCGTGGTCGGTCCCGGTACCCGGGACGGCGTCGACGTCGGTCCGCTGATCGACAGGGCCGGGCGTGCCAAGGTCGAGGAGCTGGTCGCCGATGCGGTGGAGCGCGGCGCGCAGGTGCTCGTCGGCGGCCGCGCGCCCGAGGGCCCGGGCTGCTTCTACCCGCCGACCGTCCTCACCGACGTCGACTCCGGCAGCCGGCTGATGGACACGGAGATCTTCGGCCCCGTGGCGGCGATCCTCACCTTCGAGGACGAGGACGAGGTCGTACGCCGTGCCAACGACACCCCCTGGGGTCTGGTCGGTTATGTCTTCACGGAGGGCCTGGACCGAGCCCTTCGCGTCAGTGAACGCCTGGAGGTGGGCATGGTTGGTCTGAACACCGGCCTCGTCTCCAACCCTGCCGCCCCCTTCGGCGGCGTCAAGCAGTCCGGGCTCGGGCGCGAGGGCGGCCGGGTCGGCATCGACGAGTTCCTGGAGTACCAGTACCTCGCGGTGCCCGTGCGATGACGGCGGTCATGCCCTGACTCCTCCGCCTCGCACACCGCGACGGGCCGCCCCCCGTGCCCGGTTTCCACGCCACCGGGCACGGGGGCAGACGGCCTTCAGCGGCACCGGGTGGTGTCCCTTTGCCGTCACCGACTGGCATCCCGGACTGGTACCACCCGGTGTCGGCCAGGGCGTTGGCGATGGCCCTCACAGGCTCCGCCCGGTGTGGAAACCGGGGACGCCACCGTAGGACGGAGTCCCCGG
>NZ_JBHXSG010000142.1:0-8402 GCF_042714835.1 Streptomyces sp. NPDC058678 | reverse complement strand
GAACGTCACCTCCGCGCTGGCGTTCGTCCCCTATCAGAGCACCCCGACCTACAGCGCGACCAAGGCCGCGCTGCACTCCTTCTCCGAGAGCCTGCGCATCCAGCTCGCCGGCGCCGACACCGGCGTCCAGGTGATCGAGATGGTCCCGCCGGGCGTGCAAACCCCCCTGTTCGGCCAGCAGGACAGCGAACACGCCATGCCGCTGGACGACTTCCTCACCGAGGCCCTCGACCTGCTGCGCGAGAAGCCCGACGCGAAGGAGATTGTCGTCGAGCGCGCCAGGTTCATCCGCGACGCAGTGGCCACTGGCACCTACGACGACGTCCTCGCCATGATCGCCGGCAGCTGACCGACCTGTTGTTTCCGACGGGAGACAACAGCACGCGAGCGCCGTCACACGACGAATCTCGTCCTATCGGCGGGCCGGGCGACGAGGCCCGGGGCCCGGCCAAAGTGGCAGGAGTCCTCGACGGAGACCGTCGCCTCAGGCCGCCTTCCGTGCCGACGGCCTGTGGCGTACCGCCGACAGCCGGCGAATTGCCCAGGCGGGTCACGCAGGGGCAGATGATCATCGGGGCGTCTCACTGCGCGCGCCCTCGCGTCGGCCGTGTGAGCGGCTTCGCGGGTGGGAGGGGAGGGCTCAGCCATGGATCGGCGGTCTCTGGATAGCCAGGCAGGATGCGGCGAGGATGGGTGACATGGACAAGAAGGAACTGGCGGAATTCCTGCGCCACCGGCGTGAGGCGCTGCGGCCCCGCGACGTCGGGCTGGTCGAGGGGCCGCGCAGGCGTACACAGGGGCTGCGCCGCGAGGAGGTCGCCCAACTAGCAGGCATGTCCACCGACTACTACGCCCGGCTGGAACAGCAGCGCGCCCCGCAGCCCTCAGTCCAGATCACCGCGGCTCTCGCCCGGGCATTGCGGCTGACCCTGGACGAACGCGACCATCTCTTCGCCCTCATCGGCCACAACGCCCCGGCCCGCTTCCACCGCTCCGAACACGTCAGCCCGACCCTGATGCGGGTCCTGGACCGCCTGGACGACTCCCCGGCCCTGGTGCAGACCGACCTGCTCGACACCCTCGCGATGAACCCCTTGGCCGTCGCGCTGCTCGGCGACCAGACCCGCCACACCGGTCTGGCCCGCAGCGGCTACTACCGCTGGTTCATGGACCCGGCCGAACTTCTGGTGTACCCCGAGGAGGTCCACGAACACCACGGCCGCGCCCATGCAGCGCGCCTGCGGGCCGCGCTGACAGCCGGCAGCGACACCCCCCGGGCCGCCCAGATCCTCGCCGAACTCCAGGAACACAGCCCCGAGTTCGTCCGCATGTGGGAACTGCAGGAAGTCGCACAAAGCTACGACGACTGCAAGACCCTCCTCCATCCCGAACTCGGCCGCATCGACGTCGACGCCCAGCTCCTGTTCACCGAGAACCGCGCCCAGACCCTGGTGGTGCTGACCACCCGCCCTGGCACGGAGAGCCACAGCAAGCTCGAACTGCTCTCCGTCATAGGGCATCAGCAGCTCACCCCCTGACGTCCTGGACTGGGGACCGGGCCGGGCTCGGCGCGGGAGGGGCCGAAAAGCTGGAGACCTGTGCGCCGAATCCGGTAGGGGCGCTGGTGATGCATGCGGTTTCCGGTCCAGGCCGCCGGAAGTCGTCGGGACCGGCGGCGCGGCACCCCGCGCGCCCACTTCCGCACGGCTCTTGTCCTGCGCGCTGCGGCCAGACAGGTGGGCCCCCTGGGCTGCCCGGACCCCGTGGTCGGGCCACCGGTTTGACCGGATGCCGCCTCCGTTTTACTCTCACAGATATACGGAGGCTGCATCCATTTTGATGCGGGCCGCAGGATCACGGCAGGCAGGAGGGTGCATGCGCGCCGGTGAACAGCGGGGACGCAAGCCCCGCGCGGACGTCCAGCGCAACCGCGCTGCCTTCCTGAGCGCACCCGGGGCGTTCCGGCCGGAACGCCCGGCCGCCTCGCCATCCCCGTCACCGGCGACACGGAGGAGGCGCGGCGTGTGGCCATGCAGCTCGTGGACGACACCGGATTCGACCCCTATGACGCCAGCACGCTGGCCGACTCCTGGCGCCAACAGCCGAACAGCCCCGCCTAATGCACCGAGTTGACCCTCGACGAGCTGCCGGCGGCCCTGGCCGCGGCCGACCGCGTCAAGGACGCGGCCATCCGCGACAGCCTCCCGGAACGCTTCGCCGCCCTCCCGGCCAACCCCACCGTCGACGACGTCGTCGAGATGAACCGCGCCGCCCACCGCTGAGACACCCGACGCGACTCTCGCATACGCGACGGCACGAGGGCGGCAACGCGGGCACGCCGCGAACACACACGACGAACACGAAGAGCGGCGCTCACTTCGGCAAGGTCGTCATCACCCACTTACACCACCGCGTCCGCGGTCGGCCGCAGCCCCGGTCGCGCCGCAGGGACCAAGCCCAGGAACCCCGGTCACCGAAACCGGGGTTCCGTTCCGGACAAGGAGTTTCACCATGAAGATCGGCATTCTCGGCACCGGGAACATCGGCAAGACGTTGACCAGGCGGTTGAGCGCGGCCGGGCACGAGGTAAAGGCGGCCAATTCGCGCGGCCCGGAGACGATAGAGGCGGACGTGCTGTCCTCGGGCGGACGCGCGGTGACCGCGGCGGAAGCCGTAGTGGACGTCGACGCCGTGATCCTCTCCATTCCCTTCGATCGCATTCCGCAGGTCGCACCACTGATCGCCAAGGTGCCGGCTGACACGGTGGTCATCGACACATCGAACTACTTCCCGCATCGGGACAACGGAATCGCGGCGATCGAGGCCGGCCAGGCCGAGAGCATGTGGGTTGCCACACAGCTGGGCCGGCCCATCGTCAAGGCGTGGAACTCGATCGGAGCCGAGTCGTTCGTGCACAGGAACAAGCCGGCGGGAAGTGCGGACCGCATCTCGCTCCCCGTCGCGGCCGACAGTCCGCGCGAGCGTGACCTGGCAATGGCACTCGTAGAGGACACCGGGTTCGACGCCTTTGATGCGGGGCCGGTTGCGGAATCGTGGCGGCAGCAGCCCGGCACACCCGCCTACTGCACGGATCTCACCCGTCAGGAGCTGCCGGACGCACTGGCGACGGCCGACGCGGCACGATCACCGAAGCGGCGCGACCTCGAGCTCGCCGTGATCCGGGAACGCTTCGGGGCCGGCGTGCAACCAGACGCGGAATACCTTGTCCGCCTGAACCGCGCAATTTCCATGTGAGGAGGGACGGGGCCGACGCGGTGACCCGTGAGAGGCCCTCGTGTCTCGCCCCCGTCTCCAGCTGCTCCGCCACGAACCCCGCCACCCCCGGCGGCACATCGACCGGCGCCGACAAGAAGGTGCCCAGCATCTGGGCGGTGCCCACTGCACCGCCCAGCCCAGCCGGCTATTAGACCGGCGCTTGGCCCGGGCCTGTTCCAAAGCCACCACGTCCAGCCGGAAAACCCCTCCAGCTCCTGAACGGAGGGCTCGTCGGCGAACCGTGCTACCGGCCTTCTGCTCTCCTTAAAGTCAGTCAACTGCCACAGGTGGTGACGCTAGGCAACAGACACCTCGCTGGAAGAACAACCCAGCCCTCCGCGCGGACTACCGCCGGCTGGCTGTGTAGGTGTCAGTGGTTTTGACGGCACTTGGAGCCTTGCAGTGGGACGATCGGTGTGCTTCTCCCGCTGGGGGTTGGCACATATCGACGAGCAAGGTCGAGCTGCCCACGGACCGGCCCGCCCGCCGGACCCCACGCCTCCAGCGTGACACCCAGGGACGGGCCGGACAGCTCGCCGGGCCGGACCGGCAGGATCGGTGCGCCGCCGACGAGCGCGGTCGCCACGCCCGTCCCACCGCTCGCGGACTGCACCTCGACGTGTTCCCCGACCGGGGTGCGGATCCACTCGTACGCGGATGCCGGCAGGTGTGATCCGGCTGAGACGTCGTCAGGCGCCGTTTACGTTGGCCTCGGTGTGCCGGCTTTCGAGGTCGCCGTTCAGGGACCGCGCGAGTTCTGGCATCGGACGGTTTGGACGTCGTGTGGTCGTGTGGTCGTGTGGTGCTTTTTGGTCAGGGGGTGGGGTTGGGGTAGAAGGCGTTGATCTCGGCCAGGACGCGGTCGGGTGCTTCGTGGAGGAGGAAGTGTCCGGCGCCGGTGACGGCGGCGGAGGTGGCGTGGGGGGCGGCGTCCTGGAGGGGCGGCAGGAACGCGTCGGCGAGGCCGGCCTGGGTGATCAGGTGGACCGGGATGGTCAGCGGGGTGTCCTGGAGTTTGGTGTTGTCGGCCTCGTCCTGGGTCAGGGTCCGGTAGAGCTCGAAGCCGGCGTGCAGGACCTGGGGGCGGGAGTACACCCGGACGAACTCGGCGAGTTCGTCGTCGGAGACGTTCTCGCCGGCGGTCTTCACACTCTGGAAGAAGTAGGTGAGGAAGGTTTCGACCCGGCCGGTGACCAGTTCCTCGGCGAGCGGATTCTGCAGGAAGAAGGAGAAGTGCCAGAACATCGGTTCGAGGGTGGCGAACTTCAGGTTCTTGCCGACGAGGGCGGCGTCCATGAGGAACAGGCCCGCCACCTGGTCGCGGTACTGGGCGGCCAGTGAGTAGGCGACGTTGAGGCCGTGGTCGTGGGCGACGACCTGTACGTTCTCGTGGTGGCCGAGGTGGTTGAGCAGCTTGTGGACGTAGGTGGCCAGGACCGTCTTGGTCATGGAGGGCGGGTTTCCGGTCGAGTCGCCCATGCCGGGCAGGTCGATGGCGATGACGGTGCGGCCGGGCAGCAGCGAGGGCATGATCGGGCGGTACTCGTACCAGCTCTGCGGCCAGCCGTGCAGCAGCACCATGACCTGCGGGCCGTCGCCGCCGATGACGTAGTGCATCTGCACGTCGTCGATGGTGGTGAAGCCGTGCCGGAAGAGCTTGTTGAACTCGGCGTCGTCCTTGGTCGCCGTGTCGTAGCCGGGGCTGAGCGGCTCCTCCGACCCGACGGCTGCGGCGGTGGTGAAAGCGTTCATGGCGGTGTTACGTCCTTTTTTAGGGGTCCTTGCAGGAAGATCGTGTTGTGGCACGGTGGAGATGTACGTAATCCCGTGTTTTCCGGGGGTGTGACCAGCCGCGGCGGAAGCCGTGGGAGGTCGGTGACGGGTTGCGGGCCGGGGTCCCTCTGCCTCGTGCAGGTGCCGGCTCAGCCGCAGCAGTCGCAGCCGGGGCGGCAGCCGAAGGCGTCTGTCTCCCCGCCGGCGGCCGGAACCACCACGGTGGGTCGGTGTCCGGACCCGGTCAGGAGTTCCGGTTCCACCTCTTCCGCGATGCTCTCCACTCAGATCCAGTCGTCGATCGAGAAGCTGCCGCCCGCGGGCCGGACAACCGTGGCGGTCAGTTCCCTCACCCGGTCGGCAGGTACCGGAACGCCCGGGGCCTGGAAGATCCATTCCATCGTCTTGTCCAAGCTCACGTCCTTGGGCACTTCCCCGAAGTAGGGCTTGCAGTAGACGGGCGTGCCTGGTTCGCTGCGCCAGCTGTCGGCGAGCGTGCCGATGTCCACCGCGTCGTAGCCGAGGAGGTCGAGCAACTCCACGACCTCCGCCTTGGCGGCGGCATCGTCGCCGACGATCGGCATGGCACTGCGGTCCGGCGCACCCGAGGGGCGGGCAAGGCTGAACAGCTGGCTGACGACGATGTTGCTGGCCGCCTTGACCACACGGGAGTCGGCCAGGTGGCGCTGCACCAGCTCGCTGCTCGTCAGCTCGTTCGCGTCCAGCTCGGCGATGCGGCCGTCGCGCTCCGGGTAGTAGTTCAGCGTGTCGATCACGATTTTGCCCGCCAGCGACTGTGCCGGGATCTTCTCGTAGGCGCTCAGCGGGATGGACACCACCACCAGGTCCCCGGCCTCGGCGGCCTCGGCGGGAGTGGCCGCCCGGGCGCGGGGGCCGAGTTCGGCGACGAGATCGGCGAGGGACTCGGGGCCGCGGGAGTTGCTCAGGACGACGTCCAGGCCTGCGGCGACAGCAAGGCGGGCCAAGGTGCCGCCGACGTTGCCGCTGCCGATGATGCCGAGTGTCTTGTTCATGGTGCTCTGTTCTCCAATGGCATGAGGAAATGCCGGACCGGCCACAGCCACGAACCGTAACCGGACCGGCTGGTCATGTTAACTACCGTACCACCTAACCGGACCGCTCGGTCATGTTGCGTAGAGTGGACTCATGAGCACTGAAGAAGAAGCTGTTGCAGCGTCGCCCGCGCGACGGATGAGGGCCGACGCGGTGCGGACACGTAAGGCGCTGTTGAAGGCTGCCGCGGAGGTGTTCGCCGAACATGGCGCGGAAGGGTCCACTGCGCAGATCGCGGCACGGGCCGGTATCGGAAAGGGAACCGTCTTCCGGCATTTCCCCACCAAGGAGGACCTGTTCGCCGCGATCATCAGCGAGGAAATCGACGGGCTTGTGGCAGTGGGCCGCCAGCAGGCCCAGCAGGCCGACGCCGACACCGCCCTGCTGCAGTTCATGAGCGCGGGCGTCGCTCTCTACGCAAACAACCGGGCGCTCTCGGAGGCCGTACGTATGGTCTCGGATGTTCGGCATCCGGAGATACAGGCCGGACAGGAGCAGCTGATCGCAACAGCCGAGTCACTGGCGCGGCGGGCGCAACGCGACGGCTCACTCCGTGCGGACCTGAACGGGCAGGACGTGATGCTGCTGATCTGCGGCGTGTACTACACCGCCGCACCCTTGCTGGCTGCCGATCCGTCGGCCTGGCGGCGCTACTTGCGGCTCACCTTCGACGGCATGTGCGCCACCGGCACCGGGCCCCTACCCCCGGCACTCGTCCACGACTCCTTGCTGCCGACGATCCGGTAGGGGCGACGGCGATGCTCCCCGAGGCCGATCCTCACAGGGCATCACCGACCGAGGGGGTATGGCACAGCTTCTGAGCGACTTCAAATCTCATCGACATTCACGGGCCCTCAAGCCGCCAACCGCCATCCGAAGTCAGCAACAAACGCCTCCCACTGTCACTGACACCTACACAGCCAGCCGGCACCGGCCCAGCATCGAACGCGTCGTCTCCCAGGTCGCCAGCCGAGGCGAACGCCGCCTCAAACTGCCGCTACCGCGCCACAGACCGCAACAACGCCTGGCTCAAACGCCGCACCGCCGCCCTCAACCTGCGCAACCTCATCAACCGCGGCCTGGACTACGCCGCAAGGATGGACCCTCACCACCGCCTGAGGTCCCGAGGCGTCACACACCCCCCCGCATGCGGGGGGCCAGCCCCACAGCAGGCCCTTCAGGCACCCCACCACGACCAGGAAACGGCGATGTCAGCGGCCTCCTAGAAGCGATGTGGCCACGTGAGATGGATGACCCGCCGGGAAATGCGCCAGCCGTCATCGGTGCGTCGCAGGTCGTCGGCGTAGACGACGCTGGCGACACCGCCGCCCTCCAGCAGGCTCAGACCTTTGGATCGGGCCCGCACCTCGTCGCCCGGGCCTTCCGACACGACGATGTTCGTCGTGTGGTGGGCCTTCGCGTGTCCGGGGGCGTTCATGAAGGCCGCGATCGCGTCCAGCCCGACGACCGGGTCGCCGCCGAAGACGCTGCCGTCCCACACCGCGTCTTCGGTGAGGCATTCGCCGAGACGGTCCAGTTCGTGGTCGTCCATGATGTGCGCCCACAGCGCCACGACCCTGCTGATTTCGACGGTGTCCTCATTCGTGGGTTTCACGTTCGGCTCTCCATTGTGTGCATTGCTGGATCAGGTCTTGGCGCCGCTCAGCATGGCCAGCACCTGGTCGTAGGCGCAGTTGACCTCGGCGATTCCCTCCCTCGCCGCAGGGACGGGCGCCCGGCAGTCTCGACTATGGGGGTGTATCGGCGGGGGCGGGAGAGGATCACATATCCATGGACCGACGATCCTCCCCAGCCGGCCACCATGGAGATCGCGCACAAGAAAGAGCGGTCGTGAGCTACGAGACGTGCTCAACCAGCTCGTACGGGACGTCGAGCATGGGCTGCACAGGGAGCACAGCCGGGTACCGGGATGCTCCGCGGCGTCCAGTGCCTGGTCCAGGGTCAGCAGTGGCGCCCCGGCGGGGGTTTCCTCGCTGTCGACGGCGTGGACGACGCCTCGGCCGGGACCGCGGCCGCCGTCCAGCTTCTGCAGGACCCAGCCCGACGGCCGACGTTCGCTTCACGAGGCAGAGACCGCCGATCCATGGATAAACCGTCCTCTCCCACCGCTGCGCGGGCGCGCCTACGGTCGGGGCTGCGGGCGCTCACCGGCCCGCCGTACCGAAGGAGCAGGACCCTCATGAAGATGACCGGCAACACGATCCTGATCACCGGCGGAACATCGGGCATCGGCCTCGGTCTGGCCCTGCGACTGCACG
>NZ_JBHXSG010000141.1:0-8459 GCF_042714835.1 Streptomyces sp. NPDC058678 | reverse complement strand
GGTCGTCGATGCGGTACCCGGTCCTGACGGGCGGGGCCGGGCGCCGGTGGCGTAAAAGGCGATCGGCAGGGGCGGCACCGTCCTGGGAGGCGGCCCAGGAGGCGAGCAGGCGCAGGCCCTCTTCGGAAGGTGAGTTCGGTTCGGCGGTGTAAATGAGGAGGGTGAGGCCGGGTTCGTCGTCCACGGCCGAGCCGTGCCAGGCGAGGGTGAGCTCGCCGACGACCGTGTGGTGGAAGCGCCTGACGCCGGCGCCGTGACGGCGCACGTTGTGGGAGCCCCATCGGGTGCGGAAGGCGTCGCTGCGGGTGGACAGCTCACCCACCAGGTCGTGTAGGTCCTTGTCGTGCGGGTTGCGGCCGGCCTCGGTGCGCAGCACGTCGACGGTCATGTCGGCGATGAGGTCCCAGTCCGGGTAGAAACGGCGGGCCGCAGGGTCCAGGAACTGGAAACGGGCCATGTTCGGCGGTGTCGTGCCGCTGTTGTACATGTCGGCGAAGAAGGCACGGGCGAGCTGGTTGGCCGAAGCAGGTCCAGGCGGCCGTTCGTCACGAACGCGGGCCCGGCGGTGACGGCGTCCAGGGTCCACCGCAGGCTCTTGGGCAGGGCCCGCTGCCGGCTGGAACGAGACCGGGGGCGGGCGAGTGTGTCAGAGCCTTCGGCGGCCTGGGCCAGGTGGAGCAGGTGGGCCCGTTCGGCGTCGTCGAGCTGGAGCGCCCGAGCGACCGCTGCGAGCACGGCGGGTGAGACGCCGGCGAGGCTTCCGCGTTCCAGCGGCGTAGTACTCGACGCTGACGTCGGCCAGCGCGGTGACCTCACTCCTGCGCAGTCCGGGCACGCGGCGCCGGCTCCCGACCGGCTGCCCCGCCTGCTCCGGGGTGATCCTGGCGCGCCGCGAGGTGAGGAACTCGCGGACTTCATCACGGTTGTCCACACCCCGACCGTACGCCGCCCGCCCGGCATGAGGGGTGTACTGCCAGTACACCCCTCATCAGTAACTGTTTGCCCGGGCGTTGCGCCGGTTACCTGAACGGCGTGGCACTCAGCCCACTCGGCCGTCCGACGCGGCCGGTTCTCCCTGTGCGAGGAGCAGCCCCCATGCTGATCCCAACACCGTGGCCCCCCGGCCGGAAACCACAGCTGTGCCAGGCAGGCGGCCACCTGCCTCGACGGACGGCAGGGCCGTGCGAGAGCTTCGGTCCAATGACTCGGACACACATCAACGCGAACAAAGATCGAGGACAACATGAGTGATCCCTCTGTCCGCCCCGCAGTGGCGAGCGGTACCTTCTCCATCGGCGGTGACCTGCCGGTGCGCAGGCTCGGCTACGGCGCCATGCAGCTCACCGGCCCAGGGGTCTGGGGTGAGCCCGCCGACCGCGACGAGTCGATCAGGGTGCTGCGCCGTGCTGTCGAACTCGGCGTCACACTCATCGACACCGCCGACGCGTACGGGCCGTACGTCAACGAGAATCTGATCGCCGAGGCGCTCCACCCGTACGCAGACGACCTGCTGATCGCGACGAAGGGCGCCAACACCCGGCCCGGGCCCGACCAGTGGGTACCGGACGGCCGCCCCAAGTACCTGCGACAGTGCGTGGAAGGGAGCCTGCAGCGTCTGAAGCTGGAGCGTATCGACCTCTATCAGCTGCACCGGATCGACCCGAGGGTGCCGCTGGCCGAACAGGTCGGCGCGCTCGCTCAGTTGCGGGACGAGGGCAAGATCCGGCACGTCGGCCTGTCGGAGGTGACGGTCGAGGAACTGGTGGAGGCGCAGCAATACGTCCCGATCGTGTCGGTGCAGAACCTCTTCAACCTCGCCGAGCGCAAGTCCGAGGCGGTGCTCGAACACTGCGAGCGGGAGGGCATCGCGTTCATCCCGTGGTTCCCGCTGGCGACCGGGCAGCTGGCGCAGCCGGGCGGCATCCTCGCAGAGGCGGCTGCCCGCCACGAGGCCGCTCCCGCACAGTTGGCGCTCGCCTGGCTCCTGCACCGTTCCCCGGTGATCCTGCCGATCCCCGGCACCTCCAAGGTTGCCCACCTGGAGGACAACGTCGCCGCAGCGACCATCTCGCTGACCGACGACGAGGTCGCGCAGCTGAGCGCCCTCGGCTGACCGTGAACGGGGCGTCCGGCATGCGCTGAAGCAGCGGGGCGCCCCGTCAGGCGGTGGCGGCGATGGGCCACACAGCGGGAACGGACCACAGCGGCCCCTGTCGCCGGGCCGGCGCTTGCGCCGGTCGTGAGCCACTGCGCCCGCGGCGACGACGGCTCGGACACGGGCGGCAGCAACGCCGTCCGGGCGCCCGCCGCATCAGCCTCCAGCGCGTAGGACAGTGGTGGTGTCCTTGCCCGCGCCGGCGTATGTAGGTCAGGCTGACCAGCGTCGTCGTACCCGAGGTCGTCTTGACGGCCGAAGGGAGACCGTTCTTGTCGGTGGTGAACGTCTGGGTGGTGCCCTGGGGAGACCGGTCGCGTGCGCTGGTCATTGTTGTCGTAGTCGAGGTCGGGCTTATTGCCCGCCGGGTTGGTCAGGCAGTCCAGGCGGCCGGCCTTGTCCCAGGTGTAGTCCGTCTTGCCGGTCGGGTCGGGGCAGTGGTCGACCTCGCCGCCCCGGGTGTAGGCGAGCGCGGAAGGTATCCGTCGACCTTCCAACCCAGTGCCCTGTCCCGGCGGGACAGGGCAGGCGGAGTGGCTCCGCAGCTCCGCCGTTAGCGGGCGCTCGTAGTGTTGATGTCGACGATGTGGTCATGCCGCTCCACCAGCACGAACAGCTTGGTCTTCTGCGTCTCCTCCCCGCTGCCGAACGCCAGGGTGACGATGACTTCATGACCGTTACCCACTGTGCCGTTGTCAGTCACCGTCCACCGCGCCGGGACGTTCTGGGCACGCAGGACGCCGTCCACCCCGTTCTTCTTCTCCCAGGCCGCCAGCCGCTTGGTGAAGTCGGGCGTCAGGTAGTGCTTGCGGAGCGTCGTGGCCAGCGCAACGTCCGGGTCCGTGTAGTCGCCCTTCGCGTCGATGTAGGCGCCGTAGAAGTCGGCGACCCGGGTCACCACGTGGCCGGACGTGCCGCTGACCGACTGCGGTGCGGCGGTGGACGCCTTTGCGGGGGCATGGACGGACGCCTGGGCCGATACCTGTGTCGATACGCCGAGTCCGACAGCAAGGAGGAGGCCGGCAGCGACAGCCGCGCGGCGGCCCGGACGACGGTGTGCGAGGGAGTTCTTGTTCATGTGTGTCTTCCTTTTCTGATCCGTATGTGGTTGGTCTCGGCCGGTTCCGGCTTTTGTGCCGAAGGCGCCTGCCGTCTTTTCGCCACCTCGTCCGCGTCCGCTTCGAGGAGAGGACGGCCCGACTGTCCGACCGGACAGGAGTCGGCCCGGGGTCTTCGTCCCGGTGCCGTCATATGACGGCGGGCGCCGCGGGGTGCCGTACGCCGCACCTTTGGTACACGGACGCACGGGTGTCCCGATGCGCAGGCGCAGGGTGGGTCGCGTTGTCGCGCTGCCGCCAGGGCGGTCGTTCTGCTTCGGCTGGTGCGCCACCCACGGCTATGAGAACGGGGGACATCCACGACAACATCTGCCGCCACACTGCAGCGGTGGAACCGTCCCGTCCGTCCGTCCCGTCCCGTCCCAGCGAACTGCGGAAGCGCCCGCCGGCCCGTTCGAGCAGATTCAACAGGTGGAACTGCTGGAGATCTTTATTCCGGTGACGCTGTAGGCGTTAGCGAACATGGTCTCGCTGTTCGGCGACAGGCAGACCGAGTTACCGTCCTGGAGCCGTAGGTACGCCACGTCGTCGTTCCGGGTGTTCACGACGCGGTAGTGCGGGCGGGCCTTGACCGTCTGGTAGGAACTGGTGACATCGCGGTACTTCGCTATCGGCGTGCCCGCCTTCCAGGCGTGGTCGTCCACGTAGAAGCAGACATAGGGGTACGGGCAGCCGTAGGTGGGTGGCTCCGCCTGGGCTGTCGATGCGCCGGTCATGGACGTGGCTGCGACGGCCACGCTCACGCCCCCGACGCCTGCCGCCTTTCGGATGACGGACTTCATCAAACCTCCAAGAATTGAGTAGATCGGCTGACACGGCAGTTGTAGATCGTGATCCGTTGCGGATGCCACTGGTCAGCAGGGCGAGGCCGGTGCTGAGACGAGTAGGGCAGCCGGCATCGTGAGCGTGTGTGACGACGTATCAAAAGCGGTTGCCATGGCAGCAACCGTCAGCGGATGCCTGTCGGATGACGCCCAACTACGGTTGGCCACTGCAGCCGTGGCCGGTGCGACACCAAGAGCATCGGCGGTCACCGGAGTCCAGCACAACGACTGCTGCCCCTTTGGCGACGGTGGAACCATTCCAGCCCATCTGACGTGCAGGAACATGAGTGCCTGGAATACGGGATCGCAGGCGGAGGACGGAGGAACGGTGCAATGCGGGACGGTGTAGAGGAGTTCGCGGCACTGCTGCGCCAGCTGAAGGACCGCACGGACCGGAGCTACGGCTCCCTGGCCCGCCGCCTCAACATGAACACCTCGACGCTGTACCGGTATTGCGCGGGCGAGGCGGTGCCGCAGGAATTCGCGCCCGTTGAACGGCTCGCGGCCTTCTGCGAGGCGACACCGCAGGAACGGCTCGAGCTGCACCGGCTGTGGTTGTCGGCGGTGGCGGCTCGGCAGGGAGTGCGTGCGGCCGGTTCGCCGGAGGCGGCGGTTCCGGCGCCGGACGCGGACGGGGACGGGGCACTCATCGAGGAATACCTCTCCGCGGAGCAGCCCGGGGACGATCCCGACCCGGACGAGCCTGCTCCCTCCCCCGCTCCCGGCCCCTGGTACCGCCGCCGTCGGGTCCTGGCATCCACCGCCATCGCCTGCGCGCTGCTCGCCACTCTGGGCAGCGCGGCCGCCCTGTCGGACGACCACTCCTCCGAGGCGGACGCCTCTCGCTCCGCAGCCACCGCCAGCGGTCCCACCTCAACTGCGAAGCCGACCACCGGCCTGCCCCTCACCTGGAGCACCGATTCCCTGGTCTGGGACAAGGGCTGCGACCACGACTACGTCATCGACAAGCCACCCGCGCAGGTGCCTCCGCCGCCGGTGGAGCAGGACGCCGGGTCGTGGGCGGCGACGCAGGGCGCGTTGCACGGGCGGCAGACGAGGGTGCAGATCTCGGTACAGGGGCGGTCGTCCACGGCCGTGGTATTGGACGCGCTCCGCGTCCGCATCGTCAGCCGCGGCAACCCGGCCCCCGGGAGCGCGTACGCCATGGACCAGGGCTGCGGCGGCGACCTCACGCCCCGCCGCTTCACCGTGAACCTCGACGTCGACCGCCCCATCGCCCGCCCGAAGGACGGAGCCGAAAACGGACACACCATCCCAGCCGTGCACTTCCCGTACCGCGTCTCCGCCGAGGACCCGGAGGTGTTGCTGGTCGCCGCGACGACACAGACCTACGACGCCCGCTGGTACCTCGAACTCGACTGGTCCTCCCAGGGCCGCACCGGCACGATCCGCATCGACGACCACGGCCGTCCGTTCCACACCACCGGCATCAAGGGAATGCCGCACTACTGGTACGGCACGAACGACGCAGGCGGGCGTGCCTGGGTCCCGTACGACCGCTAAGGCCTTCGATGCCCACCACCCGCGAGATCACATGAAATAACTGAACATGGGCCGCACTTGACTCTCTGCGCGTCCGCAGAACGCTCAGCCGAGAGCGGCCCCACAGACCTCGGCTCCCGCCTCAGCTGAGCAGGGACGAAGACGCTGCCCGACACGGGTCGCCGGGCCAAGTCGCGGTGGGAGTACCAATACATTTGCACCACTGGCAGCAAGTCCTTCCGCCCCACCGTCGGCGTCGTCACCCCCGACCTGCACACCAGGGAGCTGCCCGTGCGTCCCAGCCTTTAGCCTGGCGGAGCCTGCTCGCTTCTATCTGGTGGGAGAGTCAGTGCCCCGTCTGATCAACGCCGTTGACGTCCGTCCGCGTGTGTCTTACAGGACCATCCAGATCGGCCCCATCCCCTTCGAAGAGGCCCCAGCGGAGGACGACATTGTCCAGATCCCTGGAGACGGCTGGAGCCTTACTTCCAGCGACAACGATTTCTACCCTCTGGTGCGTTTGGAGTCATGGGACGGCCCTGCTCCCCAGCCAGCAGGATCTTGGGAGTACGAACGAGCTTTCCGTTCTCCGATGGAAGACCGCCTTGAGGTCGTCGACTTGAATGGCGTCAGCTACGGCGAGATCGCGCTGCGGCCAGGGCGGTATCACTTACGCCTGCTCTGTCGCGGGCGGGATCATTTGGAAGCTCTGCTCGCGCTCGATCCATTCCCACCGGAAGGGCCTCACGACGATCCGCTCGAGGTGTGGGTCATCCAGATGTGGCCTGACCGCTGAGACTGCTTCTTGTGCAGCACGACGACGCCTTCGTTCTGCGAAACCGGAGAAACCAGTGTGAACAAGACCGGCTTCGACGCCTGACCCCACCCAACGGGACCATCATGGTGACGCACCGGCCCGGCCGGTGTCCGTGGACAGGCCGGGTCTCGCCGCGGGGGCCCAGCCGGAAAGACCAGATCATGATGAGTAGCGCTGAGCAGGGTTCGGCGATCAGCCTGACCAAGGTGCAGGAGACGGCCCCCGATCTGGTGAGCCTGTACAAGTCGGCCGGCGACAGCGTGCGCGAGCACGGCCTGTCCGGGCTGCGGGCCGCGGTCTACCTAGTCCTGGACCGCTCGGGGTCCATGCGCCCCTACTACCGGGACGGAACCGCGCAGCACCTGGCGGAGCAAGTGCTGACGCTGGCCGCCCACTTCGACGACGACGGCCGTGTTCCCGTCGTGTTCTTCTCCACCGACGTCGACGGTGTCACCGACCTCGAGCTGGGCGGCCACCGTGACCGCATCGACAAGCTCCACCACAGCCTGGGCCACATGGGGCGGACGAACTACCACTGGGCGATGGACGCGGTCATCGACCACCACCTCGCCTCAGGCAGCCACTCCCCCGCTCTGGTCATCTTCCAGACCGACGGCGGTCCTACCAGTAAGGCCGCGGCCGAGCGCTACCTGTGCAAGGCCGCCCGCCTGCCCCTGTTCTGGCAGTTCATCGGGTTCGGCGACCCCGACGACGCCGAGTTCGCCTTCCTGCGCCGCCTCGACGAACTGGCCGTCCCCACCCGCCGCATCGTCGACAACGCGGGTTTCTTCCACGCCGGCCGCGACCCTCGCAGCGTGCCCGACTCGCTGCTGTACGACCGGCTCCTGCGGGAGTTCCCCGGCTGGCTCTCCGCCGCCCGCACCGCCCAGGTGCTGCGGTGAGCGGCAGGAACAGGCGGCCTGCTCGCACCGGCAGGCTCTGGGGCATCACGAGTTCAACCTCAGTAACCGTAGATAGGCGGCGCCGAGCAGACACAGCGCGGGCCGCCGTGGACGTGGGTGGGGCGGCGGCGCTCGCGTCAGGGACGGTCAGTGACCGCCGGTCAGTTCACCGCTGAGCTTCTCGTGGATGTGGGCGCTCGGCTTGTTCAGGCCGATGATCTGGACGGTCTTGCCGCGCTGGGCGTACTTGGTCTCGATCGCATCCAGTGCGGCAACCGAAGAGGCGTCCCAGATGTGGGCGGCGCTCAGGTCGACGACGACCTTGTCGAGGTCGGTGGCGTAGTTGAACTGGCCGACGAGGTCGTTCGATGAGGCGAAAAACAGTTCGCCGGTCACGGAGTAGACCACGCTGCTGCCACCGGGGTCGGTGACCGCGGTGACGTTGGCCAGGTGGGCAACGCGCTTGGCGAAGATCACCATCGCGGTGACGGAGCCGACGACCACGCCGATGGCTAGGTTATCGGTGGCCACCACGCAGGCGACGGTGATGACCATGACCGCGATCTCTCCGGCGGGCATCCGCTTCAGCGTCTTGGGGGCGATGGAGTGCCAGTCGAACGTCGCGAACGACACCATCACCATCACCGCGACCAGGGCCGCCATGGGGATGTCGGAGACGACCGGCCCGAAGACGATGCACAGCACCATCAGGAACGCGCCCGCCAGGAACGTCGACCGACGGGTGCGGGCGCCGGACACCTTCACGTTGATCATCGTCTGGCCGATCATGGCGCAGCCGCCCATGCCACCGAAGAATCCGGTGACGATGTTGGCGATGCCCTGCCCGATGGACTCGCGGGTCTTGGAGGAGTGGGTGTCGGTGATGTCGTCTACCAGCTTGGCCGTCATCGGAGTCCCTTCGTGGATACCCCCGGCTTTAGCTGGGGGGAAACGAAATTCCTGCGGAGCAGGGCAAGGAGCTGGGATTCGCCGCCAGGGCGGATCACAGTGCCCTGACGGGCAGGTTTGATCTCTACTTGCGGTCTGGCTAGTTTGTGCGCGTGGCCGCGAACCATGTGAAGCGGGCGTTCAAGTACCGCTTCTATCCGAGTGATGCGCAGGCAGCGGAGCTGTCGCGCA
>NZ_JBHXSG010000140.1:0-8565 GCF_042714835.1 Streptomyces sp. NPDC058678 | reverse complement strand
TCGCCCCACTTCCGGCCCCGCCGCCATCTGATGCCCGCCCACGACTACCGAGCCGAGATGACCGTCCGCTTCGCCATCTGGGAGCAGATCACCGGAGCCGCCGGCCTTGCCACCGCAGCCTGAGCACAGGCCGGCTCCCAGCACCCTGCCCCGACGCGCCGTCAGGCAGTCACAGCCAACAACGTGACAACGCCACTCCGGGCATTCCGTCACCCCGCGGGCCGCATTTTACTGCCTCCACAATCGCGATTATGTCCACGATGGTGTTTCGTTCGGTCAATCGTGCCTACCGGTAGAGCATGGTCCAGTCGATGCAAGAGACAGAGCGAAAGTACGAGGTCCCGTCGTCCTCCGATACCTCCTGGCTGCCCCCGTTGGATGGAGTGGAGGGCGTCACCTCGGTTGTCGGCCGGAACCTCGAGGAGCTCGAAGCGGTCTACTACGACACCGATGATCTTCGGCTGTCTGGTTCTTCGGCCGTACTGCGACGAAGGACCGGCGGCTCCGACCCCGGGTGGCACCTCAAACTGCCGTTGCCGGGCGACAGCCGGGAAGAGGTCCAGGCGGCCCTGACTGACGCCGTCCCGGACGCCCTGCGCGACCTGGCCTTGTCCCGCACCCGAGGAGCCGAACTGACCCCAGTGGTACGCATCCGCTCGACCCGTGAGGTGCGCGATCTCGTCGACGCCGAAGGTGCCGTGCTCGCCGAGCTGAGCATCGACGCGGTGCGCGCGGAGTCCCTGCGAGCAGAGGGCAGGAGTGCGGCGTGGCGCGAGATGGAAGTAGAGCTTGCCGAGGACGCCGATCCCGCTCTCCTGGACGCCGTGGAGAAGAGGCTGCGCAAGAACGGCATCGCACGTGCGCAGTCGTCGTCGAAGCTGGCGCGGGCCCTTGACGAGATGGCGCCCGTCCCGGGCGGCGGGCGTGACGAGGCCGCCGACCTCGCTGCGGGCTCGGCCGGCGAGCAGGTTCTCGCTTACGTACGGGAGCAGATCCGCGTCCTCACCGCCCTCGATCCGGCCGTGCGACGCGACCGGCCCGACTCGGTTCACCAGATGCGGGTCGCCTGTCGTCGCCTGCGCAGCTGTTTGCGCTCGTACCGGTCCGTTCTGGACCGCGAGGTCACAGACTCCATCCGAGGGGATCTGAAGTGGCTGGCCGGCGAGCTGGGCGCAGAACGTGATCAGGAAGTGCTGATGGAGCGTCTCACCCGGGGCGTCGAAGCTCTACCCGGAGAACTCGTCCTCGGCCCCGTCTCGGCACGGCTACAGGCATGGAACGTCGCTCGCGGCTCCGAGTCCCACCAGCGCAGTCTCGACGCCCTGGGCTCGCGCCGCTACCTGGCCCTGCTCGATTCCCTCGCTGCGCTCGGGCAGCAGCCACCGCTGGGTGCCAAGGCCGGCAAGGCGGCGGACAAAGTGATGGCCAAGGCGGTCCTCAAGGAGTTCGACCGCCTGGCCCAGCGCATGGCCCCCGCCCTGGACCTGCCGCCGGGGCCCGAGCGCGACGTGGCCCTTCACGAGGCCCGCAAGGCCGCCAAGAAGGTGCGTTACGCGGCTGAGGTCGCCCGGCCGACTCTCGGTAAACCGGCCAAGCGCTTGGGCAAACGTGTCAAGGCGGGCCAGAAGGTCCTCGGCGACCACCAGGACAGTGTGGTGGCCCGGCGCACCATCCGCGACCTGGCCGTGGCGGCCCAGACGACGGGCGAGGCCGGCTTCACCTGGGGTGTGCTCTACGGCGGGGAGCAGGCCGCCGCGCAGACCAGGGAGCAGGAACTGCCGACGGTGTGGGAGCGGGCCTCCACCCCCAAGCTGCGCAAGCGGCTCAGCCGGTAGAGGGACTCGGCGCGATCCGACCGTGAGCTGGAGCCGGGGGGTAGCGGTGCGTGACTCCCCCGCGCCAGGATTCGTGTGTGAACGGTACGCAGCTAGCGATGGAACGGCTGGCCTCCTGGCCCGATCTTCACGGCACGGCACCCGCCTGCGGTGCCGTGCCGGCCCTGTCTACGGCCGAGGCCGAGATTGTGCATTTCCATGGGGAAAGCGACGCTGAACTTCACCTGACGTGGCTGTGACGTTGTTCAGCGGACCCGGCAGGACGCCTTCCAGCGGCCCCATTTAGTGAAGATCCCGTGTCGTCTCAACGTCTTCAAGTGGCCCCGGGGATTGGCTTGTTCTGGGACCACTCGTGAACAGCTTCGGCTGAAGAGCGGGCCGAAGGCCGGAGAGAACGGCTAGGGTCGAGGTCATGACAATCGATGACGAAGCCCTTGTGGCGGAGCAGATTGCCTACTACCGGGCCCGCGCGTCCGAGTACGACCGGGTCTATTCCGAGCGTGAGGACCTGCGGGAGTTGCTGGCTGCGGTCGACGGCCTTCCGATCACCGGAGATGTACTGGAGTTGGCCTGCGGAACGGGTCAGTGGACTCGGGTGTTGGCCGCGCGGGCGCGCTCACTGACCGCTGTCGATGCCTCGCCCGAGGTGCTGGGGATCGCCCAGGAGCGGGCCGGGTTCCCCAACGTCCGGTTCGCCCAGGCCGATGTGTTCAGGTGGCAGCCGCCGCGCCGCTTCGATGCTGTGTTCTTCGCCTTCTTCCTCTCCCACGTCCCGTTGTCCCGGCTGAGGGCCTTCTGGGACACCGTTGCTGCCGCACTCGCCCCCGACGGCAAAGCGGTCTTTATTGACGAAGGCCCCGCCGAGGCCGCGCGGGAAGAGGTGGCCGCGAAGCTGCGGCGGCTCGACGACGGCCGCGAGTACCGCATCGAGAAAATCTTCCATGACCCGGGAACACTCACCGGCGAACTCGCTGCGCTGGACTGGTCGGCAGATGTCCGGCTCCGGGGAAACTTCATCGTCGGCGTCGCACAACCGCCGCCCGCGCCCGCCGCGTCCTGAAGTGGTCCCGGAGCTTGGCTTGCGCCAGGACCACTCGGGGCTCCACGTTGCGGTGGTCTACTTTCCCGTGCCGTTCTGCTTGGCTTTGGTGCGGGCCAGGCGGTAGGACTCGGTGCCGGTCTCGATGAGGGTGGCGTTGAAGGTGAGGCGGTCCACGATCGCCGCGCAAGCCGTGGATCGGTGAAGGTCCTGCTCCAGCCCGTGAAAGCCTCGTTGGAGGCGATCGCAATGCTGCTTTTCTCCTCACGTTCGGTGAGAACCTGGAAGAGCATTTCCGCGCCGCGGCGGTCCAGTTCGAGATAGCCGAGTTCATCAATTTCGAGAAGGTCGACGCGTCCGTAGCGGGCGATGGTCTTGCCCAGCTGCTTGTCGTCTGCTGCCTCGACCAGCTCGTTCACCAAGGATGCGGCAGTGGTGTAGCGGACTCGGTAGCCGGCCATGGCGGCTGCGGTGCCCAGCCCGTCAGCAGGTGTGACTTGCCGGTGCCCGAGTCCCCGATCAGACACAATGGGTAACCCTTGGCGATCCACTCGCAGGTGGCGAGGTTGTGGATGACCGCCGGATCGACGTGGGGATTGATGTCGGCGTACAAGTGAACGTGCACCACCGCGTACGGATGAAAGTGCACCGTTCTTGATGCGGTGAGGTAGGTGTCGCGGGAGTCTGCTGTCGTCCTGTTCAGGGGTCGGCGGAGGGCGGCGAGGGTGGTCTTGGATCCGCACCGCTGGTTGGAGCTGAGGCGGTTTCGCGGTCTTTACGAGTCCGGTGCGATGAGCTTGCGGGAGATCGCAAAGGAGACCGGGCTGAACCGTCGTACGGTCGGCAAGTACTTGTCGGGCGAGACGCCAGTCGCGCCACCGCGGCGGGCTCCCAACGGCCGGCCGGCTCAGCGGGTGGTAGACGAGGTCGCGCCGTTGATCGACGCGATGCTGCGGGCCGAGATCCTGCTCAAAGGAGCGGTGATCCACGAACGGCTCGTGGCGGAGTACGGATGCACCATCAACTACCAGCGCGTCAAGATCTACTTGCAGGAGGCCCGGCCCCGCATCGCGGAGGAACTGGGCATCAGCCCGGGCGAGCTGGCGGGGCTGCACCGCAGGTTCGAGGTGGTGCCTGGAGCTCAGGCCCAGGTCGACTGGGGTGACGAGGGCAAGATCCTCGCCCATGTCGGCATCCCGAAGGTCTACTCGTTCCACATGACGCTGTCCTACTCGCGTGATCCGTTCTGCTTCTTCACCACAAGCCAGGACCTCGCCACCTTCTTCGACTGCCACCGCCAGGCATTCGCGCACTTCGGCGGGGTGCCGATGTCGATCGTCTACGACCGGACGAAAACGGTGGTCCGCCGGCACGTCGCACCGGGTGAGGCGGTGCCTCTGCATCCCGAGGCTGTCGCGTTCGCCGGGCATTACGACTTCGACCCCGACGTGCTGGCCGCCTACCGGCCCACGGGGAAAGGCCGAGTCGAGCGGCAGGTGTTGATCGTCCGCGATCACGTTCTGGCCGGACGCGCCTTCTCTTCCATCGAAGAAATGAACGCCGCGTTCACCGCCTGGGTCCCGCTGCGGCGGGCGAAGGTCCACGGCACCCACGGCGAGGTCATCGGTCTGCGGGCGATCCGCGATCACGTGGCCCTGCGGCCGCTGCCGCAAACGCCATATGTGGTCACACAGCGGCACCTTCGCCACGTCGGCAAGGACTGCCTCGTCGCCTTCGACGCGAACCTCTACTCGGTGCCGGCCCGCAGCGTCCGGCCGCGCCAGCTGGTCGAGGTCAGGGCAACGAAGTCCCAGATCACGCTGCATTCCACCGTCCCCGGTCACAGCGGCGAGACCCTGCTGGCCACCCATGCACGGGCCCTCGGCCGGGGCGCCCGGGTCGTGGATCAGAAGCACTGGGACGGCCTGCCCACGGGGTCCGGACGCCGCGTCACAGCCGGCGATGGAAGCCTTCCCCTGCCCCGCCGGCAGAACCCAGGCCCCGAATCAGGGCCGCTGGCGGCCCTGCTGAACCGGACCGCGGTCACCCAGGTCGAGGTCGGCCGCCGGCCTTTGTCGGTCTATGACGAACTGACCGGCACCCGCCCCTTCACCACCAAGCCGATTACGAGGGAAACGTCTTGAGTGAGCTGGTCTCCACCCGCATCCGCAACACGGCCGGCAAGCTGGGGCTGCCCCACTTGGCCGAGGCTCTGACTCAGTACGCTCAGCGGGCTGACGAGGCCAAGATGGGCTACCTCGACTTCATCGACCTGGTCCTCTCCGAAGAGCTCGCGGTCCGTGAAGACCGCCGCTTCCGCACCGGCCTGCGGATCTCGAAGCTCCCGCATCACAAAACGCTGGACGACTACGACTTCTCGTTCCAGCCCGAGCTCGACCCGCGCAAGGTCAAAGACCTGGCGACTCTCTCCTTCGTCGAGGCCAAGGCCAACGCGGCTCTCCTCGGGCCGCCGGGAGTGGGCAAGACACACATCGCCGTCGCGTTGGCGGTCGCGGCCTGCAGGGCCGGATACTCGATCTACTTCACCAGCCTCGACGACATGGTCCGCAACCTCAGGACCGCAGAGGCATCCGGGCGCCTGACCAGCAAACTCGGCAGCTATCTACGGCCGGCCGGCGGTTCTCGTGGTCGACGAGGTGGGCTACCAGCCCCTCGAACGCGCGGAGGCCAACCTGGTCTTCCAGGTGATCTCAAAGCGCTACGAAAAGGGCTCGATTATCCTGACCTCGAACAAGACCTTCAGCGAATGGGGGCAAGTGTTCGGCGACGAGGTCCTGGCCACGGCCATCCTCGACCGCCTCCTGCACCACTGCGATGTGATCGCCATCAACGGCCCCAGCTACCGGCTCAAGAACCGGCTCGCCGCCATCGAGCGAGACCGGGACAACGCGGCCTGAGCCATCACGGCTTGGGATCCGTCATCCGAAGCAAAGATCAACGTTCTTCTCAATGCAGACACGCAGCACGACTGAAAGCTGCTGGATGTCCTCGATGTGTCTCTCCATGTCTGGATCGCGAGGCTCCGATGTCCACTGCCCCAGAATTGCCTCCAGCCGGGGGAGAACGACGGCGCAGTCCTGGAGAGACAGGTCCTCCCTGTGGTCGTCCGGATGGTTGAGAAACGGTTCGAGCGCGGTTGAGACCTTTGTCCATGGCCGGTCTCCTCCGAAGCCGATCATCTCACCGAGATCGAAGCCTTCCGCGTGGGCCAGACGGCGGCGGAACTGAGCGAAGCCCCCATACGAGAAACAAGCATCCGGTCCATCGACGTCCCCGTCACCGGGGAACAGACACAGCCCCATGACACCCCTTCTTCCTGGATGCACATGGTCGGCGCCCTCGAGGCCGATGGCAACGAGATATCTGACGTCCTTCCGCACTGCCCTCCAACTCGCCGAGCGTGGTGCACGTATCTCCGTACTCCGTGGAGCACTCAACGAAGTACGCCGACAATTGACCCGGTAGTCGAACTCCCGCAGTGACTTCTCACGGGGGAAGTGAGCCGCCCGGATGCGCCGTTCGGCCCGGCGACGGTCCCGGTCCTCACACTCGGCCATCAGCAGCTCGGCGAGAAAGCCCGCGTAGGAGAGCCCTTCGCGTTCGGCCCGGGCGATCGTGTCGGCGGCCTGGGCGCGCATGGTGGGCAGCCGCAGCAGGCGGCATGCGGTGTCGATCGCCGCGTCGGATGCCTGTGCGGTCAGCGCGTGATGGGCGGTGGTCATGATGAGTCCTTCCGGCGAAGCTGCAACAGCTCGTCCCACTGCTCCAAGCGGGGCAGGGGACGCTGATCGGCGGGCAAAGCACGGGCGAGACGACGCGGAGTCAGGGGCGTGACCGGGGCCGGGTCCACATCCAACGGCTCCGGGGCGGGGGTGCCGACGGTGACGGTCGGCGCCCGTCCGGCCGCCTGTGCTGCCTTGCGGGCCTCCAGCGCGATGACGTCCTCGCTGAAGGTGCCCGCCGCAAGGGCCCCGCGGATGCCTGCCACCACGTCGGCGTGCTGCTGGTGGCGGTGCAGCAACAGCACTTTGACCAGGGCTTTCGTTCCTTCGATGTCTCCGAGGGCCTTCTTGGCCGCGGCCCAGAACGCTTCGTGGACGGCCGTGAAGGTGCCCTCGGCGCGGGCCTGATGGAGGGCCTCGGAGCGTTCCAGCGCCCCCGGCTTGGTCAGCAGGGCCTCCAAGTAGTGGTCCAGCACGAGGTGCTCGGAACCGCGACCGGTCAGCCGCCGATGGCGGGCGATCTCCCGTCGGCCGTCATAGACAGTCAGGTCGTCGCAGGTGAGTGTGACGGTGACCTTGCGGTCGATGAAGCGGACGGGGACCGAATACCGGCACATCTTCACGGTGACCATGCCGTAGCGGTCGACGCGGGGCATGAGCGTGATGCTGGTGGCGAACGGCTCGTCCGGCAGCGGCAGCAGATGGCCGGCCTCGCGGGCGATCGTCCGCATCCTCGCCCCGATCCGCCGCTCGTCCTCCTTGGCCTCGAACTCGGCTAACCGGCCGTTGAGTTCATCCAGGCTGTTCACCTGCGGCACCGGGGTGAGGTAGTTGCGGCGGAAATAGCCGACCTGGCCCTCGACCCCGCCCTTCTCGTGGGCCCCGCGCAGACCCGGCTCGCAGTAGAACGGAGTGAATCCGTAGTACTCATGGAAGTTGGTCCAGCGCGGGTTCTCCTCCCGCGAGCGGCTGCGGAAGACCACCTTTCACCGCCGGGGTGAGGTTGTCGTAACGGACCTGACCGGCCGGCACCCCGCCCAGCGTGTTCAGCGCGTGCACGTGGCCTTCGAAGAACGCTTGCTGACCGCACGAACGTGAGATGCGGTGAACGGCCTTGCCCGAATAGGCCAGCCGGAAAGCGAACAGATCCCTCAGCGGCGTGACCTTCATGGACTCCAGCGGCATCAACGTCTTCGTCGCCGCCTACCAGCAGGTCAATGGAGCGGGGCGGCTGCGCATCGCTGGTGCGCAGGGGCCCGTCCTGCGTGTTCTGGCGCTGGTCGGTCTCGACGCCTTGATCCCCTGCCATCCGACCGTCGAGCAGGCCCTGAACGCCTGACCAACGGCGGCCTCACCTGCTCGGACACCACCGGAACCAAAAGCCTGTCCCTTCCACCTGATGGCCAGCACCGGTGTACCGCAGTTCGCCCACAAGCCGACGTGCATCGTCCGGCGCCTGACGGTACTGCGCCAGCAGTGCGTCCAGTTCGTCGTAGCGCGCGTTGATCCCGCCCTGGCCCAGATAGGCAGCCCCAGCCCCCTGGCACTCGTTCCACCTGACGTAGATTGCCCACTGCTCGCGTTCCAACTCCACCGCGGCCGGGCTCGCAGGCCAGACACGGTACTCGTCAGCCTCGTCGCCCAGGTATTGGCCATAGCCGTCGAAGTAATGGGGCTTCCCGTCGATGTCAGCAAGGCCGACACGCGGCCCGTCGTACCACTCCAACTCGACGATCACACGCTCGAAGCCGTCCGTGATCAACTGCGCTTCGTCCCAGGTCTCAGCCACACGCGCAGGCTACCGACGTAGCGCCCTTCACATCCATGATCAGAATCTACGGCTGGAGTACTAATACTCCAGCAGCGTTTCGCTATCTGGCCTGGTCAGAGGCATCGTCGGGAGTGTAGTGGGCTGGTGGCATGTCAGGGGCGGTCTTGCCGGACCGCC
>NZ_JBHXSG010000139.1:0-9214 GCF_042714835.1 Streptomyces sp. NPDC058678 | reverse complement strand
GCATCCGAAACCCTTCGTCTGGACGAAGACCGCTGACGAGATCCTCGACAAAGTAGCCGCCTACTGCCGACGAATCTCTGACTCAGGTCACTAGGTGACCAACCGTCCGCGCTCCAGGGCGAATTGGCAGGCGGTCGGACGCGCCTTCGACGGACCGGGGGGCGGTCCTCGGCGCACCCTCCTAGGGTGACCGCATGAGACTCTTCGCCGCCGTACTGCCACCCGAGGACGTGGCCGCCGAACTCGCCGCCGAGGTGGCCGGGTTGCGCGGGCTGCCCGGTGCGGACGCCCTGCGCTGGACCGGCCGGCCGGGCTGGCACTTCACCCTCGCGTTCTACGGCGAGGTGGCGGACGAGCTGGTGCCTGACCTGTCGGCGCGCCTGGAGCGGGCCGCCCACCGCACCGCGCCCTTCCCGCTGGCGGTGCGCGGCGGGGGTCAGTTCGGCAAGGGGCGTGCGCTGTGGGCGGGCGCCGAGGGCGACCTGCCCGCGCTGCGGCTGCTGGCCGACCGGGCGGAGGCTGCGGCGCGCAAGGCGGGCGTGGAGATGGGCGAGCACCGCCGGTACAAGGCCCACCTGACGGTGGCCCGCAGCCGGGACGACGTGGACGTACGGCCGTACCTGGAGGCCCTGGAGTCGTTCACGAGCCGCACCTGGACGGTGGACGAGCTGACGCTGGTCCGCAGCAACCTGCCGACATCGGGAGTTCCGGGCGAGCAGCCCCGTTACGAGGCGGTCGCCCGCTGGCCTCTCGGTGCGGCCGGTTAGGCTCGGAGGCGTGGACCCGAAAACCCGGAACCGGATCATGGCCGGTGCGCTTGTGCTGATGTTCGTCGTCGTTGCCCTGGCGGCTGCGCTCGGCAGGTAGCTGCCGAGCGGGGAGCGCCGGGGAACCGCACGTTGTTTCGCCGACCGCGGGCCGCGAGCGGCTGGTCGCGCAGTCCCCCGCGCCCCTTCGGTGTGCTACCAGGCGAAGGCCTCCGGCGACGGGCCAGGACCCGGGAAGACCTCGTCCAGGCCGGCCAGCAGTTCCTCGCTCAGCTCCAGCTCGATGGCCCGCAGGGCCGACTCGAGCTGCTCGGCAGTGCGCGGGCCGACGATCGGGCCGGTCACGCCGGGCCGGGTGAGCAGCCAGGCCAGCGCGGCCTCGCCGGGCTCGATCCCGTGCTTGTCGAGCAGATCCTCGTACGACTGGATCTGCGCCCGTACGGCCGGGTTCGCGAGCGCGTCGGCCGCCCGTCCGGAGGCCCGCCGGCCGCCCTTGACCTCCTTCTTGAGCACGCCGCCGAGCAGGCCGCCCTGGAGCGGCGACCAGGGGATGACGCCGACGCCGTAGTCCTGCGCGGCCGGGATGACCTCCATCTCCGCGCGGCGCTCGGCGAGGTTGTACAGGCACTGCTCGCTGACGAGGCCGATGGTGCCGGAGCGCCGGGCGGCGATCTCGTTGGCCTGGGCGATCTTGTAGCCGGGGAAGTTGGATGACCCGACGTAGAGGATCTTGCCCTGCTGGACGAGCACGTCGATGGCCTGCCAGATCTCCTCGAAGGGAGTGGCACGGTCGATGTGGTGGAACTGGTACAGATCGATGTGGTCGGTCTGCAGCCGCTTGAGGCTGGCGTCCACCGCCCGCCGGATGTTCAGGGCGGACACCTTGTCGTGGTTGGGCCACGCGGCCGCGCCGTCCCCGGCCATGTTGCCGTACACCTTGGTGGCGATGACGACCTTGTCGCGCCGGTCGCCGCCCTTGGCGAACCAGTTCCCGATGATGCTTTCGGTACGGCCCTTGTTGTCGCCCCAGCCGTACACGTTCGCCGTGTCGAAGAAGTTGATCCCCGCGTCCAGTGCCGCGTCCATGATCGCGTGACTGTCCGCTTCGTCGGTCTGCGGACCGAAGTTCATGGTGCCGAGCACCAGTCGGCTGACCTTGAGTCCCGTGCGTCCGAGCTGCGTGTACTTCATGACTGCCTAGCCAACGACCTGGAGTGCGCTCTATGCAAGCAGCCTTGACGCTAACTGGAAGTTAGTGCTTTCCTTCGGGAAGTATTAACTTGAACTTTCAAGGTCTGGAGCATCGATCGTGACCCCCACCACGCCCGCGCGCCGCATCGTCGTCGCCGCGCTCGCCGCCGGCGCCCTGCTGGGAACCGCCGCCGTACCCGCCGTCGCCGCCCCGTCCGCCCACCACTCGGTGCGCTACGGAGAGGGAGTGCGGCTCGACTACCAGAAGGCCGTTGCCGTACGCGTCCTCAAGGGCGTGTTCGAGCAGGGCGACACCGCGGTCGTCGACCGGTTCGTACGGCCGGACTACATTCAGCACAACCCGCTCGCGCCCGACGGCGCCGAGACCCTGAAGAACCTGGGGGCGGGTCTGCACCAGCAGTTCCCGGACGCCGAGTACGACATCAAGCGAGTCATCTCCGAGGGCGACCTGGTCCTCGTGCACTCCAACGTCGTGCTGACGCCGGGGACCCGGGGGTCGGCCGTCTTCGACATCTTCCGCTTCCAGGACGGGAAGATCGCCGAGCACTGGGACGCCGCGCAGAACGTGCCGGAAACCACGGCCAACGGCAACGACATGTTCTCGACGATGAGTCGGCCGCGGACGGAGGCGCCGGGGTCGCGGTGGCTGACGGCGTACAACAAGAAGCTGGTGACCGAGGCCTTCGACCAACTCCTCGTGAAGAAGGACCTGTCGGCGATCGACACGTACTGGGGCACCGAGTACCACCAGCACAACCCCGGCATCGCGGACGGCGTGGCGGGCGTGAAGGCGGGCCTCGGCGGGTACTTCGAGGCGTTCCCGCAGCTGTCCGTCTCGCCGAAGCGGATCGTCGCCGAGGGCGACCTGGTCGCGGTCCACAGCCACTACGTCAACGCGCCGGGCGAACGCGGCCAGGCGGTCGTGGACCTCTTCCGGGTGCGGAACGGGAAGATCGTCGAGCACTGGGACGTGCTCCAGGACGTGCCGGCCACTTCGGCGAACGACAACACGATGTTCTAGAGCCGGCCGCCCCGCCGCCGTGCTTCAGCCGTCGTACGGCTCCGCGAGGCCCCACGCCTGGTGCATCGCGTCCGCGAAGGCCGCCGCGACCTTGTGCTCGCCGCTCGCGTTGGGATGCGTGCCGTCGTAGGTGTCCGTGTGGATGTCGTACGACGCCGGCGGCGACGCCAGCAGCAGGGGTGAGCGGGGTTCGTCCAGGTCGGCGACCGTCTTCGCCAGCAGTTCGTTGAAGAGGGCGACCTGCTCGGCGAAGGCGGTGTCCGACTCGGCGAGTGTGTTCGGGATGACCGGGAGGACGACCGTGCGGACGCGCGGGTTGGCGGTTCGGGCCTCGGCGACGAAGCGGCGGGCGTTCTCGGCCGTCTGTTCGGCGTCGGTGTAGAAGCCCAGGTCGATCAGGCCGAGCGAGACCAGGAGGACGTCCGCCCGGTGCTCCCGTACCGCCTCGCCGATCAGTGGGGCCATGTGCATCCAGCCCTCGCCCCAGCCCGCGAGGTGCGAGCGCGGGAAGTCGGGGTCGGCGTACTCGTACGACGTGGGGGTGTCGGTCACCTTGTCGTACAGCGCCTCGCGCGGGCCGACGAGGGTGAACGGGGCGCCGTACGTCTCGCGCAGGTGCTGCCACAGCCGGTAGCGCCAGGTGTGTTCGCCGGCACTGCCGATGGTCTGGGAATCGCCGACGGGCATGAACCTGAGCATCCGCTCATGATGAACGATCGGCGGGCCGGCCGGGGTGTGAGGACCGCCACCCATCCGTGGATCGCGGCGCGGGATGGCAGGCTTGGGGCATGCGTCGCTCCCTTGCCTTCCTCGCCGCGGGCTTCCTCGTCGGTGCGCTTGCCCTGCCGGCCTCCGCCGCCGACGGCGGCAAGGAGTTCACCATCACGGACCCCCGTATCACCGAGTCCAGCGGGCTGGCCGCCTCCCGCCAACACCCCGGCATCTACTGGACGCACAACGACAGCGACGACGGGGCCTACCTCTACGCCGTCGACAGCGGGACGGGAAAGACCGTCGCGACCGTCACCCTGACCGGGGTGGGCACCCCCCGTGACGTCGAGGCCATCTCCATCGGCCCCGGCAACGAGATCTATGTCGGCGACATCGGCGACAACCTCGGCGGCACCTGGCCCTATGTGTGGATCTACCGACTGCCCGAGCCCAAGGAGTTGCGGGACCAGACGATCCGGGCCACGCAGTACGTCGTGAAGTACTCGGACGGGGCACGGGACGCCGAGTCCCTGGTCGTGCACCCGAAGACCGGGCGGGTCTATATCGTCGACAAGAACGAGAAGGGCGGGCACCTGTACGAGGGTCCGGCCGAGCTCTCCGCCTCCGGGACCAACGTCTTCAAGCCCATCGCCCCCGTCGCCGACCTGGAGGCCACCGACGCGGCCCTGTCGCCCGACGGTGAACACCTTGTCGTGCGCAGCTACTTCGGGGCGATCGCCTACGACTGGAACGACGGGAAGATCAAGCGGCTGGAGCGGGTCGGCGTGCCGTTCCTGGGGCAGGGCGAGTCCGTCACCTACACCGACGACGGGTCGACGCTCATGTTCGGCGCCGAAGGGGCCGACAGTCCCGTGAAGCCGGAGGACGCGCCCGGGGACACCGGGTCCGAGTCCCCCTCCGGCAGGGAGAGTTCCGCGGACGGCAACGACACCGGAAGTGACGACGGCGGCAGCAACGTCAAGGTCGGCGCGATCGCCGCGGCCGTCGCCCTGGCGGCCGTGATCGGCTTCCGGCGGCTATTCCGTCGCCGTTCGTGAACCCGCTGCCCGCTCGCCCGCTGCCTTCGCTGCCCGCTCGTCGACGAACACCTCCAGCCCGTCCAGGATCCGCTGCAGCCCGAACTCGAAGTGGTCGAAGTCGGAACCCCAGGTGTCCTCGGCGAGGGAGGCGAGCAGGGGAAAGCGGCCCGAGGTCATGATCTCCTCCAGCATCGGCGCCTGGGCCTGCCAGAACTCCGTGTCCGTCAGACCCGTCCGGCGCTCCGCCTCCCGCTGGTACAGCTGGGTGCGCGCGGCGCCGACGACGTAGCCGTCGATCATGATGACCGCCGAGACCAGTTCGGGGTCGGTCAGCCCCATCGGCTTGATCCGGGACAGCACCTTCTCCATGCCGTCGAGGGCGCTCGGGCCGAGGATCGGCCGGGACTGGTTGACCTGGAGCAGCCAGGGGTGGCGGCGGTAGAGCGCGAGGGTGGCGCGGCCCATGGCCTCCAGGGCCGAGCGCCAGCCGCCGTCGCCGAGGTCGGCGGGGTTCTCCGAGGGGCGCTGTACGCGGTCCAGCATCAGGTCGAGCAGTTCGCCCTTGCCGGGCACGTACCGGTACAGGGACATGGCGCCGGTGCCGAGCTCGGTGGCGATCCGGCGCATGGACACCGCCTCCAGCCCCTCCTCGTCCGCGACCCGGACGGCGGCTTCCACGATCCGGTCCAGGGTCAGGGCCGGTTTGGGCCCGCGGCTGGGGCGCCGGCCGGTGTCCCACAGCAGTTCCAGGGTGCGGACGATGTCGCCGCTGCCACTGGTCTCCGTACCGCCCTTGCCGCTCATGGAGCCCAGCTTAAGTCCTCGCGGAAAAACTGGGTACACCGTACTCGCTATCGGGTACGGTGTACCCAGTTACCGAGAAGGGGGACCCATGAGCGACGGATACGCCGTGCGGGCCGAGGCCCTGGAGAAGCGCTACGGCGAGAAACGCGCCCTCGACGGCTTCGACCTGGCCGTCCGCGAGGGCACCGTGCACGGCCTGCTGGGGCCGAACGGCGCGGGCAAGACGACCGCGGTCCGCATCCTGTCCACGCTCGTCCGGCTGGACGGCGGACACGCGACGGTGGCCGGCCTCGACGTCGCCCGGCAGCCGCGCGAGGTGCGCGCCCGCATCGGCCTCACCGGGCAGTACGCGGCAGTCGACGAGGTACTGACCGGACGCCAGAACCTGGAGATGTTCGGCCGCCTGTTCCACCTGGGCGGCAGGCGCGCCAAGCTGCGGGCCGTGGAGCTGCTGGACCAGTTCGACCTCACCGACGCCGGCGACAAGGGCGTCGGCGGCTACAGCGGCGGCATGCGGCGCCGCCTCGACCTCGCCGCCTCGATGATCCTCGCCCCGGCCGTCCTGTTCCTCGACGAGCCGACGACCGGCCTCGACCCGCGCAGCCGCGGCGAGGTCTGGGACTCCGTACGGGCGCTGGTGGCGAGCGGCACCACCGTGCTGCTGACCACGCAGTACCTGGAGGAGGCCGACAAGCTGGCCTCCCGCGTCACCGTCATCGACCACGGCCGGGCCATCGCCGACGACACCCCGGACGGGCTGAAGAACCGCATCGGCGGCGACCGTATCGAGATCGTGGTCGCCGAGCGGTCGGAGATCCCGAGGGTGGTCAAGGTCGTCGCCCGCGTCTGCGACGGCGAACCCGAGGCGGACGAGGCCGAGTTGCGGGTGCACGCCCCGGTGACCGACCGGGTGTCCGCGCTGACGGAGGTGGCGCGGACCCTGCAGGACGAGGGTGTACGGGTCGAGGACATCGGGCTGCGCAGGCCGAGCCTCGACGACGTGTTCCTGCGCCTGACCGGACACCGGACCGAGACGACCGAACAGACCGAAAAGAGGGCCGTCGCATGAGCGCCGTCGACCTGACCGGCCAGGACGCCCGCGGCCGCGTGTACTGGGCCCTCGCCGACTGCTGGAACATCGTCCGCCGCGGACTGACCCACTACCAGCGCCAGCCGATCAACATCGCCTGGCAGTTGGGCTTCCCCATCCTGTCCGTCCTCCTGTACGGCTATGTGTTCGGCAGCGCCATGCAGGTGCCCGGCGGCGGGGACTACCAGGACTTCCTGATGCCCGGGATGTTCGTGATGACGATGGCGTTCGGCTTCATCAACACCGCCACCGTCGTCGTCTACGACTCCACCAGGGGCGTCATCGACCGCTTCCGCTCCATGCCGATGGCCTCGTCCGCCGTGGTCGCCGGCCGCGGGGTGACCGATCTGCTGGTCGCCTGCGCGGAGTTGGGGATCATGATGGCCACCGCGTTCGCCATGGGCTGGCGGCCGGACGGCGGCTGGGGCTTCCTCGCCGCCTTCGGACTGCTGCTGTGGCTGCGGTTCGCGCTGATCTGGATCGGCGTATGGCTCGGGCTGCTGGTGCCCAACCCGGAGGCGGCGGGCGGGCTGTTCGCGGTCGCCTTCCCGCTCACCATGATCTCCAGCATCTTCGTCGCGCCTCAGCTGATGCCCGACTGGCTGGGCCATGTGGCCGCCTGGAACCCGATCTCCTCCACGGCCGCGGCCACCCGCGAGCTGTTCGGAACGCCGGTCGGGACCGGGGACTCCTGGGTCGAGCAGCACGCCCTGCTGATGGCCGGGGTGTGGCCGGTGGTGCTCACGGCGATCTTCCTGCCGCTCGCGGTACGGAGGTTCCAGAAGCTGAGCCGGTGACGGCCGGCGCACAAGGGGACGTCGGCTGTCTTGACGTGTTCATGGGTGATGGCTTCCATGGGGGGTGCGTGGTGCGGTGGGAGCGCTCCCATCGGTTCCGGGCCCGCGCCTCCCGAGAGGAAGCAGCGACGTGTTCCACAGCTTGCGAAAAGCGCTGTGCGCTGTTGCCGCGGCGCTCCTGTTACCCCTGACCGCAGCCCAGACCGCCGACGCGGCCGAGGCGGCCGAACCGGGGGCGGGCTACTGGCACACCAGCGGCCGGCAGATCCTGGACGCCGCCGGGCAGCCCGTCCGGATCGCCGGCATCAACTGGTTCGGCTTCGAGACCGCCAACCACGTCACCCACGGCCTCTGGGCCCGCGACTACAAGAGCATGATCGACCAGATGAAGTCGCTGGGCTACAACACCCTCCGCATGCCCTTCAGCGACGACATCCTCAAGAGCGGTACCGTCCCCGACAGCATCGACTTCTCCGGCGGCAAGAACGCCGACCTGCGGGGGCTCACCTCCCTCCAGGTCCTGGACAGGATCGTCTCGTACGCCGGTCAGGACGGCCTGAAGGTCATCCTCGACCGGCACCGCCCGGACGCGGCCGGCCAGTCGGCGCTCTGGTACACCTCGGCGGTCCCCGAGTCGACCTGGATCACCAACCTCAAGGCCCTGGCGACCCGTTACCGGGGCAACCCCACCGTCATCGGCATCGACCTGCACAACGAGCCGCACGACCCCGCCTGCTGGGGCTGCGGCGACACGACGAGGGACTGGCGCCTGGCGGCCGAGCGGGCCGGCAACGCGGTGCTCTCCGTCAACCCCGACCTGCTGATCCTCGTCGAGGGCGTGCAGACCTTCAACGGCGTCTCCGGCTGGTGGGGCGGCAACCTGATGGGCGTCGCCGAGTACCCGGTACGGCTCGACGTGCCGAACCGGGTCGTGTACTCCGCCCACGACTACGCCACGAGCGTGGCCCAGCAGAGCTGGTTCAGCGACCCGTCGTTCCCCGCCAACATGCCGGGCATCTGGGACAAGTACTGGGGCTACATCTTCAAACAGAACATCGCGCCCGTGTGGGTCGGCGAGTTCGGTACGACACTCCAGTCCACGGTGGACCAGAAGTGGCTGGCCGCGCTGGTGACGTACCTGCGCTCGACGTCCGCGTACGGCTCGGACTCCTTCCACTGGACCTTCTGGTCCTGGAACCCCAACTCCGGTGACACCGGCGGGATCCTCAAGGACGACTGGTCGACCGTGGACACGGTGAAGGACGGATACCTGGCGAGCATCAAGGCGCCGGGGTTCCCGGCGGGCGGTGGCGATCCCACCGACCCCGGTGACCCGGGGGGTCCCGGCGGCGGCACGGCCGCCTGCACCGCCGCCTACACCGTCAGCAGCGACTGGGGCTCGGGCTTCAACGCCGAGGTGAAGGTGACCAACCCGGGCACGACCGCGCTCAAGTCCTGGAAGGTGACCTGGACCTGGCCCGGTGCGCAGAAGGTCACCAGCATGTGGAACGCGTCGTACACCCAGTCCGGGGCGACGGTGAGCGCGGTGAACGCCTCGCACAACGGGGCGGTAGCGGCGGGCGGTTCGGCGAGCTTCGGGTTCGGGGGCGCGCCCGGGGGCGGGGGTGTGCCGGCGGTGACCTGCATGGCGACCTGAACCAGCGCGAGGCACGAAGAAGGGCGCCCGGCGTACGCCCGGCGGCCCCAGGGGTGCCCAGGGGATTATAAAAAAATCCACGCCCACCAGACCCACTACGCACGCTGAATCCGGC
>NZ_JBHXSG010000138.1:0-9274 GCF_042714835.1 Streptomyces sp. NPDC058678 | reverse complement strand
GATAAGGCGTACGCCTCCCGCAAGAACCGCGCCTATCTGCGCAGACGTGGCATTCGCTGCACCATCCCGGACAAAGTCGACCAGGCCCGCAACCGAAGGAAACGCGGCTCCCGCGGCAGCCGTCCGCCGGAGTTCGACCCGGAAGACTACAGGCTCGGCACGCAGTCGAGTGCGGCATCAATCGCCTCAAAAAGCCACCGCTCCGTGGCCACGGGGTACGACAAGCTCGCGGTCCGCTACGAGGCGACCGTCCTCGTAGCGGCCATCAACGAGTGGCTGTGACCAGCACATTCGATAAACGCTTTCGGAACACCAAGAAGGTCACGAACTTCGATGGCCCTGTTCACCAGGGGACAGCCATCGTCGCTGTTGGCTGTCGGTGAAACCAACGGCCTGGGGAGCGATTACCAGTGACGGCTGGTTGGTCAGGGCTACGAGACGTTGAGCGGCAGATCTCGGTGGAAGACGGCCATAGCCTGGCCGGGGCCGTTGTAGTCATCGACGATCTTCGTGTCGAAGCCGAGGCTGCGGTGGAAGGCGATCGAGCCGGTGTTCTCGACTGACGTGATCGCCTTCAACTGCCGTGCACCGTGACGTTCCGCTGCTTCGGCGAACGCCGTATACAGACGACGCCCGAGACCGGTGCCACGGGAGTCGTCACGCGTGGCGATCAGATGCACGTACCCGGTGCCGTCCGGGGTGACGAACCCGAAGATGTACCCACGGATTCCGTCCTCGGCCCGGGCAACCAAGCAGGTGGAACCAAACTCCTGCACTAGTGCAAGAAGGTGTAGCGACCGAAGGTCGCGTTCACCCCAGTAACGGGGGTGATCAGTCAGGACCTGATGGAAGTCGGCCACCCCGGCCGTTGCGATGTGTATCCCCATGGTGACGATCATGGCAGGCGCCCTGGCCGTTACACGCGAAGTTCCGCACGGAGACATCGAGCAGTGGCCACCAGGAACGGCACGACAAACTCGCGGTCCGCTACGAGGCTACCGTCCTCGTTGCCGCCTTCAACGAGTGGTTGTGACGTACTGGTCCGACGGCAACTCGAACACCCGGACTCGCCGACCGCAGGTGGGATTGACGGTCTCACGGACCGGATACATCCCCAGTTTGGTCATGATCCGTTCGGAGGCGTCGTTGCCCACTTGAGTGATGCTGACGATCCGATCCAGCCCTCGCTCTTCGAACCCGAACCGTACAGCGGCCGCAGCGGCCTCCGTGGCCAAGCCCTGCCCCCAGTGGGAACGTCCCAGCCGCCAGCCGACCTCAACCGCCGGCAGTACCTCCGGCAAGAAGTTGGGCACCGAAAGGCCGGTGAACCCGGCCAGCTCGCCAGTGGACCGGATCTCCACGGCGAACAGGCCGAAGCCCTGTGACTCCCACTCCCTCTCCCATGCCTGGACCCCGTCGCGAGTCTGCTGTTCGTCACGGACGCTGCCGTCACGGATCCACCGCATGACCTCGGGGTCGGCATTGACGGCAGCCATGGGCGCAACGTCTTCCTCGCGCCAGCGACGCAGAATCAAACGGGGAGTCTCAAGCGTGACCATCCAATCATTCTGGATCACAAATGGGCTCTCCGTCATCCTCACCAGGCACTTTCGATACACGCCCTAACGGGTGTTGCACAAGGCTGTGAGCTGGGCATCTCTTGGGTATGGCCGCGGTGTTACGTGCTGAACGGGTGTGGGTGGAGACGTTCACGGGGCTGCTGACGCAGTTTTCGGGTCTGTTGAAGGTGGTGCGGGAGCGGGGCGGCAACGGCACCCTGCGGGGCCGGCCGTGGTCTTTGCCGCTTGCCGATCGGGTGCTGATGGTCGCGGTGTACTACCGGACGAACCTGACCATGCGGCAGCTGGGTCCGTTGTTCGGTGTCTCCTCCTCCACCGTATGCCGTGTGATCCAGCGGCTGGGGCGATGCCAGGGCATGGCGGGACTCCGGTCTGGCCGAGCACTGCCACGGTGTGGCCGTGCTCGGCGACGGTGCCTACATCAACACCGGTGTGATCGTCCCGCATCGCAAACGGCCCGGACGGGCACTGCTGAAGGGCGAGGAAGAGGACAACACCGCCCACCGCAAAGTCCGCGTAGGCGTCGAGCACGTCTTCTCCCGCATGAAGAACTACAAGATCCTTCGCGACTGCCGGCAACGAGGCGACGGCCTCCATCACGCGGTCCAGGCCGTCGCCCGCATGCACAACCTCGCCCTCGCCGCATGACCCGCCAAGCCCAGCCGCCCGCCTCAGGCTGCTTGATCACAGCCGTGTGCAACACCCTTTAGCCCACACCCCACGTGGGCGGACTGATCCCACCTCGGGACGTCAGCGGCGTCGGCGCGGACTGCATTGCCGGCCGCCACGCGGACCGTGCGGCAAATCACCGCCTCGTCCGCGTGGGGAGCGACGGCACCGGCGAGGCGCCGGGCGTCCTCGTCGTCCCGCCCCCGAACCTCCATCGCCGCCAGTTCCTCCCAGGGGGCCCTCGCCGGGATCGTCGTGTCCGGTGAGGAGCACGGCCACGGGCTCGTTGCGCAGGCCGCGAGCCACGAAGGCCAGGCACTGTCCAGAGGGCTCGTAGCCACTGAGCGTCGTCGACATGATGCTCCTTGGCCAACGCACCGACGAGCGTCAGTACCGCCACGCTGATCAGGAACCGGTCCGTCACGTCACCGCTGTGGCCGAGTGCCCCGCTCAAGGCGTTGGCCTGCGGCTTCGGGAGTGCGCTGATCCGCTCCGTCACTGGCCACAGCAAACTCGTGGAGTGCGGCGAACGCCAGGTCCGACTCCAACCGAGTACCCCGGCATCGCAGCACAGTGAAGTCCGCGGCGGCGGACTCGGCCCTGTATTCGAGTAGGGCGGTCTTGCCGATACCGGGGTCACCCCACAGCATCGGGGCTTCCGCGTCGCCCTGACGAGCGGCGTCAAGGATTTCTCAAGGGTCGCCCGGTCATGGCGCCTCCGTACAGGTCCATTTGCTTGAAGGCTTAAAGGTCTGCTGTCGCCGGAGCCACTCGCGATACCTCGTTTCATCCCCAACTGGTGACGTGCTGACGGATACGGTGACGGATCCGCTTCCGGGCCTCCCTCCGTAGCGTCGGACGTGCTCAGTCCACTCGCGCCCCACCGCAGGAGGATGACGTGGCGATTGCGATCACCGAGGCCGGGAGCGCCGACCGGACAGTGGCCGCGCTCCTCAACGACGCCGCCCGCGCGGCAAGTTCAGAGGCGCCGACCCGGTCGGCGCCGCTCTGGCCGCCTCCCAAGTCGGCGAGGGCCGCGCCGAGGACCCGTGTCAACGGAATGCGATGCGCATACCGGTAGCTCGGCATACCGGCGCCAGTCATCGCGAAAAGACAGGGGCCGTATCCCAGAGCGGAGGAGGACGGCCCCGCCGCGCGCCGACCCGTGGGGACGGGGATTGGCGCGCTGGACGGGCCCGGCGGCCGATTCCCTGTCCCAGGAGCGACCGCCGGGCCCGGTCACCGCACCGTACTTCCATAGAAAGAAAGAGGTGTCGGCAGGTGTCCGGCCGACGGAGAAAGAGTGGCCAGCCACGCCCGATCCCGTCTGCCGGGCCACTGCCGATGCACTGATTACTTGCGAGGATTGATGGATCAGCACGATGAAATGTCTCGTCGAGGCGCTCTGAGGGTCGGGTTGGGCGGGCTGGCCGGCGCAGCCGTTTCGCTGCCTTCAGGACAAGCCTCGTCATCTCCTGCTTCCTCCTCTTCTGTTTCCTCCTCCGCCAACGGTGCGGCTGCGCTTTCGGCACCGGCCATGACTTATGAGTTCACCGCCGGCACCAATGCGTTTGTGTCCGCTTCACCCGCCGGCGGCCGGCTGATCGCCGCGGTGCAGGGTGCGTTGTGGTCGGTCCCGCGTGCGGGCGGGACGGCGACGGCGCTGACCCCGGCGGACCTGGAACCGACCCGTGCGGCCTGGTCGCCCGACGGCTCGCGGATCGCCGTCTGCGCGTATCAGGGGGGCGGGTTCCATGTGTGGACGATGGCTGCGGACGGTTCCGGTCTACGTCAGCTGACATCCGGCCCCTGGGACGACCGGGGTGTGGCCTGGTCGCCCGACGGTTCGCGGATCGCGTTCTCGTCCGAGCGCGGCGGGGATCCGGTAGCCGGAAGTTCCTACGGCATCTGGACGGTGGATGTGCGGTCGGGTGAGTTGGCGCAGCTCACCGACGATGCGGAGGTGGAGGACTACGACCCGGCCTGGCACCCGGACGGCACCGTGCTGATGTTCGTCCGAGCCAAGGCCGGCGGCGGACGGACTCTGGCCTCTGTCCCTGCCGGGGGCGGGGAGGTGTCGGTGGTACGTACGGTGGACGCGGGCACGCTGGTCGGTCCGGCGATCGCCACGGACGGCCGGGTGGCCTACGTCCACGTGGGCGATTTCGCCGCGCCCTTCAATGCGGCGAGTTCCATCCTCATGGTGGACGGCGAGGCCCTGACCGACGGCGAGGACGTCTCTCCGTTCCCGCCCTGCTGGACCCCCGACGGTGAGCTCTTCTATGTCGCCGACGGGCAGGTGAAGGTCCGGCGTCCGGGCACCGCACAGTCCGCGCCGGAACAGATCCCCTTCACAGCGTCACTGAGCCTCTCCCGGCCGGAGTACCGCCAAAAGCGCTACGACTTCGACTCGTTGGTCGACCGTCAGGTGCGGGGAATCCACCTTCCGGTGCTCTCTCCCGACGGGAAATCGGTTGCCTTCGCCGCACTCAACGCCCTGTGGGTGATGCCGATCGGCGGTCGTCCCCGGAAGCTGGTGCAGGCGCACGCGTCCGCCTATGTGCAGATGCCGTCCTGGGCACCGGACGGAGAGAGCGTCCTGTTCTCCTGTGAAGGAGGCGCGGACGGCAGCCTGATCAGCGTCCACCGTCACTGGCTGGGCAGCGATCGCACCGATGTGCTGGCAACCGGAGGCCGCCTGCACCCCGTGCTCTCTCCCGACGGCTCCCGACTCGCCTGCCACGACTCCACGGGCAACCTCCTCATCCGTGACCTGGCCACGGGAAGCGAGGAGACGCTCGTCGCGCCGCTCGGTGCCAACGGCCTGCCCGGTCCCCCGAGTTGGTCGCCCGACGGCAAGTACATCGCGTTCTGCGACCGCAACCGGCTCAACCCCCGGTTCCGCGAGGGGTACAACGTCATCCGCGTCGTCGACACCGGTACCGGGCAGTGGACCGCCCATCAGCCCACACCGCACGCCTCCCTGTCCGACCGTGGTCACGGCGGCCCGGTATGGTCGCCGGACGGCTCGGCCATGGCGTTCATCATGGAGTCCGCGCTGTGGGTCATGCCGGTGCACCCCGACGGCACACCGGCCGGTGATCCATCGCGCCTTACCGACGAGGCCGCCGACCACCCCTCCTGGTCGGGCGACTCCGGCAGCTTGCTCTACGAATCGAGCGGTCGGCTCAGGCTCATCGAACGCGACGGCACCGGCCGACGCACCATCCCCGTGCCGCTGCGGTACCGCCGCCGCCTGCCCTCCCGTTCCGACGTCACCAGAGTGCACGTAGGACGCCTGTGGGACGGGACCGGCGAGACGGTCCGTGAGGACATCGACATCGTTGTCCACGACAACCGCATCACCGCCGTCGAACCTCACCGCGCACGGGCAGCGGCGGGCGAGAAGCTGATCGACGCGTCCGGCTCCACCGTCATCCCGGGACTGTGGGACTCCCATATGCACCCGTGGCAGTACACGTACGGAGGCCGGCAGAACAGCCTCATGCTCGCCTACGGCATCACCAGCAGCGTCTCGCTCGGCGGTTTCGCCCACGAGGCGGTGCGCATCCGCGAGTCCGTGGCCGCAGGCAGCATGACCGGACCGCGCCTGTTCGCCACCGGGGAACTGATCGACGGCAGCCGGGTCGCCTACAGCATGGGCAGGGCCCACCGGACCCAGGACGGCGTCAGGCGATCTCTGGAACGGGCGGTCGCACTCGACTACGACTTCGTCAAAACCTACGTACGCGCGCCCACCTGGATCATGCGGGAGGCCGTCCGAACCGCCCACGAGGAACTCGGGGTCCTCTGCGGAAGCCACTTCCTGTCACCAGGCGCAGCCGTCGGCCAGGACCTCAGCACTCATCTGCAGGCCACCGAGCGTGCCGAATACGGACACAGCTTCTCCCCGACCGGGCACGCCTACCAGGATGTCCACGAGATGTACCGGGGCGGCGACTTCAAGATCATTGTCACGCCGTTCATCGCTTTGGCGTTGCTCATGACGGACCCCTCACCGGCCAAGGACCCACGCGTCACCACGCTCATGCCACCTTGGGACACCGCCTTCGTCCAGGGAATCGCGGCGGCCCCAGCCAGCGATGCCGCCACACGGGCCCTCGAGCAGGACGCGGCCGTCTTCCGGAAAATCGTCGCCGACGGCGGCACACTCGCTCTGGGCACCGACGCCCCCCTGACCCCCACCGGCCTCCACCTCCATCTCGGCCTCCGCCTCCTGCACCGCTCCGCCGGCCTGTCCGCCGCGGCAGCACTGCGCACAGCCACTGCCATCCCCGCAGAACTGTTCGGAGTCGGTGACGACCTCGGAACCCTGGAACCAGGAAAGCTCGCCGACCTCGTGGCGATCGACGGCAACCCCTTCCACAACTTCGATGACCTGATCCGTACCTCGTGGGTCATGCGCGACGGCGTTGTGCTCCGCCAGGACGACCTGGTCGGCACGTTCGCCACCAAGTCGGCTGAACAACGCACCGCCGACCACACCGACTGGCTCACCGTCAGCCGAGAGCTGCGCCGCGAACCCTGTTGTTCCCAGCACGCCTTCGACGTCTAGGGGCTGTCCGGCGGATCAGGTCGACCACTTGCCATTCGCCGCCCTCCCCACCCCATAGCCTTACGACAGTAAGGCAAACGATCGTAATCCACTTGTTCAAGGAGTTCGTGATGGCGACAACTCGGCCGGTGGCGCTCGTGACAGGTGCCTCATCGGGGATCGGCAAGGAGGCTGCCCGCGCCTTCGTCACGGCCGGTTTCGAGGTGATCGGGACCGGCCGCAAGACCTCCGGACTCACCCCGCCCGCCGGTGTGACGTACCTCGACCTCGACGTGGCCAGTGACGACTCGGCCACCGCCGCGGTCGGAGAGGTGATCGAACGGTTCGGGCGGATCGACGTCCTCGTCAACAACGCCGGTATGGGTTCAGCCGGTGCCGTCGAGGAGAACTCCCTCGCCCAGGCCCAGAACATCTTCAACGTCAATGTCTTCGGCGTCATCCGTATGACCAAGGCCGTCCTGCCGCACATGCGCGCCCAGGGAAGCGGACGCGTCATCAACATCTCGTCCGTCCTCGGTATCACCCCCCAGCCCTTCATGGCCCTCTATGTCGCGACGAAGCACGCGATCGAGGGCTACTCCGAGTCGCTGGACCACGAGGTGCGCGAGCACGGCGTCCGGGTCCTCCTCGTCCAGCCCGCCCTCACCAAGACAGGTTTCGATGCCAACGCCGCGCAGCCCGACACCCCGCTGCCTCTGTACGCGGAGCGGCGGCGCGCCTTCGACGAGGGCATGGTGGCGGCAATAGAGAAGGGCGACGACCCCGCCGTCGTCGCCAAGGTGATCGTCGAGGCAGCCACCGACAAGAAGCCGAACCTGCGCTACACCGCCGGCCCCGTGGCCTCACGCGTCAGCAAAGCCCGCCGCCTCGTCCCCGCCCGCGTCTTCGACCAGCAGATCCGCAAACTCAACCAGCTGCCCGGCTGACCTACTTTCCCCAACGTCATCGGCAGGCTGACCCGGACGACCTCCCCCACGCCGGGGGCCGCGTCCGCCTGCCCGACCGGCGGAGGCGTCAGCACGGTGGACCCATGGGCGGCCGTGGTGCTCGCCGCCCGCCCCGAGCACCGCATTCACCGGCACCGCATTCCCATCCGGCTCAGGCCCTTGGTCTGCCCTCTATTGATCAGTCACTCGTTCCGTCCGACGTAGGACAGTCATGTCACAGCAGCAACACCAGCGGTCCGCCCGGAGCGGCACCACCATATGGGTCGTGGCCACCACCAGCCTGGCCGGACGCATCACCGCGCTGGACAACCTTCGTCACGACCGCCCTGCCTTCGATCCGTGAGGACCTCGGTGGCGGACTTGTGGACCTCGAATGGACGGTGAGCGCCTACACCCTCACCTTCGCGGTCCTGCTGATGTTCGGCGCCTCGCTGGGTGACCGGTTGGCGGCGACGGCTGTTCGTCCTCGGGCTCGGCATCTTCACCGCCGCCTCCGCCGCGGCCGCGCTCGCACCGGGGATGAGCGAACTCATCGCCGCCCGAGCGGTGCAGAGCGTCGGGGCCGCCATCGTGACGCCCTTGTGCCGATGCGCCTCTTCCGTCATCGCTCCTTCAGCGCCATCAACGCCGCCAGCCTGCGCGTCTCCCGGCTGCCCCACCTGGCGCCGTGAAGTACGTACCCCCCCGCGCATCCGGACGAGGCCCGTGCCCGGATCGGCTGACCATGCCTTCGACCTCGTCCCTGCCGGATCCGGTGCTCGCCACGCCCACCGCCGACCACGTACTCACGCTGGATCATGCGGCGGAGCCCAAGTGGGACGACTACCGGGCGCTCGTGGGCCGGTGGTCCGGCGGCCTCGTACTGATCCGTTCCCGCTCAGGCGGTGACTGGGCATCTTCCCGAGATCGTCGCCGCAGCCACCGACTTGCCGGACGACCCCGCGCTCGACGGGGAACTGGGTCGCGTGGGAGAACGACCGGGGCTTGTAGAGCGCTGTTGAAAATCCAGCCTTGCGGATCTTCGACGAGGAGCACAAGGGCAGTTGGACCGTTCTGCTCCCTGCGTCAGCTTGTGGGGGCCTTGCGCTGTCTCGCGGGGCCTGTCGTGACAGGCCGCCCCTTGTTTCCTGGCGGTAGGGGTCTCTTGCGATGCACGCAGGACCGGAGCTCGCGGTTCGCCGACGCGGTAGCCAGGCAGGCATACAGGGAGAAAAATCAGCAAGGTGGGCCAATAGAGACTATGCACAGACGGTCAGTCGGCGGTTTCCGGCTCGTCGTCCGCTCGTGGCCTTTCCCGTACCGCACCCCACACTTCCCGGACCTTTCTCGGATCGCCGGACGTGACCACTTGCCATCGACCGACGACCACCCTATGGTCGTACGAACGTAAGACATACGGACGTAAGACATACGGACGTATTCCAAAACCAAGGGAGCTCGTGATGGCGGCAACTCGGCCGGTGGCACTCGTGACAGGTGCCTCATCAGGGATCGGCAAGGAG
>NZ_JBHXSG010000137.1:0-9287 GCF_042714835.1 Streptomyces sp. NPDC058678 | reverse complement strand
AACGGCGCGGAATCGGTTGCCTGTAGAGGTGCTCGTGTTGACGCGCCAACCGCTGCGGGCGGACACCCCCCGACACGGCCCCTTGCCGCCGTACGGGGGTGCGGGAGCGTACGCCTTGCGGCGCCGGTCGCGGTGGGGTGAGGTTCGCCTCTTGGGTGATCGAGTCGGGTGGCGGGTGGGGATGGGGCGGGGGGATGGGGCGGAGCCCCCAGTTGGCGCTCGCGCCGGTGCTGGGGGCCATTGCCGCCGTACGCGGGTGCGGGCCCGCCCGCCTTGCGACGCCGGTCGCGGCGGGGTGCCGGTAGTGGGGCCGGGGGCGTTGACAAGAGGGCGTGTGTCACAGGGGGCAACGGTTCCAACCGGTCGCCCTCGCCCCTATCGTCAAGGTCATGTTCGCTGTCTACGCCGCCCGAATCGACCGCGACCAGCCGCTCTCCGGCCTGGAGTCGGGGGAGCGCCCGGCCCCCGACCCCCGCCCCGGCTGGAGCGTCGTCGACGTCAGGGCCGCCTCCCTCAACCACCACGACCTCTGGTCCCTGCGCGGCGTGGGCCTCGCGGAGGACAAGCTGCCGATGATCCTCGGCTGTGACGCCGCCGGCATCGACCAGGACGGCAACGAGGTCGTCCTGCACTCCGTCATCGGCCAGACCGGCCACGGCGTCGGCCCGAAGGAGCCCCGCTCCATCCTGACCGAGCGCTACCAGGGCACCTTCGCCGAGCAGGTCGCCGTACCGACGTGGAACCTGCTGCCCAAGCCCAAGGAACTCTCCTTCGAGGAAGCCGCCTGTCTGCCCACGGCATGGCTGACGGCGTACCGGATGCTGTTCACCAACGCCGGTGTACGTCCCGGCGACTCCGTCCTCGTGCAGGGTGCCGGCGGCGGTGTCGCCACGGCCGCGATCGTGCTCGGGAAGGCGGCGGGGCTGCGGGTCTTCGCGACCAGCCGGGACGAGGCGAAGCGGAAGCGGGCCGTCGAGTTGGGGGCTGTGGAGGCGGTGGAGCCGGGTGCTCGACTGCCCCAGCGGGTCGATGCCGTGATCGAGACCGTCGGCGCGGCCACCTGGTCGCACTCGGTGAAGTCCCTGCGGCCCGGCGGGACGCTCGTGATCTCCGGTGCGACGAGCGGTGACAGGCCCTCGCACGCCGAGCTGACCCGGATCTTCTTCCTGGAGCTCAAGGTCGTCGGCTCCACGATGGGCACCAAGGACGAACTGGAGGACCTGCTCTCCTTCTGCGCCGCCACCGGCGTACGTCCCGTCATCGACGAGGCGTTCCCGCTCGACCGGGCCCGCGAGGGCTTCGAGCGGCTGGAGTCCGGTGACCAGTTCGGGAAGATCGTCCTCACGAACGGCTAGCGGCCCCTGCCGCTTTCCGACGGCCGGTCCGGGTTTCCGGGCCGGCCATCGTCTTGTCGACTTTGTCAACTCTGGTTGACGAGCGATGGAGTGTCAACGTAAGTTGACGGCATGACCGAAGCAACGGATCTCGCCGAGCGCGCGGGCGACCGGGACCCCCGGGTCGGCCTCAGGGCCGTCGCCGCGCTGCGCAGACTGCTGGAGCAGCTGGAGGCCGTACAGGTCCGCAGCGCGCGCAATCAGGGCTGGTCGTGGCAGGAGATCGCCGCGGAACTCGGTGTGAGCAGGCAGGCCGTGCACAAGAAGTACGGGAGGCATTGATGTTCGAGCGGTTCACGAAGGACGCCCGGGACGTGGTGCGAGGGGCGGTCGAGCACGCGGAGGGGGCGGGCGGGCGGTCCGTGGAGGCGGAGCACATGCTGCTCGCCCTGCTGGACCGGGAGGCCTCCCGCGCCTCCTTCGGGCTCGCCGCACTCGGGCTCGCCGAGCGCAAGGAGTCCGTACGGCGGGCCCTGACCGAGGCGCGGCGACGCGCGGGGCTCACCCAGGCCGAGACCGACGCCCTGGCGGGACTGGGCATCGACGTCTCGGAGATCGTCGCGCGGGTGGAGGAGGTGCACGGCGTCGGCGCCATGTCCGGCGAACGCAAGGGCAAGGGCTGGTGGTCGGGGCGCCGCACCTTCGGGCGGGACGCCAAGGAGGTCTTGGAGCGGTCTCTCCGCATCGCCGTCGCCCGCCGGGACCGCCATGTCGGCGACGAACACATCCTGCTGGCCCTGAGCGCCCGCCCCGGCGTGCCCGCGGAGGTCCTCGCCGACCACGGCGTGACGTACGAGGCGCTGACACGGGTGCTGTACGGGGACGGGGGAGGGGAGGCGAAGGCGGGCTGAGCGGGGCCCGGCGGTACCGGTCGCTGACTCGGCCGACCTGCCCTTCCGCGTCAACGTCGGTGACGCGGGTGTCGGACACGCCTCTCTCTCGTCGGACGGCAAGGAGGGCCGGTTCCTCTGGCAGTGCAGCCGAGGTACCGGCTCTGCCGCACTGCCATCGGTGTGTCGCTCATGCCCTCGGCGTCCGCAGCAGGGATCCGATGTGTGCCGCCGCCGTCGAGAGATGGCGCCGGGCGTCGCGGAGTTGGTCCGGTGTGACTCCGTGGTCCCGGGCGGCGTCGCGGATGTCGTCCCGGAAGCGGTCGAGCAGGCGGTCCAGGTCGCGGGCCGGGTCGCCGGTGGGGTCCTCGTGGGCCCACGCCGGTTCGTAGTCGGCCGGGAAGTCCTCCGGGGTGTGCGAGTACTCGGGGGCGGGCGCCCCCTTCTCCGCGTTGCCGTTGCCCCGTCCGAAACCGAAGTCCTTGCCGTACTCCTTCCCGAACTCGCCGAACTCCTTGGCCAGTTCGGTCAGGCCCTCGCGCACTCCCGTCGGCCAGTCGCCGCGTGTGAAGTGGTCCTGCACCTGCTCCTGAACCCGGCGGGCGATGCGCTGCACCTCTTCCTGTGCCTGCTCCCGGGCCCGGTCCTGCGCCTCCTTGGCCTGACGGCGGGCGCGCTGGGCCTCCTCGCGGGCTCGCCGGCTCTCGTCCTTGGCACGGCGGGCCTGCTCCTTCCACTCCTGCTTGACGCGGCGCATCTCCTCCTTGGCCGCGCGCCACGCCTCCTTGTCGGTGTACTCGCCGAAGTCCCCGGAGGCCCCTTCCTGTTCACCGCCGCCGGCCGCCGTGCCCCGGCGTGCCTCCGAGGCCGCCGCCCGCATCTCGCGCCGCAGGTCACCCGCCGCACCGCGCACGTCGGCCCGGATCTCGGCGGCGAGCTCCGCGACCGACTCCCGGATCTCCAGCTCCAGGTCGGCCAGTTCACCGCTGCGGTCGGCCAGTTCGGCGCGGCCCGTGTCGGTGATGGCGTACACCTTGCGGCCGCCCTCGGTGGTGTGGGTGACCAGGCCCTCGGTCTCCAGCTTGGCCAGGCGCGGGTACACGGTGCCCGCGGAAGGCGCGTACAGCCCCTGGAAGCGCTCCTCCAGGAGGCGGATCACCTCGTATCCGTGGCGCGGGGCCTCGTCCAGCAGCTTGAGCAGGTAGAGACGGAGGCGGCCGTGGGCGAAGACGGGGGGCATGTCAGAGCACCTTCTTGTCGGTCGTACCGTCGGCCGGGGCGCTGGTCGAGCCGCCGCCCGGGCCGGAAACGGAATTGTCCCCCGGGTCGCTTCGAGGACCGTCCGCCGGGTCGTCGACACCCGAGTCCGTGACGTCGTCCCACGGCTCGTCCTCCCGGGGCGGCCTGCGCAGGAGGGCGATCGAGCCGGAGACGGTCGTGGCCCGCAACTTGCCGTTGCCCGGGCCGAGGCGGCCGGTGATCTTGTGGGCGCCCCACTGGCCGTGCACCCGGAGGCCGTCGAAGGCGTTGGAGATCGTGCCGCTCGCCGTGTTGGCCTCGACCTCGGCGTCCGCCGGCTGGGGCAGCCGGATGGCGATCTCGCCCGAGACGCTGGTCAGCCGGACGTCGGTGGGGCCGTCCGGATCGAGGTCGACGATCATGGAGCCGCTGACCGAGTCGGCCCGCACGGAGGAGCCCGAGCCGTCGACGACGGTGAGGTCGCCGGAGACGGAGTTGAACCGGAGGTCGCCGGTGACGGACTGGGCCTCCAGGTTCCCGGAGACCGTGTCGGCGCGGACCGGGCCGGAGAGCCCGACGAGTGTCGTGTCGCCGGTGACGCCCTTGACCACGCACGGCCCGCGCATCCCGGAGACCACGGCCCCGGCACTGACCACGCCCACCTCGACCTGGGTCCCGGCCGGCACGGCGAGGGAGACGACGGCGCTGCGGCGCCACCCCTTGCGGTCGAGCCACTTGAGGAAGCCCTTCCAGGGCAGGTCGTCGTAGGCCACGGTGAGCGTGCCGCCCTCATGGGTCACGGCCAGGGGCGGTCCGTCGATCTCGGAGACCTCCAGGCGGGCGGAACCTTCGTCGGTGCCCACCACGTTCACTGTTCCGTCGACGATGCGCACGCGGAGGGTGGTGACGGGATCGTCGAAGGTGAGTTTCCTCGGCTCTGTGACGGACCACTCGGACATCGGTGCAGACCTCCCGTAGCAACGCGCCATATCGCGTCTCCTGTCATTCACGATATATCGCGGACACGGAAAGTCAAGACACCCGTTCTGGGGATCCTTGGGCTATCAAAAGTGCTCAAAAAGAGTGAATCGACCTAGCGTGTGACCATGTCGACGGAAGCCTCCCGCCCCGGTCCGGCCGGTCCCGCCGGCCGCGCCCCCGGCGCCCTGCTGCTCTGCCGGGCGGAGCCCGAATCCGTCGCCCCCGCTGCCCGGTTGCTGCGCGAACGCATGCTGCTCACGCGCGCGGGCGACGGCTGGAGCGTCCTGGTCCCCGAGGGAGGGCCCTGGCTGCACGGAGGCGAGCCCGTGGACCGCGTCCTCACCGGCTGGGCCACCGCCCTGGCCGTCGGCGCCTCCTGGCCCGTTCTGGCCCTGTGGTGGGACGCGGACCGGGCCGGCTACACCCTCGCCGCCGGCTTCCGCCGCCCCGTCGGCTACGTGTGGCTGGCCAACGGCACCCCCGCGGGCGAGGACGAGGCCATGCGCACCTTCGCCACCCGTCTCGGTCTCGACCCGGTCCTCGACGTGCAGACCCTCGACCAGCTCACCAAACGGGCCTCGGCGACCGACGCCTGCACCCGCCTGCGTGCCCTGCTCGCCTTCCTCACGCGCGTGGGAGTCACCCTCCCTACCGGCCTCACCCCCGGCGAACCCGCCGAACGCCTCCACGAGGCCGCCCGGGCCCAGCCGGACGCCCGTCCGGTCGAGTGGCCGGGCCTGCGCACCGCGGTCCGCCAGGAGACCGACGCCGTGACCCGCCCCCACCCCCGTCACGGCCCCTGGCCCCCCTGGCCGGGAGCCCCCGCAGCCCGCCTCCTGGCCCTCGCCCAGATCACGGCCGGCCTCCCGCTCACCGCGTGGGGCGTACGGCGCCGCAGCGCCGGGTGGATCACGGCCGGCACCCTGCTCCTGGCGCACGGCGCCCTTGGCCTCGCGTACGGCCTGTCCCACCCACGCGACTGAGAGCACGCAAAAAAAGGGGCGCCGCACGGGCGCCCCCACCGAGACGGTCCTACTCGTCGTCCTCGTCGTCCAGCCGCGCCAGCCACGTGGCCAGCCGCTCCACCGGCACCTCGAAGTCAGGGTTCAGGTCGACGAACGTCCGCAGCTGCTCGGCAAGCCACTCGAAGGTGACCTCCTCCTCGCCCCGCCGTTTCTCCAGCTCTTCGATGCCACGGTCCGTGAAGTACATGCCTCAAGGATAAGTGGGGGCAAACGGCCGGGCCGTACCCCCGGAGAGGGGGTACGGCCCGGTCACGTACGGCCTGCGAGAGCGGTTACGCCTCGAACACCTCACGCACCAGCTGCTCCTGCTCGGCCTGGTGCCGCTTCGCGGAACCCACCGCCGGCGACGAGCCGTGCGGGCGGGAGATGCGGCGCAGGCGCTCCCCGTGGGGGACGTCCGCGCCGACCGCCAGGTCGAGGTGGTCGATGAGGTTGAGGGCGATGAACGGCCAGGCGCCCTGGTTGGCCGGCTCCTCCTGGGCCCAGAGGTACTTCTCGGCGTTCGGGAACTTGGCGATTTCGGCCTGGACCTCGGCACCCGGCAGCGGGTACAGACGCTCGAGGCGGATGATCGCCGTGTCCGTGACGCCGCGCTTCTGACGCTCGGCCTCCAGGTCGTAGTAGACCTTGCCGGCGCAGAAGACGACCTTCTTGACCGCGGCCGGGTCGACCGACGCGTCGCCGATGACCGGGCGGAACTGGCCCGTCGTGAACTCCTCCGCCTTCGAGGCCGCGGCCTTCAGGCGCAGCATCGACTTCGGGGTGAAGACGACCAGCGGCTTGTGGTGCGGGTTGTGCACCTGCCACCGCAGGAGGTGGAAGTAGTTCGACGGGAGCGTGGGCATCGCGACCGTCATGTTGTTCTGCGCGCACATCTGGAGGAAGCGCTCCGGGCGGGCGGACGAGTGGTCCGGGCCCTGGCCCTCGTAGCCGTGCGGGAGCAGCAGGGTGACGCCGGACGTCTGGCCCCACTTCTGCTCCGCCGACGAGATGAACTCGTCCACGACCGTCTGCGCGCCGTTGACGAAGTCGCCGAACTGGGCCTCCCACAGCACGAGTGCGTCGGGGCGGGCCAGCGAGTAGCCGTACTCGAAGCCCATCGCCGCGTACTCGCTGAGCAGCGAGTTGTACACGTTGTAACGCGCCTGGTCCTCGGCGAGGTACATCAGCGGCGTGAACTCGTCGCCCGTCGCCCGGTCGATCAGCACCGCGTGGCGCTGGCCGAAGGTGCCGCGCTGCGAGTCCTGGCCCGCGAGACGGACCGGGACGCCCTCCAGGAGGAGCGAGCCGACCGCGAGCGTCTCGCCCATGCCCCAGTCGATCGTGCCGTCCTCGACCATCGTCGCCCGGCGCTGCAGCTGCGGCAGCAGACGCGGGTGGACGGTGATGTGGTCGGGGACGCTGACCTGGGACTCGGCGATCCGCTTGACGACCTCCGTGGTGATCGCGGTGTTCACGGCGACCGGGAACTCCGCCTGCGGGTCCGCCGGCTCCGCGGACAGCGGCTGCGAGGTGGCCTCGCGGACCTCCGTGAAGACCTTCTCCAGCTGCCCCTGGTAGTCCTGCAGGGCCTGCTCGGCCTCTTCCAGGGTGATGTCGCCGCGACCGATCAGGGACTCGGTGTACAGCTTGCGCACCGAGCGCTTCTTGTCGATCAGGTCGTACATCAGCGGCTGGGTGAAGGCCGGGTTGTCCGACTCGTTGTGACCGCGGCGGCGGTAGCAGATGAGGTCGATCACCACGTCCTTGTTGAACGCCTGGCGGAACTCGAAGGCCAGACGGGCCACGCGGACCACGGCCTCCGGGTCGTCGCCGTTCACGTGGAAGATCGGCGCCTCGATCATGCGGGCCACGTCCGTGGCGTACATGGACGAGCGGGCCGACTCCGGCGCGGCGGTGAAGCCGACCTGGTTGTTGATGACGATGTGGACCGTGCCGCCGGTGCGGTAACCGCGCAGCTGCGACATGTTCAGGGTCTCCGCGACCACGCCCTGGCCCGCGAAGGCCGCGTCGCCGTGGAGGGCCACCGGCAGGACCGTGAAGTCCGTGCCGCCCTTGTTGATGATGTCCTGCTTGGCGCGGGCGATGCCCTCCAGGACCGGGTCGACCGCCTCCAGGTGGGAGGGGTTGGCGGCCAGGGAGACCTTGATCTGCTCGCCGTCGAGACCGGTGAAGGTGCCCTCGGCGCCCAGGTGGTACTTCACGTCGCCGGAGCCGTGCATCGACTTCGGGTCGAGGTTGCCCTCGAACTCGCGGAAGATCTGCGCGTACGACTTGCCGACGATGTTGGCGAGAACGTTCAGGCGGCCGCGGTGGGCCATGCCGATGACGACCTCGTCCAGGCGGGACTCGGCGGCCGAGTCCAGCACCGCGTCGAGCAGCGGGATGACGGACTCGCCGCCCTCCAGGGAGAAGCGCTTCTGGCCGACGTACTTCGTCTGCAGGAAGGTCTCGAAGGCCTCCGCCGCGTTCAGGCGGCGCAGGATGCGCAGTTGCTCCTCGCGCTCCGGCTTGCTGTGCGGGCGCTCGATGCGGTCCTGGATCCACTTGCGCTGCTTCGGGTCCTGGATGTGCATGAACTCGACGCCGGTGGTGCGGCAGTAGGAGTCACGCAGCACACCGAGGATGTCGCGCAGCTTCATCATCGACTTGCCGGAGAAGCCGCCGACCGCGAACTCGCGCTCGAGGTCCCACAGGGTGAGCCCGTGCTCGGTGATGTCCAGGTCGGGGTGCTTGCGCTGGCGGTACTCCAGCGGGTCGGTGTCGGCCATGACGTGGCCGCGGACCCGGTAGGAGTGGATCAGCTCGAAGACGCGGGCGGCCTTGGTGACGTCGTCGTCGTGCGAGGCGTCGATGTCCTTGAGCCAGCGGACCGGCTCGTAGGGGATGCGCAGCGCCTCGAAGATCTCGTCGTAGAAGCCGTTCTCGCCGAGCAGGTAGTTCGCGACGACGCGCAGGAACTCGCCCGAGGCCGCGCCCTGGATCACCCGGTGGTCGTAGGTCGACGTGAGCGTCATGACCTTCGCGATGCCGAGCTTGTTCAGGGTGTCCTGGGAGGTGCCCTGGAACTCCGCCGGGTAGTCCATCGAGCCGACGCCCATGATGACCGACTGGCCGGGCATGAGGCGGGGCACGGAGTGGACGGTGCCGAGGCCGCCGGGGTTGGTCAGGGAGACCGTGACACCGGTGAAGTCGTCCATCGTCAGCTTGCCGTCGCGGGCGCGGCGGACGATGTCCTCGTAGGCCTGCCAGAACTCGAAGAAGTTCAGCGTCTCGGCCTTCTTGATGCCGGCGACGACGAGCTGGCGGTCGCCGTTGGGCTTCACCAGGTCGATGGCCAGGCCGAAGTTGACGTGCTGCGGCTTGACGAGGGTGGGCTTCCCGTCCTTCTCCGCGAAGTGCCAGTTCATCGACGGCATGGCCTTGATGGCCTGCACCATCGCGAAGCCGATCAGGTGCGTGAAGGAGATCTTCCCGCCCCGGGCCCGCTTGAGGTGGTTGTTGATGACGATGCGGTTGTCGAACAGCAGCTTCACCGGGACGGCGCGCACGGACGTGGCCGTGGGCAGTTCCAGCGAGGCGTTCATGTTCTTGGCGACCGCGGCGGCGGGGCCGCGCAGCGTCACGAACTCCGGGCCCTCCGAGGACGCGGCGGGAGCCGCGGCCTTCGGCGCGGCAGCGGCCGGCTTCGCGGCCGGAGCCGGAGCCTTGGCCGGTGCGGCGGCCTGGGCGGGCGCCGGAGCGGCGGCCGCGGGCTTCGGGGCCGCGGGGGCCGGTGCGGCCGGAGCCGGAGCCTGGGCGGGCGCCTGGGCCTGCGC
>NZ_JBHXSG010000136.1:0-9349 GCF_042714835.1 Streptomyces sp. NPDC058678 | reverse complement strand
CGGCAAGACCGCCCCTGACATGCCACCAGCCCACTACACTCCCGACGATGCCTCTGACCAGGCCAGATAGCGAAACGCTGCTGGAGTACTAGGTCCCCGTCTCCACCCACGGGAGTACACCGCAGGTCACGGCTCATCCTCCGGGAGGCCCGGCAATCGGTACGAGGGCATGACGTGCAACGACCGCCGGACGCCTAGATTTGAGGTCAAGCGGCGGGTGCAGCACTCGTCCCCCGAGGTCAGACACCCGCCGCTGCCAACGCAACAGAGACGGTCAGGAGAGGGACCATGGCCTACACGGCACCGCGGACACTGGTCCGCACCCAGGAGCGCTTCGCGCTCCGCCGGCGCCGAACAGGTCGTCGCCACCCCTTGGTGGCGACGCTCATGGCCCTTCCCCTGGCGGCACTGCTCCTCATCGTCTTCGACGGCTGGGAGACAGTGGCCACACAAGCGTCGTCCGTGGGAGTGATGCTGGGGCGCTGAGCGGCGACCCCAGGCCCGGAAGAGCGGTCCGGGCGGGGACATCCACCCATGAAACCCCGTGGGGACGGGGGTGCGGCGGACGGCAAAAAATGCCGGCGCAGCTGGGGAGCTGCGCCGGCATTGCCTTGCCCTGAACCTGAACGGGCTGATGCGCGTGCCGGGCTGAGCGACCGCGGGGGTCTGGGGGCGGCAGCCCCCAGGACAACGGTCCCTTTTCAACCGACCGAGACGGGCGGCAGGGTGGGCACAGGCCCGGGGTCTGGGGGCGGAGCTCCCAGCCGACGCCCGCACCGACGCAGGGTGACGAGCCGCGTACGACATGCGTACCCTCGCGAACGACCCGCGTGCCCGCGCCAGGAGCCCCGTGAACCACCCGATGCTTACCGACCTCACCACTCAAGCCAAGGCCAAGGCCCACTCGGCCTCATCCGCCTGCCCCTGCGGAGCAACCGGCGGGGCAACCGCCACCCTCGCCGACCGCCCCGACGCCACAGTCGTCCGGCACGCCGGCACCGTCGCCAAGGCGCACGCCCCGGACACCACCCGCACCGACCTGGCCCCCCGCCTCACCGCCGCCGCCCACCTCCCCGGCATCCTCCTGCCCCCACTCGGGGTGACCCCGGTCGACCTGCACGGCAGGCTCGTGACGTTCTGGCCCTACGGCACCCCCGTGGACCCGGAAGACCCGGACGCGGCCCCCTGGGAGGACGCCGCCACCCTCCTGGCCCGCCTCCACCGGACCCCCACCGCGGCCCCGTCCACACCCGCACCCCCGCCGCTCACCGGCTCGCGCAACACCCCGGCCCCTCTCGCGCTGCCTCCCATGCGCGGCCCCGCCAAAGCCGCCCTCGCGATCGCCCGTCTCCGCACCGCGGCGGCCCACCACCCCGCCACCACCCCCGTTCTGCGGGCCTGGTCCACCCTCCCGGCCTGGGCCCGTGCCGAGACCCCGATGCCGGACACCACCACCCTCTGCCACGGCGACCTCCACCTCGGCCAACTGGTCCGGCACCCCGCCCCCGACGGCCCATGGCTGCTCATCGACGTCGACGACCTCGGTGTCGGCGTCCCTGCCTGGGACCTGGCCCGCCCGGCCGCCTGGTACGCCTGCGGACTGCTCCCGCCCGACGAGTGGACCCGCTTCCTTACCGCCTACCGGGCGGCGGGCGGCCCGGCCGTCCCGGCGGCCGCCGATCCCTGGCCCGCGCTGGACGTCCCGGCCCGCGCGCTCACCGTGCAGACCGCCGCCCGGTCGATCGCCAAGGCCGTCGCGGCGGACCGCCCCCTGGACGAGGTGGAGCAGGCGCTCGTCGACGCCTGCGACCGCATGGGTTCCGCCCCGCCGCAGTTGGCGCGGGGTTTCGCGAAGTAGGGTGCAACCGACCGCAGCCGGACAGAGTCTGTCCTGGCGAAACACCAAGCAGGACCAACCGGCGAGGAGTTGAATCGACGATGCAGTGTCCGAAGTGCCATGCCCCAATGCACACGTACAACCGCAACGGCGTCCAGATCGAGCAGTGCAGCGGCTGCCGCGGCATCTTCCTGGACTACGGCGAGCTGGAGGCGCTGACCCGCCTGGAGTCCCAGTGGGGCCAGCCCGCAGTCCCGCCGCCCCCGGCCGCCCCGCAGTACCCGGCAGCTCCCGGCGGTCACTCCGCCCCCGCCTGGGGCGCCCCGCAGGGCGGCCACTACGGCCACCAGGGACACCAGGGACACCAGGGCCACCACCGCAACAAGGGCTTCGGCCGCATGCTGTTCTCCAGCTGACCGCGGACCGGCAGACGAAGAAGCCCCCGGCCGCAGGGCCGGGGGCTTCGGTGTGTGGACGATACTGGGATTGAACCAGTGACCTCTTCCGTGTCAGGGAAGCGCTCTCCCGCTGAGCTAATCGTCCTCGGGGGCCACAGCCCGGAGGCGGTGGAAACTGCGTGCGCGATACTGGGATTGAACCAGTGACCTCTTCCGTGTCAGGGAAGCGCTCTCCCGCTGAGCTAATCGCGCGGGTCCGGATCTTCGAAGATCCAGTGGACGATACTGGGATTGAACCAGTGACCTCTTCCGTGTCAGGGAAGCGCTCTCCCGCTGAGCTAATCGTCCTTGGAGGTGGAGACGGGATTTGAACCCGTGTAGACGGCTTTGCAGGCCGTTGCCTCGCCTCTCGGCCACTCCACCAGGAGTGTAGGGGACCGTGAAGACCCCTGTTCCTTCGAGCGGACGACGAGGTTCGAACTCGCGACCTCAACCTTGGCAAGGTTGCGCTCTACCAACTGAGCTACGTCCGCCTGTCGTTTCGGTCCGCTCCCGCGTCCCGGCGACGTCTGAACTCTAGCGGATTCCCGGGCCAGCACAAAAACGCGTTTGCGCAGCGTGCTGCGCTGCGCCTGCTCAGGGACGTGCCCCGGGGCTCCCGCGGGGACACGGCCAGGTCACGCGCCCGGTACCCACCCTAGACTCGACTGCGTGCTCGACCTCCCTCCCCTCGCCCGCTTCGGCGACCGTGCGGCCACCGGTCTCCTCGACGTCACCAGCGATCCCGCTGCGCTCGACTCCAGCGGTTTCTGGGCGGTCTGCGCGGACTTCGGGGGCCGCCTGACCTGCGCCCGCTTCGCGGACGTACGGGAGGAGCCGGTGCCCGCCCCGGCGCCGGGGGAGTGGCGTGGGCCGGCCGCCGGTGACTGGGCGTCCTCCCTCGACCGCACCGCGTACACGGCCGGGGTGCGGCGCATCCGGGAGTACATCGCCGCCGGCGTGGTCTACCAGGCGAACCTCTGCCGGGTGCTGTCCGCGCCCGTCGCGGCGGACGCCGACGTGGACGCCCTCACGGCCCTGCTGGCGCGCGGCAACCCGGCGCCGTACGCAGGAACGATCCGCCTGCCCGGCCACGGAGTGGAGATCGCCACCGCCTCCCCGGAGTTGTTCCTGCGCCGCCACGGCCGGGCCGTCGAGTCCGGTCCGATCAAGGGCACCGGACGAACCGAGGCGGACCTCCTGGAGAAGGACTACGCCGAGAACGTGATGATCGTGGACCTCGTCCGCAACGACATCGGGCGTGTCTGCGCGACCGGCAGTGTGACCGTTCCCGACCTGTGCGTGACGGAGAAGCACCCGGGGCTGGTCCACCTCGTGTCGACCGTTCGCGGCGAGCTGCGCGAGGACGCCGGGTGGCCCGAACTGCTCGCCGCCGCCTTCCCGCCCGGTTCGGTCACGGGCGCGCCCAAGTCGAGCGCGCTGCGGATCATCGAGGAGCTGGAGACAGCACCCAGGGGCCCGTACTGCGGCGGTATCGGCTGGGTCGACGCCGACCGGGGCGTCGGTGAGCTGGCCGTCGGTATCCGTACCTTCTGGATCGACCGTGCGGAGGGCGTCCTGCGCTTCGGTACCGGCGCCGGCATCACCTGGGGGTCCGACCCCGAGGCGGAGTGGCGGGAGACCGAACTGAAGGCGTCCCGGCTGCTCGCGGTAGCGTCGGGAGCGTACGAGGTGACTGGAGGGATCCCGAAGTGACGATCTGGCTCGACGGTGGGCTGCAGGACAGCGAGTCCGCCCGTGTCTCCGTCTTCGACCACGGGCTGACCGTGGGCGACGGCATATTCGAGACGCTGAAGGTGGTGGACGGCAGGCCGTTCGCCCTCACCCGGCACCTCGACCGGCTGACCCGCTCCGCGCGCGGCCTCGGCCTGCCCGACCCCGACCTCGACGAGGTCCGCCGCGCCTGCGCCGCCGTCGTCGAGGCCAACCCGATGCCGCTCGGCCGGCTGCGCATCACGTACACCGGCGGCCACGGCCCGCTCGGCTCCGACCGCGGCGAGCACGGCCCGACCCTGGTGGTCGCCCTCGGCGCGTCGGCCCGCCGCCCCGACTCCACGGCCGTGATCACGGTCCCCTGGACCCGCAACGAGCGCGGCGCGCTGACCGGCCTCAAGACGACCTCGTACGCCGAGAACGTCGTCGCCCTCGCCCGCGCCCGTGAACAGGGCGCCACCGAGGCGCTGTTCGGCAACACCGTCGGACGGCTCTGCGAGGGCACCGGGTCGAACGTCTTCGTCGTCCTCGACGGCGAGATCCACACCCCGCCCCTCGCCTCCGGCTGCCTCGCCGGTATCACCCGCGCCCTGGCCGTCGAGTGGACGGGCGCCAAGGAGACGGACCTGCCGCTGGACGTCCTGGAACGGGCCGACGAGGTCTTCCTGACCTCCACCCTGCGGGACGTGCAGGCCGTGCACCGGGTCGACGACCGCGAACCGACCCGCGCACCGGGCCCGGTGACCGCCAAAGCCATGCGGATCTTCGAGGAACGGTCGGGGAACGACCTCGATCCGTAAAAAGCGCGGCACATTCGGCTGCTCCGGGGCGCGACGCCGGGTAGAACACCCCTGATGACCACGACCCTGCGGCCGACCGAGCCGCTCCAGCGCACGGCCGACGGGACGCGCTCACGCCGCTACCAGGTATGCGTGAACAGCCGTCCCGTCGGCGAGATACATCTCGGCACCTCCCCCGTCTTCGGCGACACGGTGGCCCGGATCCTGCACCTGCACATCGAGGAGCCGGACCGCCGACGCGGCCGGGGCACGGTGGCCGCGCTCGCCGCGGAGGAGGTGGCGCGCGGCTGGGGCTGCAAGCGGATCGAGGCGGCGGTGCCGGCCGAGGCCGGGGCGGCGCTCAGGGCGGCGACCGCCCTCGGGTACGTCGCACGCAACCGGCTGATGGAGAAGGGCCTCGGTGACACCCCGCCCGAACTGCCCGCCGGGAGCCGGAGCCGTGCCATGACCGAGGCGGAGTTCGCCGCCTGGCAGGAACACGAGAAGAAGGCCTACGCGGAGAGCTGGATCTCCCGTGGCCTGCCCGAGGCCGAGGCGCGGGCCAAAGCCGCGAAGGACCACGTCACCCTGCTGCCCGACGGACCGGCCACCGAGGGCATGCGGTTCAGCGTGCTGGAGCACGACGGGGTCCGGGTCGGCACCCTGTGGCTGGGATCGCGCGACGAGCGGGCCTTCGTCTACGACGTGGAGACCGACTCCCGCCACCGGGGCCACGGCCACGGCCGTACGCTCATGCTGCTGGCGGAAGAGCAGGCCGTCGCGGCCGGGTGGCCCGGTATCCGGCTGAACGTGTTCGCGGGGAACACCCCGGCCGAGCGGCTCTACGAGTCACTCGGCTACCGGACGCGCACCCACCACATGTACAAGGAACTGCTCTGAGGCAAGGAGCCCTTCCGGGACTCAGGCACCCTCGGCCAGCAGCCGGTCCACGATCTCCTCGATGCGCTCGCGCAGCCCTTCCTGGCTCTTGGCGCCGTCGAGGCGCTCGCCGTCGATGACATAGGTGGGGGTGCCGGTCACGCCGATCGCCTTGCCCTCGGCCTGGTCGGCGTCCACGATCAGGATGTGCCGGCCGTCGATCAGCGCGGTGTCGAACTCCTCCGCGTCCAGGCCCAGTTCACGGGCGACCTCGACCAGGAAGGGTTCCCCCGCACGGTCCAGCTCCGCCACCCGGGCCAGCACCGCCTCGACGTACGGCCACCCCTGCCCCTGCTCCACGGCCTCCTCGGCGGCCTGTGCGGCGGCGAAGGCGTGCTTGTGCTTCTCCAGCGGGAAGTGCCGCAGCCGCAGTTCCAGCCGGTCGCCGTAGCGGGCGCGCAGAGCGCGGAGGTCGTCCAGGGCGCTGTGGCAGTCCGGGCACTGGAGTTCGCACCAGACGTCGAGAACGGGGGCGGCGGCACGCGCGGGGGAGGAGTCACTCATGCCCCCATTCTCCCAGCCCCGACCCGGACGCCCTTACCGGACCTCGGCCCCAGGCACGGCCGCCACCTGCGACGGCGACCCCGACCGGCCCTCGAGGTGTACGACCCGACCGGCACCTGCGGAGGAGTCGACCCGGAGATGTCCCTGATGTCCGGTCGGAGCATGGCCCGGCGGGGTGCCCGGGGTGCAGGATGGAAGGGACGAAGTGCCCCTGCCCGACCGCGCCCTGCCCTGGAGGACCGGATGATTGCCGAGACCGTCTGTTCCGCCGTCGCCGCAGCCGGTCTGGGCATCGCGGCGGTCACGGCCTACCGCAAGCGTTTCCTCTCCGCCGTCCGCATCGCGGCGTACTCGCTCGTCCCGCTCGGCCTGGTCATGACCGGCGTGGTGGAGTGGCTGGCGGACACCGCGCTCAGCCCGACGGCCTGGGCGGGCTTCGGGGTGCTCGGCGTCTCCTGGCTGCTGTTCGCGGGCACGCGCGTCGTGGAGCGCCGCCGAGGCGGTACCCGCAAGGAGCGCAGGGCGGCGGCCAAGGGCGCCGCCCAGAGCGAGGCGGTGGCGCCGGCGGCCTCGGCGCCCTCCCTGGGCCCGGGTGCCCGTCCGGCGCCCAAACCCGCGAGCCGGCCCCGCGGCGAGACCGCCACGGACGACTTCAGCGACATCGAGGCCATCCTCAAGAAGCACGGCATATGACGTGCCGGGCCGGCGGCATATGACGTCCGCATGAGGCAGGGAAACGACACAGCACGTCTCTGCGCGTCCGAAAATGATCACGACTCGAACCGGACATCACGGAATTCGGCGAACTCCCGCACATTACGGGCGTGTTGATCGCGCCGCCCGTCCGGACTGCGCCATCATCGCCGCGAGATGCTGGACACGACACAGAGCGACGCCGCGCCGCCTCAGGACGAGCCGCGCGGATGCCTCTTCGCCCTTTCCCAGCCACCGCTGATGATCTTCCTTGCGGTGATCGGGTGTCTGTTGCTCACGGCTGCGCTGCACGACCTGCTGTTGCTGTGAGCCCTACCCGCGGTCCCTGGCGTCACCCGCCGGGGACCGCGAGGACACCAGCCCTCGTGCGGCCGTCAGCCCGCCGCCTCCTTGCGCCGCGCCCGGTACGCGGCCACATGCAGTCGATTGCCGCAGGTACGGCTGTCGCAGTACCGCCGCGAGCGGTTGCGGGAGAGGTCCACGAAGGCCCGGCGGCAGTCGGGCGCCTCGCAGCGGCGCAGTCGCTCCTGCTCGCCGGCCACCACGAAGAAGGCCAGCGCCATCCCGCAGTCGGCCGCCAGGTGATCGGCGACGGAGGCGCCGGGCGCGAAGTAGTGCACGTGCCAGTCGTAGCCGTCGTGGTCCGTGAGCCGGGGAGTGGTGCCCGCGGCGGCGACCAGGTCGTTGATCAGCGCGGCGGCGGCCCGGGCCTCCGGTGCGGCGAAGACCGCGGCGAACCGTCCTCGGATCTTGCGCACCGCGGAGAGGTCGAGCTCCGAGAGCACTCCGACATCGCTGATTTCGTGGTTTCGTACGAAATCCTCGAGGGCCGCGACATCCGGCAGCGCGTCCTGAGCCGTGTCGTCCTCCGGGGCGGTGTTCACCAGATCCACCACGGTGTCGAGGGCGCACCGGGTGTCGTGGGTGATCAGCACGTTTCGCTCCCTGGCCTGGGGGTCGGGCGGGCGCCCGCCGATGCTGGCCGATGGTAATGGGTCGCGCCCACCGGGGAGCCGACGACCGCACGACGCACGCCGACGCCGCCCCCGTGGGGATCCACGGTGACGGCGCCGGCGCATGCCTCATGCGGTTGTCTGGGCCCGAGCCGTCTCCCCGAGTGGACGGCGCCGGGCGGCTCTGTGCAGCCTCGTGCCTAGCTTTCCGCCAGGATGTGCGAGAGCTCCTGATCGAGGTCGAAGTGGCGATGCTCCGTGCCGGGAGGCACAGCGGCATCCGTTCGCTTCAGGAAGGACTCCAGGGCCCGTGCAGGGGCCTCCAGCAGGGCTTCGCCCTCCGGCGAGCTCAAGGCGATGCAGACGACGCCCTGACCGTGGCTGCGCGACGGCCAGACGCGGACGTCGCCGGTGCCGGTGGGCCGGTGGAGGCCCTCCGCGAGAAGGTCGCGGGCGAACACCCACTCGACGGTCTCCTCGGCTCCGGTGTGGAAGGTGGCGTGCACGGCGTAGGGATCGGCCGTGTCGTACCGCAGGCCTGCGGGGACAGGCAGTGAGGACTCGCTCGACACAACGAGGCGCAGGTGCAGCTCGCAGCTGACCGTGGTGTTCATAAGCGCCAGGGCCTTTCGCTCAGTGTGCGCTCGGGGATTCGCACGTCGGCGAAATCGACATGCCACCTACGGTGCCGTTGTAAACCCCTCTGAGTGTTTTGCGTGCCTTTACGTAACTCTTCCGGCCGAGCGTGCGTTCGTGCGGTACGCCCATTTCGGTGACCGGTTTCCGTCCGGTAGGGTTTGGCCGTATGAACACGGGGAGTGACGAGCCGGCCGAGGTAGCCGTGGCGGCGGACGAGACGCAGACCGACGGGGCGAAGGGCGAGCAGGGGCTCGGCTCCAGGGCGCCCGAATTCATCAAGGCGCGCCGCATGCTGCACCTGAGCTGGCAGGTCTTGATCTTCATCATCGGACTCGCGGTGGTGGTCGTCGGCATCATCATGCTGCCGCTGCCCGGACCGGGCTGGGTCGTGATCTTCGGCGGCATGGCGATCTGGGCGACCGAGTTCGTGTGGGCCCAGCTGGTGCTCCGCTGGACCAAGCGCAAGGTCACCGAGGCGGCTCAGCGTGCCCTCGACCCCAAGGTCCGGCGCCGCAACATCATTCTGACGTCGATCGGCCTGGTGATCGTGATCGCGATCGTCAGCGTGTACCTGTGGAAGTTCGGCCTCGTGATGCCCTGGAAGATCAAGGACCAGTGAGTCGCGAAGGGGGTGCGCGGGCCGGCCGGCGCCGGTCACCCGTACCCCCTGACATGGGGTAATGTTCTCCCTGCGTCCGGGCGATTAGCTCAGTGGGAGAGCGCTTCGTTCACACCGAAGAGGTCACTGGTTCGAACCCAGTATCGCCCACCCGGACACGGCGGGGCCGCAGGGGGAGGGCCCAAGGGGCCGCC
>NZ_JBHXSG010000135.1:0-9415 GCF_042714835.1 Streptomyces sp. NPDC058678 | reverse complement strand
CGACAACGTGATCGGGTGGACCCCGAAATCGGCGGCGATCTGTTCCAGCGTGACGCCGGGCTCGCGGTTGCGCGCGTCCCGCACGACGTCCTCGCGGAACTCCTTCGGATACGGCTTGGGCACTGCAACATCCTTCCAGGCCGCTTCTCAGCAAGCCAGGTCAGGTGTCACCCAACCCTGCAGCAGTCCCTCTGGTAGGTGAGGCCGGTCGCGAGCAGGTTCAGGATCTCGTGCTCACGTGTGGTCAGGGTGGGGAAGGCATCCTTGGCCGCCGCGCCAGTAAAGGAGGCGAAGAGGGGGCCGAGGCGTTCGGCCATGTGCGGGCTGAAGGTCGCGCCTCCAGCAGCGACGGTGTGCAGGGCACGGAGGATTTCGTCGCGGCCAGCCCTTGAGAGTGATGCGTTTGCCGACCGGTTCGCGGTGCGCCTCGAAGCTCTGGGCTACCGCCATGACGGTCTCCAAGCCGTGATGGCCGACCCGACTAGGATCTGCGGCCCGTGCCACTGCCTGCATTGCCCTGAGCGACGACCTTGGCGGAGACCCAGCGACCGATAGGAATTGCATGGCTCGGTAGTCGGCGGGACGCTGGACAAGTCATGCCTAAGGCGTCCGTTGACACGACGCCCGCGAAACCTCGGGCTCTGAGACGACCTGGCAAAGGACCGGCGAGAGAAAAAAGCAGCTGATCGAGTGACGGCCATGGACGGCCGTAGCCGGGGGCAGGATATCCGCCTCCTTAAGGAGATCGCCATGGACAATGCGACCTTGGAAGCGATGCAGACCTCTCTGCGGGGGCCGGTCGTAGGCCCGCAGGATCCCGAATATCGCCAGGTTCGCAGCATCTACAACGCAATGATCGAAAAGCGTCCCGCCGCAATCGTGCGGTGCGCGGATGCCGCGGATGTCATGGATGCGGTCAGCTTCATCCGCGACAACGGCCTGGAGCTCGCCGTCCGGGGTGGCGGGCACAGCGGTCCCGGCCTGTGCCTGGTGGACGACGGCGTCACGGTCGATCTCTCGCCGATGCGCTGGGTACGGGTCGATCCCGGCGCGAGGACTGCCCAGGTGGGCGGCGGCAGCCAGCTCCGGGATCTTGACCACGCCACCCACGGCTTCGGGCTCGCGACTCCCACCGGCATCGTGTCGATGACCGGTGTGGGAGGGCTGACCCTTGGCGGTGGCCATGGATATCTCACCCGCAAGTACGGCCTCACCGTGGACAACCTGCTGGCCGCGGACGTCGTGCTGGCCGATGGCAGCTTCGTCACCGCGAGTGAGACCGAGCACCCGGACCTTTTCTGGGCCCTGCGTGGTGGCGGCGGCAACTTCGGCATCGTGACCTCGTTCACCTACCGGCTGCACCCGGTGGACACCGTCGGGGTCGGAATCACCGTGTGGCCGGTCGACCGCACCCGTGAGGTGCTCACGTGGTACCGCGACTTCCTCCCGCAGGCCTCCGAGGACATCTACGGCTTCTTCACGCTCTTTACCATCCCGCCCGGTCCGCCCTTCCCCGAAGAGCTCCACGGCCGGAAGGTGTGCGGCATTGTGTGGTGTCACACCGGTGACCCGGACCGCACCGAGGACGTCCTCGCGGTGGTGAACGAGCCCGCGCCGCCTGCCTTCCACTTCACGTCGCCGATGCCCTATCCCGCGTTGCAGAGCCTGTTCGACGAGCTGATTCCCACCGGGTACCAGTGGTACTGGCGCGGCGACTTCTTCGACCGTGTCCCGGACGCAGCCGTGGACGTGCACCTCAAGTACGGCGAGAACCTTCCCACGCCGCTGTCGCTGATGCACCTCTACCCGGTCGACGCGGCCGCCCATCGGGTGGCCCGGGAAGATACCGCGTGGAGCTACCGGGATGCCGTCTGGTCAGGCGTCTTCGCAGGCGTGGACCCCGACCCGGCCAACGCCGAGACGATCAAGCGATGGTGTGTCGACTACTGGGAGGAGATGCACCCCTATTCCATGGGGGGCTCGTACGTGAACTTCATGGGGCAGGGTGAGGAGGAGGGGCGGGTCCGGGCCACCTACCGCGACCACTACGACCGGCTTGCGCAGGTCAAGCGGACGTACGACCCGGACAACCTCTTCCACGCCAACCAGAACATCAGGCCAGCTCAGCAGTACTGACTGCCGGACCTTGCCGTCCGCGTCCATGGTGTTTCGGGGTGCCGCGGTCTCTGCGCGCCGCTGGCGGACACACCATGAGGTTGCGTGCTGATCCACAGATCCGCGTGGCGCACTGCCATTTCCATGCCCCGTGCGCCGGTGGCCCCGATCGCCACCGGCGGCCGGCGGCGCGTACCGCCCCCGATATCAACTTGGTGGGCCGAGAAGAACCAGCCGGGAACACCCGTGCCGGCTTGGCGGAGAAGGAGATCCGTGAGCCGTACCCGTTCCAGGAAGCGGGCAGTGCGTTCCTTTCGATCGGTGGCGGTCTGCCGAAGGCATCGGAGTCACGCCAGGGTTGCAGGCTCCGAGGCCCAGAAGAAATGGGCCCTCTGGGCGGACAACGGGCCAGGGGCCGGAAGCCAGAAAGCCAAGGCGGCTTTGGCGGAGGTAACCGGGTGGCGGAAAGGGCACAGCGTCTGGACCCCGAGTCGGAGGGTGACGTGATCACCGCAGGTGATCGACGCAGGGCTCAGCTGGTCGGTTGGATGTTCGCGTTGAGGCGGAACAGATTGCCCGGGTCGTACTTCGTCTTGACTGCTGAAAGCCGTTCGTAGTTCCCGCCGTAGCCCTCCCGCAGGAGCTGATCGCCCTCTTCCAGGAAGCCGGGGAAGTTGAGGTAGACGCCCCCGGTGGAGAAGTGGCGCAGGTCGGCGAAGGTGTCGCGGACCCAGGCCAAGTTCCGCTCCGAGTCGGCCTGGCGGTCCCAGTTGCCCTCGATGCCGAACAGGTAGGGCACGCCGCGGTTGGCGAAGGCGGTCTCCTGTTCTCCCACCCGTGCCATCGCGCCGCCCTGGTACCAGACGTCGATGGTCGAGTCGGGCGAAGGCGCCGCCGTGGCAAGTTCGGTCAGACGCTCGATCAGCTTGTCGCTGAGTTCGGGTGCGTTCACGGACTTCCAGTAGTAGAGCCTGCCGTCCGGGTAGTCCTCGTCGAGGAACCTCTGTGCTTCGGTGTAGGCGGTGTGCTCGCTGAGGTCGCAGAGAGGCTCGGTGATCTCTCGGAGCGGACGCAGCGCGCGCTCACCCCCTTCGGCCGCGTCCTCACCGGCACCGGTGGACACGGCGAGGAGCGCCACGAAGGGTTCTCCTTGTACCGCCGCCGGATACGCCTCGGCCCTCGGTATCCGGCCGAGGACGGCGAGCGGTGCCGCCTCCTCGGGCACCTCCGCGACGTAGCGCTCGCAGGCCCTGAGCACCTCTGCGGCGCGTTCCAGGGGGTAGTACACGTGGCAGAGGAAGACCCGGGGCCCCACGGGATGTAGGCGGTAGTCGAATGAGGTCACGACGCCGAAGTTTCCGCCGCCGCCACGGATCGCCCAGAACAGGTCCTGGTTCTCGCTCCCGCTCGCGGTGAGCAGCTTCCCGTGGGCTGTGACCACCCTGACGGACACGAGGTTGTCGCAGCTCAGCCCGTACTTGCGACGGAGCCAACCCATGCCGCCCGACAGGGTGAGCCCGGCGATGCCGGTTGCCGAGACCACCCCTATGGGTGCGGCGAGCCCGTGTCGCTGGGTCGCGCGGTCGAGGTCTGCCAGCGTGCAGCCGCCCTGGGCGCGGACAGTGGAACCCTCGGGGTCGACGTAGGTGTCCGTCATCTCCGACAGGTCGACAACCAGTCCGCCGTCGCAGACGGCCTGGCCGGCAACTCCGTGCCCGCCCCCGCGCACCGCGAGCGGCAGGGCGTTGTCACGGGCAAAGTTCACCGAGGCGACCACGTCGTCGTCACCGAGGCACCGTGCCACGAGCGCCGGCCGCCGGTCGATCATGCCGTTCCAGAGCGCTCGCGCCGGCTCGTAGTCCCGGTCCTGAGGCAGGATGAGGCGCCCGTGCAGGCGTGAGGCGAAGCCGTCCAGGAGTGGGCGCGGCAGTCCGGTATCGAGGGGTTTGCCGTGCTCCCCCATGATCGGCCTGCTCGATCCCGGATCCGCGTCGTTCATGGTGGTTGCCTCCCGTCTCTTCAGCATCACGCCGGGCGGAAGGCGGCGCCATCTGGGGCAGAGGAGGATTACTGGCTGCTCAGGTCGCCCAGCGCAGGCAGCCGGCCGAGACCTGTGGGACGGTGTGAGTACGGGGGTGTGGGCGTGGGCTCTCCACGGAAAGCGTTCCCGGAAGGCGGAGGCCGGGCATGGGCGAAACGATCGAAACCGACGCTGGCGGGATCTGGATCGAGCGCCGAGGCGAGGGACCCGACGTCCTGCTCATCGCAGGGCTCAGCGACCCCGCCGAAGCGTGGCAGGCACAGCTCGACGGGCTCGCCGACCGCTACCGTCTCACCGCCTACGACAACCGCGGCACTGGGCGCACGCCGCTGCCCGAGGGACCTCTATCGGTGCCCGGGATGGCGGACGACGCGGCCTCGGTTCTCCGCGCGCTGGACATCCCGGCCGCGCATGTCATGGGCTTCTCGGGAGGCAGCCGCATCGCGCAGGAGCTGGCGCTCAACCATCCCCGGCTCGTCCGCAGCCTCGTCCTGATGAGCACATGGGCACGTCCCGACGCATACTTCCGCTCCATGACGGACTTCTGGCACTGGATGGCCGAGCGAGCACCGAACGAGCGAGCCATGCTGGAGGCGTTCCTGCTCTGGATCTACACGCCGCGGGCGCACAACGACGGCACGGTCGAACGGATCATCGAGGAGACGCTGGCCTTCCCGCATCCGCAGACCGTCGAAGCCTTCCAGCGCCAGCTCGCACCGTTCAGGACGCACGACACGCTCGATCGCCTGCCAGAGATCACCGCACCGACACTGGTACTCGCCGGTGAACTCGACATCGCCACGCCACCGCGCCTCGGGCGCGCGGTCGCCGAGAGCATCCCGGGGGCGCGCTTCGAGGTGCTGCCGGGCGAGGCCCACCAACCCTTCCAGGAGATCCCCGACGCCTTCAACTCACGAGTCGACGCCTTCTGGCAGGAAGTCCGGATGCCGGGCTGAGGACCGCCCGGCGGCCGGATGCCGGGCCTGACGTCGGCCAACCGCCGGAGCCGCAGCCGGATCGGCCTGGCCCCCTGCCGGTCAGGCACGCAACCTGCTCATGGCCGTCCCCCATGTCGGCGGCTATGACCGGGCCCGCGGTCGTCGGCTGGTGGGGTCTTCGCAGGCGACCGGTCGCTCCCGTTCCGCGCGCCTTGTGTGTCCGCCGCCGTGCACCTTGCCGCATGCAGGCGGGCAGGCACGAGTCGTCGAGTAGCACCGCCGGGCAGGGAGGGCGAGCGGCAGGTCGGCGGTGATGGCGGCACGCTGAGGGCGTGCGGATGGTGAGGGGTGCCGAGGCCCGCCCCTCACGCCACAGCGGCACACAGGACGCGGGCCGACTGCGCGTTCGCATCTCGTGGGTGCCCTCCAGGCCCACCGCCGACCACGACGCCTCCCGCGGCTGGGAGAACATGTTCATCCCCAACGGCGCCGGAACCGCGGAGTGGCGTCTGGGCTGGGCAGCCGACGTCCCCCGCGGCTACTTCATGCTGGTCCTCCCGCTTGAGACCCCCGTCGCGGGACTTGAAGTCCCAACTGGCGTGCTCAGCAGCACCTCCATCGGGCACATGAGCCAGGAGAAGGCATGAGAACCTCCGTGCGGCCAACGATGCCGATCACGCTCCGGCGAGGCCAGGAGTGAACCACTCCGAGTTCGGTGGAGATCCAGATCGTGCTTGTGAACTGGGGTTTCGTGGATTGCATGTGGTAGGTGGTCTCGTACTCGACAGGCGGGACGTGGCGGAGACTTGTTGGATGCATCTGCGCCTTTCAGTCAGTCGGTAGCTTCTGCTCGCACCAGATGGTTTTTCCGACGGTGGCATGTCGGGTGCCCCAGTTCTGGCTGAGCCGAGCGACCAGGACCAGGCCCCGGCCGCCCTCGTCGTAGTCCCGGGCACGGCGCAGGTGGGGAGCGGTGCTGCTGGCGTCGGAGACCTCGCATATCAGTGTGCCGTTGCGGATCAATCTCAGCTCGATCGGCGGCGCACCGTAGCGGATGGCGTTGGTGACCAGCTCGCTGACCAGTAGCTCGGTGATGAAGGCCGCGTCCCACAGCCCCCACTCGTCGAGCTGTTCGGCGGCCAGCTTCCGGGCACGCGCGACGAGGGCTGGGTCGGCGGGAATCTCCCAGCTGGCCACCCGGTCCCCACTAAGGGCGCGGGTGCGGGCAAGGAGCAGGGCGACATCGTCGGCCGGTCTGTCAGCCACCAACGATTGGATGATGGCGTCACAGGTTGCGTCCAGCGACGGCGGTCGGGACGCCAACGTGTCATGCAACGTGTCCAAGCCCTCGTCGATGTCACGCTCACGGGACTCGACCAGGCCGTCGGAGTAGAGGGCGAGCACGCTGCTTGCGGGCAGGGTCAGCTCAGTGGTCTCGAAGGGCAGGCCGCCCAGTCCCAATGGGGGACCTACGAACCCGCGGACACTTGCCACCGAACCGTCGGGAGTGCTGACGGCGGGCAGCAGGTGCCCGGCCGAAGCCAGCGCGCAGATCCGGGAGACGGGGTCGTAGACCGCGTACAGGCAAGTTGCTCCCAGCTCACCGGCCGCCGCAACATCGCCTTCGGCGACGCTGGCCTTCTCGTCACCGGCAAGGTGGATGACCAGGTCATCGAGGTGAGTGAGGAGTTCGTCGGGTGGCAGGTCGACATCAGCCAGGGTACGTACGGCGGTGCGCAGCCGTCCCATGGTGGCGGAGGCGTTGATGCCGTGGCCGACGACATCTCCGACGACAAGGGCGACCCGGCTGCCGGAGAGCGGGATCACGTCGAACCAGTCACCCCCCACGCCGGCCTGTGAGCCTGCTGGCAGATAGCGGAAGGCCACCTCCACAGCAGTCTGCTCGGGCGGCCGCTGCGGCAGCAGACTTCGCTGCAGAGCCAGCGCGATAGCTCGCTCATGGGCGTAGCGGCGGGCGTTGTCGGTGGCCACGGCGGCCTTGACGGCGAGTTCCTCGGCGTCGGACAGATCACTCGCCTCGTAGGGGTCGGATTCCCCCGCTCGCCAGAAACTGACGACCCCCAGCGGCACGCCCCGTGCCCGCAGCGGCGCTGTGATCAGCGAGTGGATGCCGTGGTCCAGCACTGACTCAGCCTGCTCCGGGATCGAGGACCGCCATGCGGTGGAGGCCGGCAGATCGGGCTCGATCCTCGCCTGCCCACTGCTGCGGGCCTGGTGAGCGTATGCGGTGGATGTGATCAGCGCGCCCGCCGGGTGGAACGGGTGGTCCTCCCGGATGCCCGCTACGGCCACCCGGCGCACATCCACGCCGTCGACGGCTGGCTCCTCTCCGAGCAGGACGGGTCCCGCCAGGTCCACGGTGACGAAGTCCGCGAACCGGGGCACCGCCACCCGCGCCAGCTCCTGCGCGGTCCGCTCCACATCGAGGCTGGCGCCGATGACCATACCGGCGTCGTGCAGCAGCTCCAGACGGTCATGAGCCGCCTCCGCCCGCGCCCGTTGGCGGCGCCCGCGTACGGCCAGCTCCGAGACCGCGGCGCCGATGACGAGCAGCAGGAGGACCGTCCAACCCTCCTGGGTAGTTGCTATGGAGAACTCCTGCCATGGACCGACCAGGAAGAAGTCGAACCAGGCGGCGGCCGAAACCGCCGCAATCAGACCGGCGACACGATTCCCCATGGCGGACACAGCCACCACCACCGCGACCAGGACGAGAGCCGCGTCGACGCTGGCGAAGGAGGTCCGGAACGGCACCAGTGCCAGAGAAACGACCAGCGGTGCCACCAGGGCGGACCCCACTGCCCGGCTGCGTCTCAGTACGTCCACGACGTGTTCCCTGTCCACTTCGGCCGCCTCCCGTGTGGTGAGCTGTCGTGAAGGACACGTACCGCCTAGCTGCACCACACGGCTGCGGCGTGGCAGCAGGAAACAGCGCCCCTAATCAATAGATTATCCATCAAATCGGGCACCTGTTCGCGCAGTGCCACCCTCCGCCTGGAGCCGATAAACAGGCTCCGCCAAGAAGGCGCCGGTCGCCTGACGTCAGTGCACAACGGCGGTCGAGAGCAGCCGGCTGCGGACCGTCAGCGCAGGTGGAAGGTATACCGACCAGGGTCAGCAGCCTGCCCGAGTGGGCTTGGGGACGAAGGGGTCCAGCAGTCAGCAGTTCTCGGCCTACGAGTCGGGGCGCGCACATGGCTCCCCGATGATCAATGGAGGGCCTTCGTCTTGCTTCGCTGGTGAGAGCGCTTCCTCGACGGAGTGATCGGTTCCCCCAACCTGCGTACTGGAGGTAACACACTCCAGGGTCAGGTGATCCAGGCGTGCGCCGATCTGGTGGGGGCCCGTCCCTGGGCCGCCTCTGGGCCGGTCGAGGCCGCTCAGCAGCGACCGGTGCCGACCACCAACGACAGTCCAGCCCACTCTCTGCAGGCTGCCGGATCACTTGCCGATGCGCAGCGCCTCTTTGAGGAACACACTGGCGTAGTTCGGGGTGCCCTGGGTGGTGATCACCTCGATGCAGGCGCGTACGTGCCGGTCCTCCGTGGCCTCGCGCAGCAGCACGTCGGCAAGGTCGGCGCGGGAGGTGGACATGCCGGGCAGTCTCTGTGGCGCGACGGCGACGCGGTAGTCCGTGACGGGCGTGGCGTCGAACAATCCCGACGGACGGACGATCGTCCAGTCCAGATCGGTGGCCGCACGATCTCCTCCATTCGGCGCGCGTCCTCGACATCAGGATCGGCCCGACCACTTGCGGAGAAGAATTTCTCCTCAGAGGGCGTTTGATGTAGGTGAATTGCCGTTTATTTCCTAGTAGGTTCCTCGTTGGTGTGGTCTCGTCCGTTATGCGCTTGGCGAGGTTGTCGATCGAGGCGATGCGGATCATGGCCTCGGAGCTGGCGGGCAGGGTCTCGTAGTCGCGGGCGAGGCGGCGATGCATCATGATCCATCCAATACTCCCGGTCCGGGTACGGACGCGGTCTGCTTCGGCACGGTCCATCCGAGTGTTCGCGCCGGCCCGGTGGTCTCTTCTTTCTTTCTGCAGAGCCGTGGCGAGGGCGTCCTCAGTCCGTGTGTGACGGCCGAACGGGGCACCCTGGCTGCCGTCCTGTGGTGAGACCGGCGATGTGCTGCGGGCTGTTGGGCAGTTCGCTCGGTGGCGGAGATCGGGGTTGCGCCGCGGCTGAGCGGCGTCGAACTGGTGAGGCCGGCGGTGTGGGTCCTGTTCGGCTTCGCTGTCGCGGTGGTGATGCCGGCGGGCTCTGGAAGGAGTTCTCCTTCCTCGGCTGAGGGGTGTCCT
>NZ_JBHXSG010000134.1:0-9459 GCF_042714835.1 Streptomyces sp. NPDC058678 | reverse complement strand
GATCGGCGAACAGGGAGCTGAACTCCCGTGCTCGCCAACCGGTGATCGACATGACGCTGGACGATAGTCCGTGGACAGCTCAACAGCGCATAACCGAAGTGGGACGGTTACCGCGCTCAGCTTGCCGTGCACGCGGGCGGGCGGGTGCTGCTGCGCTCACGGCGCGGCACGGACATGACGGCCTCGTCCCCGAGATCCGGGCGGCGGCCCTGGCGCAGCTGCCGGAGGACATCGGGCTGGATGGCGAGCTGGTTGTGTGGGAGCGGGACCGGCTGGCGTTCGAGCGGCTGCAGCAGCGGCTTGCCCGGCGCGGGGCAGCTGCCGCTCAGGCGGCGCGGGAGTGGCCGGCGCACTTCGCGTTCTCTGTCGGGTCGAGCGTGTCGAATCGCGAAGTCAGCGGGTTCGCGGATTCCGGACATCCGTACCGGGCACTGCCGCGGCTGACCGGCGAAATCGGCGGCGATCCGTCGGCCGGACCGTCTTCCGTTTTCGACCACGGGGGCGAGCGGGCTCCATGGCCCGAGAAGGTGCGCCTGTCGCGTTCCGGGGATCCGATGAGTCGGCCCGTCACCACGGACCAGGCGTCAGCGACTGCACCGAAGCCCCGCAGGTGTTACTCGTCGAGGAACTGAATGGCGTGCTTCAGGAACCGCTCGGGATACTGGAACTGCGCTCCATGCCCGGCATCGGGGTAGATCAGCAGTTGCGCGTTGGAAATGTTCTGGGCGAGGTGCCAGGAGTTGATCGAGGCGATCATCACGTCGTTCTCGCCGTTGAGGACCAGCGTCGGCTGGGTGATCGCGTTCAGGTGGGCGTAGGGGTTCTCGCCCGGCAGCGGTTCCGCGTAGGCGACGGTCGCTTCGAACTGCGCCTGTGCGACCGCGGGCGAGCTCGGCGGGTCCTGGTCGGCCCGCTGGTGGCGGCGCTCCCAGAAGGCCTTGCCCGCTTGCTTCGCGGCTTCCGAGCGGCCGAAAAACAGGAAGAGGAAGTCCTCCAGGGTGGGGACCGGGTTCAGGGCGTACTGAGGCACCTGGGGGTCACTTGTCGGGTCCCCGCCGCGGAGGCCGGTGCCGAGTAGGAGGAGCTTGCGCACCAGCTGGGGGTGGCGCAGCGTGACCTCCTGCACCTGGTAACCGCCGAGCGAGAAGCCGAGCAGGTCGACCTGCTCCAGCCCCAGTGCCCGGATGACCGCGGCGATGTCGTCGGCCATGTCCTCCATCCGGTTACGCGGCGTGCCCGATGACGAGGCGATGCCGCGCCCGTTGAACAGGATGACCTCACGGCCTTCGGCCAGGCCGTCGGTGAGCAGCGGGTCCCAGTTGTCCATTCCCCCGCGGAAGTGCTGGACCAGAAAGAGCGGGACTCCGGAGGGCTTGCCCCAGCGGCGGTAGGCGAATCGGTCGCCGTCGACCTCGATGTACTGAGTCGGTGCGGTCACATGTGTGTCACTCATGGCCTGGGCCTTTCTGTAGTGGGTGAGCAATACGATGACGATCGTCATCTAAAAAGTCAACCCCTTTGATGTCGATCGACATCAATGTATCCTCGACCGTCGAGCGTCGACCGAGGAAGGGACGGCTGGACATGCGGGTCACCAAGGCACAGGCAGAGCAGAACCGGGCCCACATCGTCGCGACAGCCGCCAGGCTGTTCCGTGAGCGCGGATATGACGGTGTCGGCGTGGCAGAACTGATGGCAGCCGCCGGGTTCACCCATGGCGGGTTCTACAAGCACTTCCGCTCCAAGGCCGACCTGATGGCCGAAGCGTCCGCGAGCGGGCTCTCACAGACCGCGGCACGGACCGAAGGCATGGACGCCGCCGAGTTCGTCGAGCGCTACGTCTCCCGGGAGCATCGCGACGGGCGCGGTGACGGCTGCACCATCGCGGCCCTCAGCGGCGACGCCGCACGCCAGCCGGCGGACATCAAAACAGAGTTCGCAGCCGGGATCGAGAACCTGCTGACGGCCCTTCAGACCCAGAGTGATACGCCGGGGGATGCGGACCAGCGCGCGACCCGCACCATGGTGATCGACATGCTCGCCCACTCGGTCGGCGCGGTCATGTTGTCGCGCGCATGCCCGGACGGTTCTCCGCTGGCGGACGAAATCCTCGATGTCTGCCGCAAGGAGATTCTCGCGTCACTGGCACACGGCAACAGCGACCAGCCGGCGGCACGGAGCCCAGAAGCCTGACCACAGCCGACCGACGCAAGCCCCACCACCCCACGGTCACATGCCGACGCAAGACGGCTGCGGTCCGAACGTGCGGGTCGCGCGGGGCTCCCGCCGGGGTGGTCTTCCCGTTGTACGCGCATGAAGACAGGCCGATCCAACAGGGAACTGGTCGCCTTCGACCTGGTCCACCGAGGCGACGACCTGACGGGCTGGCCGTACACCCGGCGCCGTGCGGCCTTGGAGGCGCTGTTCGCTGAGCGCGGCCTGACGGCGCCGTGGGTGCTATGCCCGTCGACGACCGACCCGGCCCTGGCGCGGGAGTGGCTGTCGTGGACGGCGGCCGGGGTGGAGGGACTGTGCATCAAGCGGCTGGACGAGCCATATCGCGGAAGCGTGCGGTCGTGGCAGAAGTACAAAAACAGGATGAATTGCATCTGCCACAACACTCCACCGGCACTGAAGAAGCAGTTCACCCACGTCAGACGGGTGCGCGCGATGCTCGTACCTGTGCCAGACGTGTGCCCCGAAGAAATCGCGGACGTGCTGTCGCTGCGGGCGCGAGCGCCGAGTCAACGCAATGACCCCCGAGGGACCAATCTGCGGCACCTGCTACTCCAGTCCCCCGCGCCGGTGCGGGGTGTGCGGGACGGTCGCGCCCATCCAGGCCCGGGCCAACGACAGTCGTCCGGACACCTGCATGCAGGCCGTGCCTTCGGGGACGAGAGAAGGAGTGCAGCGTCTGCGGCCGCATCCGCCGCGGTCACCACATCGACGGCGGCAAAGGCCCTTTCCACTGCCAGACCTGCATTCCCCGGCCAGTCCACGACTGCGGCATCTGCGGACGCCCCAAACCAATCAAGATCCACTGGCCTCTGGGACCTGTCTGCGACTCCTGCTACGAACGTGCCCGCACCACGCCGGAGCACTGCAGCTCCTGCCAACAGGCACGCATACTCGTGGACAGGACGCCCGACGGCGACGGCTTGTGCCGCACATGCTGCACCCCTGACCGACCTGCCGATGTATGCACACAATGCGACCAGCCCAGTGACCTTCTCAAGGGCCGGCTCTGCCCTCGATGCACTCTCGCAGCCCGGGTGACCACACTCCTCACCGCTGAAGACAGCAGCGTTGCCCAGGTGCTTGCGCCGGTGACCACAGTGCTCACCGAGGCGGACAGTCCGTATCAGGTCCTTGCGTGGCTCAAGCGCAGCCCGGCCGCGCAGCTTCTGGGCCGCCTCGCCCGCCAGCCAGGCGACCTCAGCCACGAGGCACTCGACACCCTCGGCCAACAGGCCGCCACCGCTTACGTGCGCGGCCTGCTGGTGACCGCAGGCATCCTTCCGAAGCGCGACGAGAACCTCGCCCTCCTTACGAACTGGCTTGCACGGACCCTTACCAGCCTCCCTTCCCACCACGTCACGCTCATCCGCCCGTTCGCCGAATGGCAGGTAATCCGCGATGCCGGACGGCGCTCCGCACGGGGCCGCTACTCCTTCAACGCCCACAAGGGCGACTGCGGCAACATCCGCGCCGCCATCCAATTCCTGGCCTGGCTGGACGCACGCCGACTGACGCTCGCAACGCTCGAGCAGGGCCACCTCGACACCTGGTCGATGGACAGGCCCGGAGTACGCACCCGCTCCATCCCCTTCATCCGCTGGGCAGCCGCGCGACGTCTGATCGCCGACCTGACCATCGACCACCCACCCAGCCAGCTCCCAGGTGAGTTCCAGGTCGAGGACATCCATCGGGAGGAGCTACGCCGATGCCTCAACGACACTTCGCTCCCCCTGGAGGTGCGCATCACCGGCGCCCTGATCCGTCTCTACGCTCTCTCCCTCACGCGGATCGTCGAACTGACCGCAGACCAGTTCCACCGCGATGACGACAAGAACGCCTACCTGACGATCAACCGCCACCCCGTGGTACTCCCGCCGAAATTGGCTCGTCTCATCGAGGATCAGCTCCGCGAAGCCACCACATTGCATCAACAACCACAGGAGACGGAGAGGTTCCTCTTCCCCGGCCAGTTCCCCGGCCGTCCCCGCAACCCTGTGGGACTCGGAGACACGATGAAGCGCCACAACCTGCCGGCCCGCGCAGCACGGAACACGGCCATGATGGAAGCACTCGCTGACCTGCCACCCATCGTGATCTCGGACCTCGTCGGCATCAGCCCAGTCACGGCCCACCGCTGGGCCCGGCTCGCGGGCGACAGCTGGTCCGACTACCTGGCCACCCGCCAGCCAGCCCAAGGAACATGACCTACGCATCACTCTCGTTCATTGAGCAATCGGCATGACAGCGGTCGCTCGATGACCTCGTGATCTTCAGCTGCCTGCACCAAGTACAGGCGGGCCTCCGGAGTCCGGGTGACGGCTTCCTCAAGGCGCCCGTCCGTGAAGAGGGCCCCCACCCCGTCCTCAACCGCCCAGCCGGCGGACAGCATGCCAGTAACTACAGCTTCCTGGTAGGAGGTGCGGCGCCCTGGTTCGCTGTCGTAGTGCGGACACACCCAGCCCGGCAGGAGGCCCAGCCCGTCCTGCAGGAACGTCAGCGGCCCGAAGGAATCCGTGTGCGAGCCCTCCGCCCAGCAGTTGGCGCCAGCACTGATTCTGCACAGCAGCGTCCCGCTGCTGTATGCGTCGCGCAGCAGCCGGTCGACCCCATGCGCACGCCAGACCGCCAGCAGGTTCGCAGTATTGCCACCGCCGACGTACACGACGTCCTGGCTGAGCAGAAACGTCCGCAGCGCCTCGTCGTCCAGCTCTCGCCGGAACAACGACAAGACAGACGGTTCACAGTTACGTGGCTTGAACGCGCTCAAGAACTGATCGACGTATGCAGGCGCGTCGCCACTGGCAGTTGGAACGAAGCACATCTTGGGTCGGGGGCTCCTCGCATGGTTAAGCAGCCAGTCGTCAAGCAGGCCGTCCTCATCTGTTGAAAAGCCGCCCCCAAGAAGGGCGACACGACGAGCTGAAACGACCACCACGAGAGTGCCTCCTGAGCTGCGGGTCAAACCTGCGCGCACACTGCCGTGCCACGGGACCCATCTGCAACCCAATAGACGGCAGTCCACCATCGCTGCGTCCCCAACGCTGCTTTGCCGCCACGCCTGCTTCAGGAAGCCGGACGCGTAGTGAGGAGACCGGAATAGCGCGCCCCTCAAATACTGCGTCTTCGCCAGCAGGTCCGCGAGACGAGTGAGGCGATCGTCGGCGCGATCACCGGCTCTCTGGCCGTTCCCCGCACGCTGCTGCTCGGCAGGTACGACGCCGAAGGGCGCTTTCAGTACGTCGGCCGCACCACCACCCTCGCCCAGGCGGCAGGTACGGCGTTCGCCGGTCTGCTCGCTGCGGGGCGGCGCGGTCATCCGTGGGCAGGCTGGTCGTTCTCAGCCGGGTGGGGCAGCCAGGAAAAGCTGAACGTCACGCTGGTGGAGCCCGAGCTGGTGGTGGCAGTCGGCGTCGACGTCGCCCGCGATGCCTCCGGCCGGTGGCGACATCCCGCACGCTGGCACCGTGCCCGCCCCGACCTCTCCCCCGACGACGTTCCCCGACTGACGTCACCACCTCACTGACGGCGGCGGGCGCGGAGGCCCCGCCGACGCGCAACCGGCTGAGCGCGCCCCGATCCCCGGCTGCGTCCGCGCCGCCCATCCCGCCCTCCCTCATCCTCAACTCCAGCCAGGGCATGGGCGAAGGGGTCGCAACGGGGATGTCAGCGGCCCGACCACGCCGTACGCCCGTGGTGACCTGGGCGGACTCCAGCGCGCTGTGGAGGCCGGCGCAACACCTACCGCAACACGCAGCGCAACACGGCGCCTTTTGAGGCGAAGCCGCGGCCGGGCGGGCTGATCACGGTGTCGCCCTGCGATCGGTCCCCATCGAGCTCTGCGAGGACGGTTCTAGGTACGGCCACCAGGGGCGTAGTCCTGCAAGAAGGCCGGGGCGACCATGCGCTGCCTCATCATCAGCTCGGTCAGATCCTGCGCGAGGCGCGGGTGAGTACCGGGCCATTCCGGTGCGTGCGCCACTCATTCCCGGCTGTTGAAGACGGTGAAGCGGTTGAAGTCTGCGACACGAAGCCGCGAGGCGTCCTGTGGGTCGCGGGAGATGATCACGCCTAGACGACTGCCGAGCGGCACGGTCAGGCGTCGAAAATCCCTTTCATGAAGCGGGATGTCCAGCAGATGCTCCGCGAAGGGGGATGGGGCGAGCGGAGTGCAGCACGGACGTCACGCTCGGCCGACTCCGGTGAGCAAGGGATACGGGAGTCTGGCACTCAGGGACGTCCCCTCAGTGGCGCATCGCGCGCTCCGGCGGCATCCCCGGCCGGTCCTTCGGCAGCAGCAAACGCAGGGCACCCGGCCGGATACCGCACACGACGGGCAGAGGAAGCCGCACCGCTTCGCCGTCGACGCCCGCGTCAAGATGCCGCACCTCACCGTGCAGCGTGATGCCGGGAGCAGACCAGATGACGGCCCCATCCCCCGCCGACCCGGCACCGCGCTTGTGCTGTCGCAGTTCGCCGCGCAGATGCCGCAGGAGGTCGGGGGGAGCCTGCGCCCGGCGCTTGAGAACGATGACGCCCAGCTGTCCCGTGCTGAGGGAGAAGCGACGCCCCAGCCAACGCGGTGTGGCCAGGTGGTAAGGGTTATTGGAGATCAGCACCACCTGCGGGAACTCGACGGTCCCCCATGGTGTGTCCACGCGGGCCTCGACCCACTGCTTGCCCTTGGCATAGTCGGGTGCCACTGCGGCGAACGCGCGAGGCTTGTCCTCCCGGTACCCGGGCTCCAGCAGGGCATCGGCGTACACACCGAAAGAGACGTTGTTGACGAAGACACGCGAGCCGAGCACCCCCAGGTCCACCTGCGCGGGCTCACCGTCGACCAGGGCGTCCAGCGCCCGCCCTGGATCGCGCAGATCGAGGCCCAGGTCCCGGGCAAAGTGGTTGCGGGTGCCCGCTGGGACCACGACCAGCGACCGGCCCGTGTCGGCGGCCACCGCGGCGACTGCCGACACGGTGCCGTCACCGCCCGCGACCCCCAGCACCTGCGCCCCCTCCACCACGGCGTTCCTCGCGAGCGACGCCGCGTCCTCCTCCTCGCTGGTCGTCCAGACCTGGGCTCCCATGCCCTCGGCCCGCTGTACCAGGCCGTAACGAGCCGTCTTGCCGCCGCCCGAGCGTGGATTCATCACGATCACCACCCGGGCACGCGTCCGAGCGCCGGTCATCACCGCATCCACTCTCGGTGTTGAGGCGGTGAGAAAGAATTGCCAGCCCATGTTCGCCAAGGTCGCCAGGCTTCCGCCGAGCAAGGGTCCTGTGGTGCGGTGCCGTGCGGGGGCATGGTGCCGGTGCCTGCTGAGGTTTCGAAGGGGGATGTCATGCCGCCTCTCCCTCCAGGTAGAGGGGTGGATCGGTTCCCCTCCATCGTCACTCCGCCCAGCCCCGTGTTGCCTGGCGGGAGGTGGTCAACGGAGTGTTGCCGGGTCGGTGCCGTCGCCCTGGGCCGCTTCGGGCGATCTCTCTGCGATGCCGGCAGCGCCGGGAACTCCTCGCTCCAGAAGGCTTGCCGACGCCTCCGGCGGCGACTCACTCCTCCAGCCCGCATCCCTCTGGCTCAGCCTCGGCTGCGTGAACGAGCCGGGGCGTGGTCGGCGGGCATAGTTCCAGCTGCGGGGCAGTAGCTTCTGGGACCCGGTCGGGGGTCGCGGTGCCGGGTGAATGAACGCGAACGAACGAGCCCAAGCACTGGATCGCCCGTAGATTGGAAGTCCAGGCAGTCGCGCTCGCGGCCACGGAGAGCGCGTGATGACAGCGGACATCGATTTCACGGCGTTCTTCGACGCCACACCAAGCCCGTACCTGGTGCTGGATGCGGACCTGGTGATCCGCTACGTCAACCCGGCATGCCTGCGGACTGCAGGCCGGACCAAGGACGAGTTGATCGGGAAGTACTTCTTCGACGCCCTGCCGGAGAATCCCGGCTTCCGCGACGACGAGGAACGAAACCTGAAAGCCTCCCTGCACCGGCTTCTGGACACCGGGAAGCCGGAAACCGCGGTGCTCCATCGGTACGACGTTCCCGCCCCCGATCAGCAGGACGGGTTCGAGGAGCGATGGTGGTCGGTGGTCCACACTCCGCTTTCCGCGCCTGACGGCACAGTGAAGTGGATCATCCAGCAGGTGGAGGACGTCACGGCCTTCGTCCACTCACCCCAGGCACGTCAGCTCAGCGAGGAGTCCCCCGAACGAACGGAGGGCATTGCAGCCGAGCTGTACGCACGGGCCCACGAGCTGCACCGGATGAACCAGGAACTGCGCCAGGCCCACGCCCGTGAACAGCAGGTCGCCGTCACCCTGCAAGAAGCCATGCTCTCCGTTCCTGACCTTGACCGGCACAGCAACATCGCCGTGCGCTACCTGCCCGCGACTACGACACTGAACGTGTGCGGCGACTGGTACGACATCGTCGACCTGCCACCCGACCGCTACGCCGTGGCGGTTGGAGACGTTGTCGGCCACGGCCTGCACGCCGCCGCCGTCATGGGCATGCTCCGCAGCGCCCTGAGCGCCGTCATCCGCGCCGTCCCCAGCCCCGCCCAGGCCCTGGAAGTCCTCGGCCTCTATGCCCGCTCCGTGGACGGCGCCATGGCCGCCACCGCGGTCAAGGTGCTCATCGACACCCGCAGCAGGCTGATCATCTACAGCAACGCCGGGCACCCACCACCGATCCTGCTCCACACCGACGGGACCTGCGACCTGCTGGACCAGGCCACCGACCCACCACTCGGCACGCGCGAGCACCATGTCCCCCGCCCCCAGGCCGGCCTCCCTTACAGGCCGGGAGACACCCTCGTGCTGTACACCGACGGCCTCATCGAGCGCCGCGGCGAGGACATCGACGCCGGCTTGGAACGCCTGACCACTGCCCTGGCCCAGGACCGAACCCTCGCCCCTGACCTGCTGGCCGACGCACTGCTGACCCGGCTCGACGTCGCCGGGGGCGTCTCCGACGACATCGCTCTCGTCATCATCCGCCTATAACCTCGCGCGACTTCTTGATAGCGCCCGGAGATACTCCAGCCTGGATCAGGAACAGGCACTCAGCTTGTCCTACCTTCCAAGCGTGGGTCTGAGCTGGTCCTTCGTAAGATCGGCGGGCCCGGGGGTTTCGGGGCGTTTGACGGTTTTGCCGACGTCGTAGCGGGGTGCCCGCTGTTTGTTCTTGGCGCCTGGTGGCCGTCCTGGGCCAGCGCCTCGGGGTTT
>NZ_JBHXSG010000133.1:0-9790 GCF_042714835.1 Streptomyces sp. NPDC058678 | reverse complement strand
CTGCACACCTACAACCACCACCGCTGCCACACCGCACTCGGAGGCAAGCCACCCATCAGCCGTGTGAACAACGCTGCGGGTCAATACACCTAGACCCCAAGCGGGCAGCCTGCCGCCTGCGCAGCGAGGAGGACGGCACCCGCCGCACCCCCGACCTCGACGACTGCCGCCCGAACTGCGTCAACATCGCGCGGACCGATCGCGACATCGAACACGTCCTCGTCCAGATCGATCAGCTACGGCCACTCGTCGATGACCCGCTGGCCCCCGCCTTCCGACACGCCCGCGAACAGCACGAGCTCGACCGCCTGGAACGCATCGTCGCCGCCCACGACCCCGCCGGAGAACCCCACGATGGCCACTGACCGTGACGCCGAACGCGGCGCCATCACCGCAGCGATCCAGCGGCTGCTCGACGGCCGGCCGACCCGGTCTACGGGGGCGCTCACCACGCTGCAACTCGCCGCCGAGGCAGGCGTCAAGCGCTGGGTCCTCACGCACAAGCACGTTGACCTGAAAGACGAATTCACCCGCCGAAAGTCCGAGGCAAACGGCATCCCGCCTGCGTTCCAGCATCTGCACGCCCGCGCAGTAGACGCCGAAGCCACCGCCCGCGCACTGCAGCAGGACAACGACCGACTCCGCGAGCACGTCGCCGTCTACGCCCAGGTCATCCACGAACTCCGCACCGAGCTGGACCGGCGCACCGACAACACCACCCAGCGCAGCCCCATCCGGAGCCTCCCTACCAGCATCACCTGACGCTCGAGGCAGTGTTGTCCGATCGCGAACGCAGGGTGTTGCGGGGCTGAGTGCGTTGGCGGACGGCGGGTCCTCCCTCGGCGTCATCGCCGGGGTCGACACACGACGGATCTTGACCCTCCGATGAAACCCAGAGCCGAGCCGTCAGCGGCGACGGAACCAGCGGCGGCGCTTGGGTTGTGGCTTGGGTTGTGCCGCGCGGAATTCCTCGAGACGGATCACGTCTGCCGTGGTGGCCACCGTGGCGAAGGCCGCTTTGGCTTCATCCGCGGTTTCGTCGGTAAGGATTAGGCGGAACAGCGCCGTACCCGAGAGAAGAGTGGCGCCGGCCCGGCTGTCGCCGTCGGCGGCGAGGCTATGGAGGGCTCGGACGACCGGCATTGGGTCCCTCAGGTCGGCTAGCCGGGCCCGTACCCGGCCGTCGACGCGCTCGTCCTGGAGAAGGAATGCCTCGCGAACTAGGTCCTCGGTGAGTGGGAAGTTGTGGTAACCCCCGACCGACGTACCGCTGCCGCGTATCTGTCGAAGTGCCGAGATCGCCCGCCATCGCACGGATCTCTCCTGGTCAAGAGCCATCACGAGTAAGGTCTCCTCGATCTCCGGGGACGCCGCGACGTGGGTGAGGCCGCGGATAGCAGCCCAGCGGACCTCTTCGTTGTCGTCGTCGACTGCAGCGAGGAAGGGCGTCGCGGGCACCTCTCGTTCGGCGGCGAGATCAGCAAGCAACTCCATGAGGTTGACCCGTCCTTGCTCGGTCTCCTCGGTGTCGAACCTAGCGATCACCTGCCCCGGTGTGACGCCGTATTCGATGGCGACCGCCGCGATCTCGTTGGTCATCCTGCCGTTGCGGACCGTGATGACCAGCCCGTCCATGAGCGCGTCAACTGGATCGGCCGCGTGGATGTCCCGCAGTGCCATCGCCGCGTACCAGACACACGCTTGGTCGCGAAGCGCCGCGACAAGAACGGGTGCAGCGCGCTGGTCACCCAGCGCATGTAGCGCCTCCACCAAACCCTGCCGCAGCTCGTACGGGTCCCTGTACCCGCGCAGCTCGAGCAACCCGGTCGGCTGGTCTCCGACGTAATCGGCACGCCACGCGTCGAACTCGGCCTGGGCCGCGGTGAACCTGACGAGGTAGTTGGCGCGGTCGTCGAGCAGCTGCTGCAGCCGTGCCACGAGCACGGGCACGGCGTCCGGTCCGATCTCCGTCAGCCGTGTGATAGCCCTGTCCCGCAGGCTCGAACCGCTACCCCAATCATCACCAGTGCGCCAGTTGGCGAGGTTCTCGATTAACTCGTTCAGCTCGGACACCGGGCACCACCCTAGCGACAGGCACGCGGAGCGGTCCCGCGATGGCTTCAAGCTGCCTCGTCGTCGTCCGCGACCCCGTCACCGTCTTCGCGACATCGCCGCGGCCTGCGACATCACCGAACGCACTGCCCAGAGCATCGTCACCGACCTCGAACAGGCTGGCTACATGCGCCGCGAACGCGACGGACGGCGCACGCGGTACATCCTCTGCTGGACGGCACCCTCCGTCATCCAGCAGAGGCACACGTGCCCATCGCCCATCGCGGAACTGCTGGAACTCTTCACCCCTCACGACAGCCAGCACTGAAGCCGCAGCCCCCCACCTGCCGCACTGCGGAGATTCAGATCGCACACGACTACGGAGCGTCTTCGTCATGTCGTGACTGCATCAGGAACAGCCACTGCCCATCGAAAGCAACAGCTCGCAGTAGGCGAGAGAACTGGCGGCCGCCACAGGGCCTGCGGTTTGGTCCAAATCATCGGTCAACGCATCCGTGACCTGGGCCGGGAGACCACGATCGAGCACATGCACGCCCATCTGTTCCCGGCGCGCCGGGAACAGAGCCTTCTTGTGTTTCAGGAGCTGCTTTCGGGTCGTTGCATGGGCCCGGGCCGTCTGCCTACGCACTGGATTAGGGGGGATCACACCGGCCCCTCGCCCGTCGACCGCGCCCGTCCCGGCTCGAAACACCATGTGATCGTCGACCGCCATGGAACCCCGCTCGCCGTCACGCTCACCGGCGGCAACCGGCACGACGTTGGATCTCGTCGGAGAGACCGGCGCTGACCTCCACGGTCTGCTTCGTGCCGTAGGAGTAGGAGGTGTTGGTCTCGTAGGCGGCGGCGCGCGCGTACGTGGCGTTGTCGGTGCCCTGGCAGTTGTTGAACACGTTGCCGCCGCGTGCCAGTTGCCCGGCGCGTTCCAGGAGTTGACCTCGTGGTACTGGCACAGGTCGGGCGTGCCGGCGTTGCAGTCGCCGATCACGTCGGGCTTGTCGGAGCCCCAGCCGGGGGTGGCCGCGTTGGCCGTGCCCGTGGAGAACGGGATGAGGGCGAGCGCGAGGGGGGCGAGCACGGCGAGGCGTCGGCCGCCGCTCTTGATGGACTTCACGTGGAGGGATCTCCCGGTTCGGTCGTGTCGGGCGCTGTCCTTCGCGGCCCTGATCGGGGCAGCCCGCCGCGGCGCGAGCGGAGGAGGTTGCCCGCGCCACGGCTGGAACGAGGCTGGCAGGCCGGAGAATTGATGGGCAGCCCGTCTCATCAGGGCAATCATCCAATGGACAGCTCAGGGCGTCAGTCCCCGCACACCTTCCGATATGCCGCGTCCGGCACATACGTCCGCCACTGCGCCCGCGTCAGCTGCTGCCCGCCCACCCGGGCGCACACCCGCTCGGCCACCCGCTCGGGGCCGACGACGTACCGCTGGAGCGGCACATGGGTCCCCGCCGCGTACACCGTGCCGCTGTCCTCGCTGAACGCCACCGAGACGATCTCCTCGCCCGGCGTCGGCAGGGGGTCGCCGAGCGGCTGCTGCGTGGCGACGTCCCACAGCTGGAGCGTGCCCGAGCTACCGCCCACGGCGAGCGTGCGGCCGTCGGGGCTGAGCGCCAGCGCGCTGACGCCCTCGGGGGTGTCGCCGAGCCGGGCCGGGAAGACGTTGCGCAGGACCCCGGCCTTGTGCCGCACGTCCCCGTCCCACAGCGCGACCCGTCCGGTCCCGTCGCCCACCGCCAGCCGTGAGCCGTCCGCGCTGAAGGTGATGGCGCCGATCTGGTCGCCCTGGACGAGGTCCTTTCCGGTCACCGACCCGTTCGGGAGGCGGGCGACGCGGTTGTCGCCGACCAGCAGTCCATCGTCGGGGCGGACGGCCAGGTTGCCGCTGTCCAGGCCGGTCACCACGGAACGGCGGCGGTGGCTCTCCGTGTCCCACACCTCGTCGCGCAGTTCTCCGACAGCGGGCGTGCGCACGGCGTACAGCGTGCGGCCGCCGGAGCCCAGGGCGAGGTCGATGACCGCCCCGGCCGAGTCGGCGGTGGCCAGGTCCAGGGTGTCCCGGACCCTGTTGTGGCGCAGGTCCCAGATCGTGATCCGCTGTGGGGCCGCCTCTCGGCCCGGCGCCGAGACGCCGTAGGCGAGCAACCCGCCGTCCGGGCTGAACGCCGTCAGGGCCTGGGTGTCGCCGAGTATGACCTGGTCTGTGCCCTCCTGAGCGGCGGCCCGGTCTGTGCCTGCCTGAGCGGCGGCTCGGTCTGTACCCGCCAGGGAGGCGGGCACCGGCGGCGACGGCAGCGTCCGTACGACATGGCCGTCGCGGGTGTCGCGCAGCTGGAAGCGGTAGCCGTTGTCCTTGACTTCGGCGGTGGCGAGGGCGCGGCCGTCCGGGGCGAGTCGGACGCCGGACAGGGCACTGTCGTCGTCGTGCCAGGCCGGCGTCACCGCCGTTGCCACGTCGAGCGAGTGGACCGTACCGGCCTCCAGGTAGCGCAGGACGGGGTGTTCGGGGTCCCAGGCGAGGCCGCCGTACGCGTACTGGTTGTTGAGGGAATGCCGGTAGACCGGGGCGTCGGGATACGACAGCCGCCACACCTTGATCTCCGTACCGTCGGCCGCCGCCAGGAACTTGCCGTCCCTGCTGAAGGAGGTGTACTCGACGCCCGGGGCCGTGAGATCGGCCAGCAGCCGCCCGGAGCCGGTGTCCCAGACGCGGATGCCGGACGCGGAGACGGCGGCCATCCGCTGGCCGGCGCCCATGATCAGCGACGAGTCGTTGTCGGCGCAGACGTTCTGGTCCTGCGTCCACTCGCCGGGCAGCGGCCGGTGGCGGGCGGTGTCCCACACCTGTGGTGGCTTTGCGCCCTGGCCGCCCGTGGGGCAGATGGCGACCGTGCGGGCGTCGGGGGCCATGTCCGTGCGGTCGGCCGCCGGGCTCTCGAACATCGACTTGCCGTCGGTGACGGAGCGCACGCGAGCCGGTTCGTCTTCGGGGCCGGTCACCAGATAGGCGTGGTCCCCGATGACGACGTCGGAGAGCGGCGGCCACGGTCCACCGCCGGTCCAGCGTCCTGTGGCCGTGTCCCACAGCCGGATGCCGTCCGCTCCGCTCACCGCCATGACCTTGGCGTCCGGAGAGACCGCCACCACCTCGTGGTCGTCGACCGGCAGCCGGCCCGAGCCGGTGCGGCGGTGCGTGGCCACGTCGTAGGTCCGCCAGGTGCGGTCCTCGATGTTCAGCAGCGTGCGGCCGGAGGCGGTGAGGTAGCGGAAAGGGGTCTCGCCGGGGGCGGGGTCGGAGAAGATGTCCTGTTCGGGCTGGGCGAGGGCGCCGAGCAGGGCCCGGCGGGACTCGGGGAGCGGGGAGACGCGCCAGGCGGCGACGCCCAGCAGCATCGCGGCGCGCGGGTCGGTGGTGCGCAGCGAGTCGGCGACGGCGGCGATGCGGCGGGCGGCGGTATCGGTGCGCTGCCGCTCGTTGTCGCGGTGCTGGCTCCACGCGGCCAGGCTCACCACGAGCGCCACCGCGAGGACGGCGGACAGGGCGGTGACCAGTGCCCGGGATCTTCGGGCGGTCCGCGCGGCGGCCCGCTGCTCGGCCTCCCGGGCCTCCAGCGCGGCGACGAGGAACCCGCGCTCCGACACGGTGAGCGTGCCGTCGTCGTCCCCGAACAGCTCCTCGGCCCGCGCCAGCGTGCTGCCCCGGTACAGCCCGCCCGGGTCGCGATCGTGCTCTAGCCAGGCGCGGGCGGCCTCGGTCAGGCGCCGGTGGTGGCGCAGCCGTTCGCGGTCCTCGTCCAGCCAGCCGGACAGGCGCGGCCAGCAGGTGATCAGGGCCTCGTGGGCGAGCTGGACGCCGTCCTCGTCGGCGGTGAGCAGGCGGGCGCGGGCCAGCCGCTCGACCACCTCCGGCACGTCGGGACCGGTCCACTCCGCCAGGTCGGCGCGGGTCAGCGGACGCCGGGTGTCGGGGGTGCCCTGGCCCGGCTCGACCAGCCGCAGCAGCAGCTGGCGGGCCGTGCGCGCCTGGTCCTCGGTCAGCTGCTCGTACACCTCCTCCGCCGTCGCCGCGATCGCGCCGCGCACCCCGCCGGCCGCCTGGTACGCGGCCAGGGTGAGCACCCGGCCCTTGCGTCGCCGCCAGGTCTCCAACAGCGCGTGCGAGAGCATGGGCAGTCCGCCGGGCTGGTCGACGACCTCGCCGACGATCCGCGCCGCCAGCTCCCGCTCCACCAGCAGCCCGGCGGCCTGCGCCGGCTTGGTCACCGCCTCGCGCAGCTCGTCCGCCGTCATCGGCCCGAGCAGCAGCCCGGCGCCGGAGACCGCGTCGGCCAGGCCCCGGTGCTCGGAGCAGCGGGCGTAGAAGTCGGCCCGTACGGTGATCAGGACGCGCAGTCGGCTGCCCGGGTACCGGGCGGCGAGCAGCAGGTCGATGAAGCGGGCCCGTTCCTCGCGGTCCCGGCACAGGGTGAAGGCCTCCTCGAACTGGTCGACCACGACCCAGCTCTCCGGCTCGTCCTCGGCGGGGGTCAGCAGGTGTCCGTACGTTTCGGCCGGCCGCGCTCCCGGGGTGAGCACCCGCAGCACCGCCGGCCGGATCCCACGGGCGATCTCCTCGCGCAGGGCGGGGATCAGCCCGGCCCGCAGCAGCGAGGACTTGCCGCTGCCGGACGCCCCGAACAGCACCGCGAACCGGTGGTCGCACACCAGACGGTGCAGTTCCTCGACCATCCGGTCCCGGCCGAAGAAGAGGTGCCGGTCGCCGCGCTCGAAGCGGGCCAGGCCCCGGTACGGCGGTGCGGTGTCCGCCGACTCCTGGCGCACCGCCTCGGCGACCTCCGCATCCGCCTCCTTCCAGCGGGGCTCCCACTCCGCGGGGTCGCCGCCGCAGGCCTTGACGTAGCCCTGGACGACGGCGAGGGACGGCAGCCGTTCGCCGGCCGCGGCCTGGGACAGCGTTGTCGCGGAGAACCCGGCCGCCTCGGCCATGCGCCGGTACGAGGGGGTGCCCGCGGCCTTGCGCACCTCGCGGAGATCGTGGGCGAGCCGGGCTATGGGACCGGCTTCCGGGTCCAGGGGTCTTTCAGGGCGGCCCATGCGCACGTACCTCCACACAGCCGACGAAACCGACGTCAGAGCGGTGACCATACGTCGCGGAACCTTTCGCCCGAGCACGCCCTCGGCGACGTGCAGGCAAATGAAAGGCAACAGGACGCGCATCACCGGACAACTCACCACTGATCATGGGATTTGATTGTCCTGACAAAGGAGACGCGTCAATCAATTCTCCGGTTCCAGGAGTCGGTCGCGGAGGTCGGCTGTCGCGCGGCGGCCGTAAAACGCGAGGTGAACGGCACAGGAACGAGTCAGCGGCGGTCATGACGCCCGGGCGAACAGCCCTCCAAAACGCCGAGAGGAATTGATTGCCCTGGTCAGAAGGCCTGCCGAACAACTTTCCGCTCTCCAGTCTCGATCTCGCACCGCCGGATTCCCGGCAGACCGAGCATGGAGGAGACCCTCGTGTCGCAGGCAGTCAAGACCAAGGGCAAGACCAAGAGAACGTCCCGCCTGGGCAAGGCCGCCCTCGTCCTGGGCAGCGTCGCCGCGCTGACCGTCGGCGTGACCGGCAGCGCCAACGCCGCCCTGTTGAAGCCCTTCGGCTACATGGGCGACGGCGCCGCGAAGCAGGAGATGTTCCAGCCGCTCTTCGACTACGACGCGGACGGCTGCTACCCCGCGGCCGCCGTCGACGCGAGCGGCAGGCTCAACGGCGGCCTCCACAACAGCGGGTCGCTCGGCGGCGGATGCAAGAGCAACCACCTCGGCCAGGCCAACACCTACTCGCGGGCCAAGTGCGACAAGGGCTCCGGCTGGTGCGGCATCGTCTACACCCTGTACTTCGAGAAGGACCAGGGCGTCGCCGGCGCCGTCGACAAGTTCGGGCACCGGCACGACTTCGAGGCCACCGTGGTCTGGTACCACGGCAATGACCAGTGGCCCAGCTACGTGTCCGTCTCCGCCCACGGCAACTACACCACCAAGCGGTTCAACGACGTGGAGCGGGAGGGCAAGCGCTTCAAGGCCGTCTACCACAAGGACGGAAGCCTCCCGCGCGGCCCCTTCGGAACACACTCCTTCCGCTTCGCCAAGGCGGGAGAGCGGGCGGAGGCGTGGGGCAACGGGAGCTGGGACCGTCCGGCCCTGGTCCCCTACGACACCCTGTGGAGCAAGAACCGGACGGCCTGGAACGCGCTGGAGGGCTCCAGCTGGGACCATGCCAACTTCCCCCTGCAGGACAAGGACGACCACTTCCGCAGCACCCTGAACGCGGCCAAGCCGTCCGGCATCAGCTTCAACGCCTGGAGCTGACACCCGGCGCCCACAGCCGCCCCCGGCGGGGACACTCCCCCCTGTCCCGCCGGGGGCTTCCCCATGCCCACCGGCTCATTCACACCGGCTCGTTCACACCCGGCTCTTACACACGGCTTAAGTCGCAACGTCGCGACGGGACGCGAAATCCCCCATCGCTGCCGACGCCGCCCGCAGCGCGTCAGCAGCGCTCATGTCGGCCCCCGTCCCCGCGCCGCGAGCCTAAAGCCTTCTTCTTCCCGGTCCACATCGTGACCTCCAGCCAGCCTCGCCCGCTCTGCATGCCCCTGGAGGCGCGATCCGCAGTAAGCCGCTCTACAGCTGGGGCCATCGCTCGGCGCTGTCACGTTGGCTGACCGGGTGGGATGATCTCCGGGTTGAACACGCTGGGAAGGATCGTCCGTGGACAGTGCGTCGCCGTCGTACAAGGGGCATCGCTACCCGGTCGAGGTCATCTCCCAGTGCGTGTGGCTGTACTTCCGCTTTCCGCTGTCGTTCCGCGAGGTGGAGGAGCTGATGCTCCAGCGCGGCGTCATCGTCTCGTACGAGACCGTGCGCCGCTGGTGCGCCAAGTTTGGTCAGGCGTATGCGAACGGACTGCGCAGCCGCCGGCCCCGGCCCGGGGACAAATGGCATTTGGACGAGGTGTGCATCAAGGTCAACGGCGAGCTGAAGTATCTGTGGCGAGCCGTCGACGTCGGCGGCAACGTCCTCGACATCCTCGTGCAGAACCGGCGGGACAGGGCCGCCGCCAGGCGGTTCTTCCGCCACCTGATGAAGAAGACGCGTGCGGTGCCGCGGGTGGTGGTCACCGACAAGCTGCGCTCCTACCGCGCCGCCCACCGCGAGGTCATGCCCTCCGTCGAGCACCGCTGTCACAAGGGATTGAACAACCGGGCCGAGAACAGCCACCAGCCCACGCGGCAGCGGGAACGCGCGATGAAGGGCTTTCGCTCCGTCGGCGGGGCGCAGCGGTTTCTGTCCGCGTTCACCGGCATCTCGCCGCACTTCCGGCCCCACCGTCACCTGATGCCCGCACATCACTACCGAGCCGAGATGACCGTCCGCTTCGCCATCTAGGATCAGATCACCGGCGCCGCTGGCCGGCCCACCACGGCCTGAACACAGGACCGGACCCGGGGTCCATCACGCCCCGACACGCCGTCAGGCAATCACGTACCCAACAACATGACAACGCCCCGTGGGGGAATGAGTCTGCTGCATCACGATGTCCGGTGGGAAGCGTTCGCGGTGGCGTCACACTTCCCTACGTTGTTCTGCGGGACGCGGTGAACCCTTCGTATGGTTGACCCTCCCAGGAGCGTCGGGTGTGGCTTTCACGCTTCTGCCGCTTGTG
>NZ_JBHXSG010000132.1:0-10259 GCF_042714835.1 Streptomyces sp. NPDC058678 | reverse complement strand
GTCGCGCCACCCCTCATGCATGTCACTCGTCGTGCCCTCGCCCCGGCCGGGTCTAGAACCCCTCGGCCCAGTGCAGTCCGTCGCCCGAGGGGACCAGGGCGTTCTCGGTCAGGGCCTCGTCGTCGGTGCTCTCCCCCAGGGCGGCCTGTACCTGGATCTTGGCGCCCTCCTCGAGGACCGATTCGACCAGGGCCGAGCCGAACAGGTCGCGGTCACCGCCTCCCCCGGGTCCGTCGATCAGCTCCGAGAACTCCTTGAACGTCTGTTCCCGCCGGGCCACGTACGATCCGGCGTCGAGCAGGGCTCCTTCCTGCGAGGCGCCGCCGCCCACCAGTTCCACGAAGGACTCGAGTCCCGAGGCGTTGCTGTTGGTGACCTTCTTCGCCTTCCAGAAGTACGAGTCCTCGTCCTGGTGCATGTCGTAGAAGGCGACGAGGAAGTCGTGGAAGAGGGAGTACTCCCGGCGGTAGCGCGCCTCGTACTCCTGGAAGCACGTCGTCTCGTCGATGTCGATCGCGGAGCTGAGCGAGGTGTTGATGGAGCGGGCGGCCAGCAGGGCGCTGTAGGTGGCGAGGTGGACGCCCGAGGAGAAGACCGGGTCGATGAAACAGGCGGCGTCTCCCACCAGCACCATGCCGGGCCGCCAGAACCTGTCCTGGCAGTACGAGTAGTCCTTGCGCACTCGGATCTCGCCGTAGGGTCCGCTGTCCACCCGCCTGGCCTCGGCCAGGTACTCGGCGATGAGCGGGCACTCGTCGATCAGGCTCGTCAGCGCCTTCTCGCGGTCGCCCTGGACTCGCTCCAGGGCGTCGTGCCGCAGTACCGCTCCGACGCTGGTGAGGTCGTCGGTGAGGGGGATGTACCAGAACCAGCCGGCGTCGAAGGCGGCGCACAGGATGTTGCCCCGGTTGGGGGCGGGCAGTCTCTTGCCGCCCTCGAAGTAGCCGAAGAGCGCGATGTTGCGGAAGAAGTCCGAGTAGTGGCGCTTGCCGCCCACCCTGCTCTGGATGCGGCTCTTGTTGCCGGAGGCGTCCACGACGTAGCGGCTGCGTACCTCCCGTCGTACGCCCTCCGCGTCGGTGAACTTCACTCCGCTGACCCGGCCGTCGTCCTCGAGGACGTCGACGACCGCGCACTCCTCCTGGACCTCGACGCCCTTCGCGCGGGCGTTGTCCAGGAGTATCTGGTCGAACTTCATGCGCTCGACCTGGTACGCCAGTGAGGTCGGGCCGTTGAAGTTGGCGGCGACGGAGAAGGAGAAGGTCCACGGTTCGGGGCTGTTGCCCCAGCGGAACGTGCCACCCCGCTTGGGCATGAACGCGGCTTTCTCCAACTCCTCGGTCACGCCGAGGAGTCTGCAGATGCCGTGCACGGTCGACGGCAGGAGCGACTCGCCGATCTGGTAGCGCGGGAACCGTTCCTTCTCCAGCAGCAGCACTCGGTGGCCCTGCATGGCCACCAGGGTGGACACCGTGGATCCGCCGGGTCCACCGCCGACCACGACGACGTCGAACTCCTCGGATCTTTCCGCCTGTTCGGTGTGTTGCGGACTCATCTTCTGCCTCCTTGGTGAACCGGACCGCTGCCGGGGCGGTCGGGAGTGGTGGGGAGTGCCGCCGCGGTCTGGTCGCGCCTTCGGCGTTCGTCGGCGTCGGGCGGGCCGATCCGGGCCATGGCGACACGGAGCATGGGCGGCGCCATCATCGAGGTGACCGCCGCGATCAGGACGACGATCGTGTACATCTCGGGTGTGAGGATGCCGAGCCGCAGCCCGACCATCGCCACCACGACCTCCACGACGCCGCGTGCGTTCATGCCGGCGCCGAGTGCCAGCCCCTCCCACCGGCTGAGCCGGCTGGTGCGCGCGCCGACGTAGGCACCCAGGAACTTGCCGAGAACGGCCACGCAGAGCAACGCGAGCGCGGTGAGCAGTACGCGGGTGTCGGTGAGGGCCAGCAGGTCCATCCGCAGGCCCACGGTGGCGAAGAACACCGGCGCCAGCACACTCAGCACCATGCTGCGCAGGGCCCCGAACGCCGCCGGGTCGGGGTGGCCGTAGCGGCTGATGAGGACGCCGCACACGAACGCCCCGAAGATCGCTTCCAGGCCCAGCGCGGTGGTGGCCGCCGCGGACAGCAGGACGGCGATCACGACCACGAGGGCGGTTTGCGGGCCCTGCTTGCGGCGGTGCAGGGCCGCGAAGGTGCCACGGATCAGGGGTCTGCCGACGACCGCCGCGAAGAGGATGACCAGGGCGAGGTCGGCGAGGGCCCACACGACGGTGCCGGTGCGCAGGCCGGTGGTGGCCATCGCGGACAGCACCGACAGCATGACCCAGGCGAACGCGTCGTCGATCATGCCCGCGGCCAGGGTCAGTTGCCCCACCTTGCGGTGGAGCAGGTCCATGTCCATGAGCGTCTTGGCGATCACCGGGATGGCGCTGACGCTCATGGCCACCCCGAGGAAGAGCGCCGTCGTCCACCGGTCACCCTCGCCCACGAGGCCGACGGGCAGCAGGGCTCCGGCGGCGATGCCGAGGCCGAGGGGGATGACGAGCCCGCACACGCTGACCCGGATCGCGGTGGCGCGCTGGGCTCGGACCTCCCCCAGATCGAGGTGGGCTCCGGTGATGCCCACGAGCAGGAGCACGCCGATCTGCCCGACCGCGTCGAGCATGTGGAACTGCTCGGTGCTGCGCGGGATCAGCCAGTCGTACAGGTCGGGCGCCACGCGGCTCAGCACGGTCGGCCCGAGCAGCAGACCCGCGCAGAGTTCACCGACGATCGCCGGCATGCCCAGCCGTGTCGCGAGCCGTGCGAGCAGCAGTGCCGTCAGCAGCAACAGCCCGACCTGCAACAGGAAGACGAGCAGCGCATGGGACGCGATGAACGGTGGTATGGATGCCGTGGCGTGCACAGAGCGATCTCCAAGGCGAGAAAGCGTGGCCGTGAAAGGCGGGCAGGCGAAGGCGCACGGTCCGCTGTACAGCGGACGGGGCGCGTCCTTCGCGGGGCGGGCGCACCACGGCTCCTTCGCGAGCGGGGGCCTCGGGTGAAGAAGACGGAGCGGTGGGGCCCTGAGCGGCCGGTGGACGCCCCGGAGTGTTCAGGAGGCTCGGCAGGTCAGATTGTTGCCCGCGGAGACCTGGAGAGGAGCGGGGGCGGGCCTCTTGCGCGAGGCGGCAAAGGGCTGCCTCGGACGCGGTCCGCGGGCCTCTCGGGTGCTGGCTGCCTCGGCCAGGTGCACCGGTTCGGCCGGCGTGGATGCGGCCTGGAAGTTCCCATGGAGAACGGCCCGGCCGAGGGAGGTGATGCGATGGACGACCGTGTTGCGGTCGCGTTCCGAAAGGATCAGGCCCGCGTTGCGCAGGATGCCGGTGTGCTGGCTGACGGCGGCCGCCGAGGTGCCCACACTCCGGGCGAGTTCACTTGTCGTGCCGCCGGCCAGCGTCAGTCTCAGCAGTTGCGCCCGTGTACGGCCCATGAGCGCGTCCAGCGCCTCCACGTCTTTTCCCTGGGTGGTCCACAAGGCGCGCGCCTCGGTCGGCGCCGGGCGCACAGAGAAAACGAGGACCGGCAGCTCGCTGGTTCCTCCAACATCACGCAGAAATACGGCGGGGCGATCTCCGAGAAAAATTGACGGAGCTATTAACAGCCCTTTCGCGTTGAGTTCAATTTCAACGCCTTCGCCACCCGAGATTTCCAGAAACGGACGCTTCCAGGAAATCCCCGGATGTAAAGAATTCAACAGATTTTCGCCCCCGTCGAGCGCCCCCCCTATCCGCTCCTCGCGCGCGGCGCCCAGGTGGGCCAGCATCTGCGGCCAGTAGGGGTTTACGGAGATGTCGGTGTACCGCTCCATGACCGAGCGGACTTCGCTGCGCCTGAGGCCCGACGAAAGGAGCCTCTCGTCAGTGGTTCCGTCCCCGGCGAGCAACCACGTCAGGTCGGAACTCCGCCGCAGTGCACTGATGGCCTCGAGGTCGAGCCGGCTCGACCGGAGCCGGCCGGATACCTGCTCGTCCCACGCCCTGAACCCCGGCTCGCCCCGGCCCCCCACGTGTCTGAGGGAGAAAATCGCCTCCGACACCGGCCCCAGGGTGGCCATCATGTGCACATTCTCCACATTCTTGCGATTCAGACGTATCCGCATTTCTCCCCCACTACGCACTGGCACAGGACCGCGCAACCGAGGGCCGTATCACCGGATCGGTCGCCCATCGAGAACAACAAAGCCAGGCGGTCATTTTGTGACGCGCCGAGCCAGCAGTCCCAAAGTAACAAGTCCGAATCGGATACGGTAGTGCAACTGAATCTTCAGCCGGGACTAAATCGGCTTGTCCAGACGGGGGGTCCGATGATAAGGAAGCGAAAACGCAGCGATTGACCCGGAATGCAGGCGCTGCCGTCCTGGGTGACTTTCACACAGCCAACTCATAGTAACAATTCGGTCGTATGCAATCGTCGCATGCGGTGAGAGGGAAGATGGCGGCGACCGGCGGGGGAACTCAGTCGCCGCCATCGGCTCAGGCGTCCCGTCGGCGCAGGACCACGTAGCCGGCCACCTGGGCGGCGACCACCCAGACGAGGACGACCAGCAGCGCGCCCATCCGTCCGTACGGCTCCGTGTCGCCATCCATCAGGTGCTGGCCGGCTGTGGAGGGCAGGTAGTCCAGGATCTTCTTGGTGAAGTCACTGCTGGAGAGCGCCAAGGCACCCGGCAGACCCGCGAGGATCATGAACACCGTCGTCAGGGTGCCCACGGCGCTGCGGATCGCGGCCCCGATCCCGATGGCGAAGACGCCCATCATCGCGATGTAGACACCGGTGGACAGGATGGTCGGTACCGCTTTGCCCATGTCGGAGTCGGCATGCTCGAACAGGAGCGGTGCGGTGGTGACCGTCCCTACCAGGGCCAGCAGCGTCCCCATCACGAACATCACCGGGGCGGCGACCGCCGACTTGGCGAACAGCATGCGGCCGCGCACGGGCACGCACTGGAGTGTCGTACGGATGCTTCCCGTGGAGTACTCCGTCGTGATCGCCAGCATGGCGAGCGCCACCACGGCGAACTGCACCATGTTCACGGCGAGGACCATGGGATGGGCGATCGGGATGTCGGCGTCCTGATTGTCACTGCTGTTGGCGATGCTGACGCCCAGTCCCGGTGCGAAGATCGCCATCAGGGCGATGGACCCGGCAAGGCACCACCAGGTGGCACGCACGGACCAGAGTTTGGTCCACTCCGCGGCCACCGCTCCGAGCGTACCGCCGCCCCCCTGCTGTGCGGCCGACCTCGGCGCGCGCGTGCTCACGGTTGTGCTCGACATGGCTCAGGCCTCGACTTCCTGCTGTTCCTGGTGCGGGACTGCGCCCGCGGCCACGGGCTTGGGCGACTTGTACTCGATGCTGTTGGCCGTCATCTCCATGTAGGCCTCTTCCAGCGAGGCCTCGACGACGCGGAGTTCATGTAGTCGGATGCCCAGCTTGAAGGCCATGTCGCCGACCGTCTGGACCGAGATCCCGGAGACGAGGATCTCGTTCTGCTCGTGCCGCTGCACCTCCAGGGACTGGGCCTCGAGGCGCTGGACGAGGGCGTCCATGCCGCTGCTGTCGGGCGTGCGCACCCGGACCGCGGTCAGTGAACTGCGGGCGATGACACGGTCGATGGTGTCATCGGCGAGCAGCTTGCCCCGGCCGATCACCACGAGGTGGTCGGCCGTGAGCTGCATCTCGCTCATCAGGTGGCTCGACACGAAGACGGTGCGCCCCTCCTGCGCCAGCGATCGCATCAGTTCGCGTACCCAGCGCACACCGTCCGGGTCGAGGCCGTTGACGGGCTCGTCGAACAGCAGGATCTCCGGATCACCGAGCAGCGCGCTGGCGATGCCGAGCCGCTGCCCCATGCCCAGGGAGAAGGAGCCGGACCGCTTCTTGGCGACCTTCTCGAGACCGACGGTCTCCAGCACTTCGTCCACCCGCTTGCGGGGGATGCCGTTGCTGCGCGCCATGGCCAGCAGATGGCTGTGCGCGCTGCGCCCGGGGTGAAGCGCCTTGGCGTCCAGCAACGCGCCGACCTCACGCAGCGGGTGGGTCAGCGCCGCATAGGACTTGCCGTTGATCAGTGCCTCACCCGAGGTGGGATTGTCCAGACCCATGATCATGCGCATGGTGGTGGACTTACCGGCCCCGTTCGGTCCGAGGAACCCGGTGACCTTGCCCGGGACGATGTCCAGGTTCAGGCCGTCCACGGCCACAGACGTGCCGTACTGCTTCGTCACTGCGCGCAAAGTGATCATTGCCAGTCCGTCCTCAGGTGTCCGTTCATACCGCTGACCGTATGGGCCGGGTCCTGACCTGGTCTTCCGTCCATCGACAGAGCGCCACTACGACTTTCGACAGAGACGTCGAAGACACGGGAAGGGCCGCGAGGGACGTCGAAGACACGGGAAGGCCCGCGAGGAGCGCCGAAGACACAGGAAGGGCCCGTGCCGGCACTCTCGCTCCGGCACGGGCCCTTCCCCGTCGTCCTCCCGCAGTCCCTTCCGTCAAACCCTGCTACAGCAGGTCCTCGAACTCGTCGATCTCCTCCTGAGTGATCGCCCCCAGGGCCACGTCCGACGGAGTGAGCCCGCCCGCGTCCGGTCGCTCGGCGTGCTCGGCCAGGGCTCGCAGCGCCCGGAACCACAGCTGGGCGAGTTCCGCCACGGAGTCGTCCGTCACCAGGCGCCGCGCCCAGGTCCAGCTCGCCACCAGACGTCCGCCCCCGAGCCCGTCCGCTGTATGGGAGTTGAGCTCGACCACGTGCGCCAGTGGCGCTGTGTCCGCCTCACTCGACGGCCCCGCGCCCCAGGGCTCCGGGGTCCAGGAGGCATCGTCGGCGCTCTCGGCGCCCTCGGCGGCGAACCTGCCCAGATAGTTGAACCCGAGCTGCGGCCGCTGCCCGGCGGCAAGCCGCTGCCCGGTGCGCGGGTTGAGGTAGCGGAGCAGGCCGTAGCCGATGCCCGAGCCGGGCACGGCCCGCAGCTGCTCCTTGATCCGCTTCAGCACGGTGCCCGCCGCGGGCCCGCCCGCCCAGGCCTCGGCCCGGTCGTAGGCACCTGGTGCCAGCCGTACCGGATACATGCTGGTGAACCAGCCGACGGTACGCGACAGTTCGGCACCCTCCACGGCCTCCTCGACCCGGCCGTGGCCCTCCAGGTCCACCAGGAAAGACGACTCCCCGCCCCGGCCCCGCCACTCGTCGAGGGCCCAGGCGAACGCGGCGAGCAGGACGTCGTTGACCCTGGCGTTGAAGACCGCGGGCACCCGGGTCAGGAGCGGTACCGTCACGTCCTCGGGCAGCACCAGCCGCAGCCGCCCGGCGGTGCGGTGCGTGTCCTGCTTGGGGTCCAGTGGCCCGGAGCCGATCAACGCCTCCGGACCGCTCAGCACCCGCGCCCAGAAGTCGGCCTCCTCGAGCCGGTCCGGGCTCTGCGCCGCCTCCTGCAGTCGCTGGGCCCAGCGGCGCAGCGAGGTTCCCACAGCCCCGAGCCGCGGCACGCGGCCGTCCGCCACGGCCTCGTACGCCTCCATCAGGTCGGGCAGCAGGATGCGCCACGAAACCCCGTCCACCACCAGGTGGTTGATCACCAGCAGCAGCCGTCCCGGCTGTGCGGCACCCCGGTCGAACCACACCACCTGGAGCATGACCCCGCGCTCCGGCTCCAGACGTTCCGCGGCGGCCTCCGCCTCGGCCGCGTACACCCGCTCCCGTTCCTCCTCGTCCAGCCCACGGACGGCCACCCGGCGGGTCACCGACCCGGCCCGCACCGCGCCGGGCTCGGCGATGTCGCAGGCCGGCGCGCCCGAGTCGGCGGACTCGGTGACGCGCATACGCAGCGCGTCATGGTGGTCGAGCACCGCTTGTACGGCCGTGATCAGCGGCTCCAGCCGCAGACCGGCCGGCACCCGAAGCACGGTCGACTGGTTGAACCGGTCCAAGGGGCCGCCCCGTTCACGCAGCCAGTGCATGATCGGCGTCGGCGGCAGTGGACCGACGCCCGCGCCGGGCTCCTCCGCCCGCGCCGCCTCCGTCCCCACGTCCATGGTCTCGGCGATGGCGGCCACCGTGCGCCGCTCGAAGACGTCCTTGGGCGACAGCAGCAGACCTGCCTTGCGGGCCCGGCTGACCAGCTGGATCGACATGATGCTGTCGCCGCCCAGATCGAAGAACCCGTCGTCGATCCCGACCTCGGGCACCCCGAGCACCTCGGCGAACAACCGGCACAGCGTCTCCTCGCCCGCGGTGCGCGGCGCACGTCCCGGCTCGGCGGCGTGCCCCGGCACCGGCAGCGCCCCTCGGTCGAGCTTTCCGACGGACGTCAGCGGCAGGGCGTCGAGCTCCACGATCGCCTGCGGGACCATGTAGTCGGGCAGCGCCCTCGCCAGATGGTCGCGCAGCTCTCGCTCGGCGCCGTCGAGGGCCGGCACCACGTACGCGGCGAGCCGCTTGTCCCCCGGCCGGTCCTCCCGTACGACGACGGCGACCTGGGACACCGACGGGTGCGCGGCGAATGCGGCCTCGATCTCCGGCAGTTCGATGCGGAACCCGCGGACCTTGACCTGGCTGTCGGCCCGCCCGAGGAACTCCACCCGGCCGGCCGCGTTCCACCTGACGATGTCGCCGGTACGGTACATGCGCGTGCCCGCGGAACCGAAGGGATCGGCAACGAACCGCTCACCCGTTTGATCGGGCCGCCCCCAGTAGCCGCGGGCCAGGCCGGCACCGGCGAGGTACAACTCGCCCGGCACACCCACGGGTACGGGCCGCAGCGCCTCGTCCAGGACGTAGTGCCGCGTGTTGTCCATGGGCCTGCCGATCGGTACGCCACCCGCCGCGGCCTCGACGTCACGCGGACCGACCTCGTGGCAGGTCGAGAACGTCGTCGTCTCGGTCGGGCCGTAGACGTGGACGACCCGGGTCGACGGGCAGAGCTCCATGACGCTGCGCATCGCACTGGCCGAGGCGAGGTCACCGCCCGTCCACACCTGCCGTACGGTCGCCAGACACTCCGGATGCTCCTGGGCGAGCACCCGGAACAGCCCGGTGGTCATGAACAACGCGGTGATCCCGTTCTCGACGATGACCCGCCGCAGCGTCTCGATGTCCAGGTCGCCGGGTGGCGCGACCACGACCCGGCCGCCGCCCAGCAGCGGCGCCCACAGCTCGAACGTCGAACCGTCCCAGGCGTGCGGCGAGTGCAGCGGCACCCGGTCCACCACCCCGTCCAGCCAGCGTGTGTCCTCGGCCAGGGCCGTCACATCGGCGTGGGTGACCGACACGCCCTTCGGCTCACCCGTGGACCCGGAGGTGAACATCACGTACACCAGCCGGTCCGGCTGGATCTCCAGCCCGAGGTCGCCGTCCTGCGGGCGCCCGCCTGCCGGCTCCTCCGCGTCCACCACCAGCAGCGGGACGCCCTGCCCCACCACCTCCGCCCGGGGACGCAGGGCCTGGTCGGTGAGCAGGATCTCCGCCCCCGTACCGTCGAGGACCCAGCGCATCCGGCTGTCCGGATAGGTCTCGCTCAGCGGGACATACGCCCCGCCCGCCTTGGCCACAGCCAGCAGCGCCACGACCAGGTCGGCGGAGCGCCGCATCAGCACTCCCGCCCGGGACTCCGGCCCGAGCCCCAGCCCGACCAGACGGTGCGCGAGACGGTTGGCCCGCCTGTTCAGCTCCGCGTACGTGAGCTCAGCACCTTCGCACACGACGGCCACGGCGTCCGGCGTGCGGGCGACCTGTGCCTCGAAGCGGTCCGACAGCGAGGCGTCGGTCCGGGCACGGCTCGGGACGTCGGTGTCGTTCCACTCGACGAGGATCCGGTGCAGTTCCCCTTCGCTCTGCAGAACCGTCTCCCCCACGCGCCGGTCGGGGTTCGCCACCAGGGCATCCAGTGCCCGGACCATCCGTTCGGCGAGGAGACGTACGGAATCCTCCTCGAACAGATCGGCGCTGTAGTCGATCCGTCCCGTGTACCCGTCCTCCGCGTCCCCGAAGGAGAACAGCAGGTCGAACTTGGCCGCACCCGGCCCGGCCCCCACCGTCGAGACCTCAAGCCCGGGCAGCCCGGCGGCCGCCGAGAGGGCCTGTTGCTCCTCGTCGTCGTTCCAGCTGAGTGCCGTCTGGAAGAGGGGGTGGCGTGAGGGTGAGCGTTCGGGGTTGAGGGCTTCGACGAGGCGTTCGAAGGGGATGTCTTGGTGGGTGTAGGCGGCGAG
>NZ_JBHXSG010000131.1:0-10312 GCF_042714835.1 Streptomyces sp. NPDC058678 | reverse complement strand
TCTGCGGGCCCCGCAGAGCGCGGAGGACGCCAAGGACGAGTACAGCTGGAAGAAGTTCAAGCCGGACGCCAAGCTGATCGTCGAGTTCAACCGCCTGCCGAAGGCGCCCTGGTCGCTCGACACCATCCCCAGCACCAAGGTCGGCGCCACCGAGTGCGGAAACGGTTCGACGTACGTGACGCTGGGCAACACCGACGTGACCCTCACCGCTCAGGTGTGGGACCCCGACGGTGGCAAGGTCAACGTTCAGTTCCACCTGTGGGCCACCGGCAAGCACGACGTGTCACCGGGCATCATCTTCGACACCCGAGTCCAGGTGACCGTCATCTCCAGCAACTCCAAGGGTGCCCAGGCGCGGGTCAAGGTGCCCAAGGCCACGCTGCTGAAGCATCTCGGCGCCAGTAACGGGCAGTTCTCCTGGAAGGCACAGGCGGAGGACGTCTCCGACTCGGCTTTCGCCTCCGACTGGACGCCGACTCAGGGCGCTCCGGGCTGCCGCTTCGGCTTCGACCCGAACGCCCCGACCGTGATGCCGACCGTCGACTCCCAGGGCGACCTGTTCCCGGAAACCACCGCTGACATGGAGCCGGTGGAGGGTGCCCTGGCCCGTACGGAAGGGGTGTTCCAGTTCGGCGCCAACGGCGTTACGGACACCACCAAGTACCTGTACGACCTCGACCGGACCCCGCCGAGCAAGGAAGCCAAGCCCGCCACGAAGGGCGGCCCGGCAACGGCACCGATCACCCCCCTCACCCCGGGACCGCACACCCTGTACGTGCGCATGGTCGACGCCGGAGGCAACCCCGGCCCGGTCTATCCCTACCGGTTCTACGTGAAGAGTCCGGGCCTTGCGGACAGGCCCGGTGATGTCAACGGCGACGGCGATCCCGACTTGCTCGCCGTCGACGGCACCAACAACCTCCGTCTGTACGGCGGCACCGGTGGCGGCAAGGTCGCCACCATGCTCCCCCTGTCCACCGCGGGTGGCTGGAACGGCGCACTGCTGTCCCACCGCGGCGACTGGACCAGCGACTTCTACGAGGACCTGGTGGCCCGCCGTTCCGACGGCAAGCTGTGGCTCTACCCGAACAACGGGCTGGGCGAGTTCACCGAGGACACCAAGCAGGAGGTGTACTTCTTCCCCGACCAGGAGACCGAGGTGGCGATCGACCCGGCGACGATCAAACAGATCGTCTCGGTCGGCGACATCACCCAGGAGAGCGAGGAGCCGTACCCGGACTTCGTGGCGGTCATCGGCGACCAGCTGTGGTTCCTGCCGGGTTCCTTCTCCGGCACGGTCGACTCCGGCTACCTGATCGGCAACTCCGGCTGGGGCGTCATGCAGCTCGCCTCGCCGGGCGACGTCGACGGTGACGGCTTCGCCGACCTGATCGCCCGCAACACCTCCACCGGTGACCTGTGGGTGTACCACGGCAAGAGCGCGGGTGACGCGGACGGCGACGGTATCCCGGACGGCGGCACCGATCCGGGGTCACTGGGGGCGGGCGCCAACCGTACGGCGTATGCCACCGGCTGGACCACGACCGCCCGCCCGTTGTTCACCGCCTCCGGCGACAGCAACACCGACGGCATCCCGGACCTGTGGTCGACAACGGCGAACACCACCGCTGGGTTGGAGTTCCTCCCGGGGCGCCGCACCGGCCTGGTGGGCCCGCCGACGGTGGTCGGCACAGGCGGATGGCAGGCGATCAAGCTGATCTCCTGATCCGACTACCCCGTCAGTGCTGCGGCCGGTCGCGCCGGGCAACCGGCCGCAGCACTGACAAAGCGGAGAAGCAGCAGGTCAGAGGACTCTCGCCACGGGTTGTCCAGCCCGACGCCGTCGTACCGACCTTTCCACCGCACCGGGAACATGGGCGCCGCAGCCTTCCCCTCCAGCTCGCTCTTGCCACCGAAGAGGTCCGGCTGCGCCCAGGCTTCGGGAAGTGCCCGCGGGCCTCGACCGTCCGGCGGATATCCGCGCGCTGACCGACTCGATCACATGGGCCGTCCGGCCCGCGTCGGGAACCTCGCCCGCGCCGGCGCACGGCCTGCCGTCGACGCAGCCCTCACCGCGTAGGTGCCGGTTGCCCTCGTGAACGATCCTCACCGTGATCACCCTGCCTGGATCCGCGTCCTGCGGGACCGCGGGGAGCGGGAAGGGCGGTGGGTGTGGAGGACGAGCAGCGCCAGGGCGCCGGTCGTCGCGGACCAGGTGAGGGAGAGCAGGCCGTGGGACCAGGGGGTGTGTGGGGTGAGGGCTGAGCTCAGCGCCAGCTGGTTCACGCCGTACAGCGGAAGGGCGGACACGCCCGCCACGTCCATGAGTGTGTTGAAGACGGGATTCTGCAGGCCGGTGTCGACCAGGCTGAGCATGATGATGAGGAAGAAGCCCTCCAGCTCGCCGCGGACCAGAGAGCCGAGCAGAAGCCCGATGCCGCCGTAGGCGAGGCCGGCACCTGCAAGGGCCAGCCCCAGGGGACCTGCGTGGCGTACGGGCAGGGAGATCCACAGCAGGAGCGTGGTGTAGAGGGCCAGCAGGGCGGCGGTGAGGGCGACGGCAGCAAGCTTCGCCAGCAGCATCGGCAGCCGGGGGTAGCCGGCCATCAGCAGACGGCGGTCCATCTGCCGGGACTGGAAGGTCTCGGTGAAGGTGACGAAGCCGGCGACCATGGTGATGGCGCCCAGCGCGCTGGCCACCTGGCCCAACTGGCTGGCCGGAGCGGAGACCGGGGCGCTGACGGCGTCCAGCCGGATGCGCACCACTTTGTCGGAGGTGCACAGGCGTGCCACAGCGATCCAGATGGGGATGAACGCGACCGCCAGAACCAGAGCCAGCCGGTTGCGCAGGTGGCCCAGCAGAGTGCAGCGCAGCAGTTCGGTGAATGCCGTCCAGGAGAGTCTCAACGGTCGGTCTCCTCGAAGTGCAGACGGCCCCGGCGCAGATGACCGATCGCATCGAAGTGGTGCAGGTCGTGCAGCAGGTGCGAAACCACGACGATCGACCGGCCCTGATCACGCAGATCGGCGGCCAGGGACCAGAACCGCTGATGGGTGTCCCAGTCGAAGCCCTGGTAGGGCTCGTCCAGGACCAGCAACTGCGGATCGTGCATGAGAGCGATCAGGAGGTTCAGCTTCTGTCGCGTTCCGCCACTGAGCTCGCCGACCGGCCGGCGCCGGCAGTCGGTCAGTGCCAGCAGCTCCATCAGCTCCCCGACGCGCTCCAGTGTCGGCAGCCGGTAGGCCATCTGGAACAACCGCAGATGCTGTCCGACGGTGAACGCATCGTTCAGTACCGCCCGTTGCGGGCAGTACCCGACCGCCCCGGTCCTTGTCACCGTTCCGCGATCGGGTGCGAGGATTCCTACGGCGATCTGCAGCAGAGTGCTTTTGCCCGCGCCGTTCTCGCCGACGACTCCCACCAGCGTCCCGGCGGGAACCTCAAGGTCGACGTCACGCAGGACCTGCCTGCCGCCGTACGCCTTGCAGACTCCGCTGATTAGCAGCCGTGGCCGGTGGCACGTCGTTACTGCCTGCACATGAGCCCCTCGAAGGATCGGACAGATGGAGCGAGCCGGCCCGGAGGAAAAGCCCGCGGCAGAGGCCGGGCCGCGCAGGCTCATGTCCCCTGGCCTGTCCGGCTCATGGCCGCTCGGCTGCGCTCGGCCGGACGATCCGGGCCCTGAGGGGACCAACTCCGCGCGAGGGGCGCGCTACTGCCCGGTGTTCAACGAGTCCGTACCGCCGGTGTAACGGCGGCCACCCGCTGTTCTGGTGACATGTCGGCATCGCCACTCCACAGGCTTTGCGCCTCGCCGTCGAGCGTGACGTGAGCCGCGGTCTGCCGTTGTAGGTGGCGATGCCCCCGACACCACAGCGAGACTTCAGCGCCCCCACCGTCGTGATCGGAGCCGGCCCCCACGGCCTGGCGGCCGCGGCGCTACTGCGCCGCTCCGGGGTGCCGGCCGTGATCCTGGAACGGTCGGACCGCGTGGGAGCGAGCTGGGCGCAGCGCTACGACCATTTGCGCCTGCACACCACCCTCGGCGCCTCGAAACTGCCCGGCCTGTCGGTGCCGCGCCAAGCAGGCCCGTGGGTGAGCCGGGACGACTATGTGCGCTACCTGGAGAGCTACGTCGCCCACCACCGACTCGACGTCCGGGTGACCACCCCGGTGCGGCGCATCGAGCGGGCCGAGCCAGGTTCGGGAGCACAGTGGCTGGTCCACACCCCCGACGGCCCCGTGCCCGCCGGCGCGGTCGTGGTGGCCACCGGCCGCTGCCACACCCCGAACGTCCCCGACTGGCCGGGGCGTTCGACGTTCACCGGCACGCTGCTGCACTCGGCCCACTACCGGTCTCCGGGCCCCTACGGCAGGCGGGACGTCCTGGTGGTCGGCGCGGGTAACAGCGGTACCGAGATCGCCGGCGCCCTGGCCGGAGCCGGAGCCGGACGGGTACGGATCGCAGTCCGTACCCCACCCAACATCCTGCCCCGCTCAAGCGCCCGATGGCATGCAGTCGGCCGGCTGACGGAGGTCCTCCCGCTCGCGTGGCGCGACCGCACCTCCCTGCTCACGCAACGTCTCGCGGTGCCCGACCTGACCTCACGGGGGCTGCCGCGGCCCCGCACGGGCCTGTACACCCGCAATGCTCGCGAAGGGGTCAACCCGGTGCTCGACCACGGCTTCGTGGACGCCGTCCGGTCCGGGCGGGTCGAGCCGGTCGCGGCCGTCCAGACGTTCGACGGCCCCGACGTGGTACTGGCCGACGGCACCCGACTGCGACCCGACACGGTCATCGCCGCCACCGGGTACCGGCCCGACCTGCACGACCTGGTCGGGCCCCTGGGCGTACTCGACGAGGACGGGCAACCCCTCGCCGTAGGGGCACAGACCCATCCCGCAGCCGCGCGCCTGTACTTCGCCGGATACACCAATCCCCTCACCGGCGTCCTTCGCCAGGCGGGCATCGACGCTCGCGCCATCGCCCACGCGTTACGACGCGAGACGGGGCGGGCACCCCTTCCCACCCCCCGCGTCGGCGACCGCACCGCCGACACACTCCACAGAGGACACGCTCCAAGCTGACGGGGCCTCGGAAGCTCGGCCCTTCAGCGGCGTGCCCCCGCAGGGCGAGTGGATGGCGTCGCGCCTACGGCGACACAGTCCCAGGCCTCCTGGGCCGCCGGCCAGGACCTGTCGGCCTCCTCCCCGTCAGCTGACGGCGACGCCGCCGCCATGGAGGCGGCCGGTGGATCGCGCCCGTGCCCTGTAACGGGCGGAGGCCGTCCCGACGAGAAGAAGGTCGGCTGTCCCGACGCGGGACAGCGGGCGGATGCTCCTCGGTGACGTAGGTGGCGGTCTCACCGCGCCCTCGGCGCTCGGCGCGCCGGCCCCTGGGCGGCAGGTATCACCCTGGCTCGACCATACAGCAACCTAGGAAAACTGCTGGTCAGAGCCCCTTTGCAGCGGGCTCGAGAATCGCCACGCACTCCACGTGCGAGGTCATCGGAAACAGATCGAACACCCGCAGCGTCCGCACCCGATACCCCCCGTCCCGGAAGTACCCCAGGTCCCGCGCCAGCGCAGCCGGATCGCAGGCCACGTACGCGATCCTCCGGGCCCCGAGGGACGCCATGTGCGCCACCGTCTTCCGGCCCGCCCCCGCTCGCGGCGGGTCCAGGACGATCAGGTCGACCTCGGTGATTCCCGTGCGCGGCAGGATCGACTCGACCTTGCCCTGTTCGATGCGGACGCGGTCGAAGCCGGCGAGGTTGTGCCGGGCGTCCTCGACCGCGCGCTTGCCGGACTCGATGCCGAGGACCGCGCCCTTGTCGCCGAGCCGGTCGGCGAGCGCGCCCGCGAAGAGGCCGACACCGCAGTACAGGTCCAGCGCCATCTCGCCCTTGCGCGGCGTCAGGCCCTGCATGACCGCCGTCACCAACGTGTCCGCGGCCTTCGGGTGGACCTGCCAGAAGCCTCCGCTGCCGACGCGGTGGGTGCGGCCGTCGGCGCGCTCGCGCACGAACGCGCGACCGTGGACGCGGTGGATGCCGCCGTCGTGCTCCTCGACGCGCATGACGGAGACCGGCCTGTCGAGCTCGACGAGGGGCAGGCGGGCACCGGGCCGGGGCTCCAGGATCACCATGCGGTCCTGCGAACCCGTCGCCGCGATCGCCTCGACGGACTCCATGCCCGCCCAGTCGCGCTTCTCGATGCCCAGCTCGCTGACACCCTCCGCGGCGATCATGCAGTGGTCGATCGGTTCGACCTCGTGCGAGCGGTGGCGGCGCAGTCCGGCGTTGCCGTCGGGGTCCACCGCGTACTGCACGCGGGTGCGCCACTGCGGCACCTGGCCCGCCGGAACCTTGTCGCCCTCGGCCGGCATCACCGTGCCGTCCCAGCCGGCCTCCTCGGGCGTGAGGCCGGCGAGCCGCTGAAGCTGCTCGGTGACGACCTCGCCCTTGAGGCGGCGCTGCGCGCCCGGCTTGGCGTGCTGCCAGTCGCAGCCGCCGCAGCGGCCGGGTCCGGCGTAGGGGCAGGGTGCCTCGATGCGGTCCTTGGACGCCGACAGCACCTCGACCGCGTCCGCGCGCAGGAACCGGGCGCCCTCCTCGCCGTCGGTCACCCGCGCCACGACCCGCTCGCCGGGCAGCGCGTGCCGGACGAACAGCACCTGGCCCTCGTCGGTGCGAGCGATGCAGTGACCGCCGTGGGCGACGGGGCCGACCTCGACCTCGTACTCCTCCCCCACCAGCGACCGCGCCTGCGACCCCGCCTGCGAATTCTTCGGTTCTGCCTGCATGGCGGGGTGACTCCAGGTGCGTAAGAGGGGGGAACTGCCGGACAACAGCCCACCAGTCTACGTCGGTGTCGACGACTCCTTCGCCCGCTCCTGCGCCGGCCCGCGTCGCACCGCGCCCGGGGCGTTCCACTCCTGCCGCTTGCGGGCCCGGTTCTTGGCCGCCTCGGAGGACTGCAACTGGTACGGCACCGAGGTCACCATGACGCCCGGGGTGAACAGCAGCCGGCCCTTCAGCCTGAGCGCGCTCTGGTTGTGCAGCAGGTGCTCGTACCAGTGGCCGACCACGTACTCGGGGATGATCACGGACACCGCGTCGCGCGGCGACTCCTTGCGCAGGCTCTTGACGTACTCGATGATCGGCCGCGTGATCTCGCGGTAGGGCGAGTCGAGCACCTTCAGCGGTACGTCGATCCCACGCCGCTCCCACTCCTCGCGCAGCGCCTTGATCTCCGCCGGGTCGACGTTGACACTGAGCGCCTCCAGGGTGTCCGAGCGCATCAGCTTGGCGTAGGCCAGCGCCCGCAGGGTGGGGCGGTGGATCTTCGAGATCAGTACGACGGAGTGGACGCGGGACGGCCGTACGCTGTCGTCGCTCGGGCCCTCGGGAGCCGCGATCTCCTCGGCCACCCGGTCGTAGTGCTTACGGATGGCCGTCATCGTGGCGTAGAAGATGCACATGCCCAGCAGTGCCACCCAGGCGCCGTGCGTGAACTTGGTGACCAGGACGACGACCAGCACCAGGCCGGTGAAAAAGGCACCGAAGGCGTTGATGGCGCGCGAGCGGACCATGTGGCGGCGCTTGGCCTGGTCCCGTTCCGTCGCCAGGTGGCGGTTCCAGTGGCGGACCATGCCCGTCTGGCTGAGCGTGAACGACACGAACACACCGACGATGTAGAGCTGGATCAGGCGGGTCGAGTCGGCGCCGTAGATGACGACGAGCAGCGTGGCCGCGCCCGCGAGCAGCACGATGCCGTTGGAGAAGGCGAGCCGGTCGCCGCGGGTGTGCAGCTGGCGGGGAAGGTAGCGGTCCTGGGCGAGGATCGAGCCGAGCAGCGGGAAGCCGTTGTACGCGGTGTTCGCGGCCAGGAACAGCACCAGCGCGGTGGCCGCGGCCAGCACGATGAACAGCAAGCTGCCCTTGCCGAAGACGGCCTCGGCGACCTGGGAGATCACCGGGTTCTGCACGTAGTCGGAGCCGAGCGCTACTCCGTTGTGCACCAGGTCGACCGCGGGGTTCTCCGCCATGCGGACCTTGGTCACCGCCGCCAGCGCGATGATGCCGCAGAACATGGTGACGGCGAGCAGGCCCATCGCCGCGAGCGTGCTCGCCGCGTTCTTGGACTTGGGCTTGCGGAACGCCGGGACGCCGTTGGAGATCGCCTCCACGCCGGTGAGCGCGGCACAGCCGGAGGAGAAGGCGCGCAGCAGCAGGAAGACCAGGGCGAAACCGGCCAGGCCCTGATGCTCGGGCTTGATCTGGTACTCCGCCGTCGGCGCCCGCATGGTGTCGTCGAGGACCAGCCCGCGGAACGCTCCCCACGCGATCATGATGAAGACGCCCGCGACGAAGACGTACGTCGGAATCGCGAAGAGGGTGCCCGACTCCCTGACCCCGCGCAGGTTCATCAGCGTGAGCAGCACGATCACGGCGACCGCGCAGAGCACCTTGTGCTCGACGACGAAGGGGACCGCCGAGCCGAGGTTCTCGATGCCGGAGGAGATGGAGACGGCGACCGTGAGGACGTAGTCGACGAGCAGGGCGCTGGCGACCGTGAGGCCCGCCTTGGGCCCGAGGTTGGTGTTGGCCACCTCGTAGTCGCCGCCGCCGCTCGGGTAGGCGTGCACGTTCTGCCGGTAGGAGGCGACCACGGTGAACATCAGCACGACGACCGCGACAGCGATCCAGGGGCTGAAGTGGTACGCCGACACGCCCGCGATGGAGAGGACCAGCAGCACCTCTCCCGGCGCGTACGCCACGGAGGACAGCGGGTCGGAGGCGAAGACGGGGAGTGCGATGCGCTTCGGCAGGAGCGTTTCGCCGAGCCGATCACTGCGCAGTGCGCGCCCGATCAGGATCCGTTTGGGCACGTCGGTCAGTTTGGACACAACAGAGGATCGTAGGCGTTCGAACGTGGGGTCGCCCACCCGCCACCCCACTTCTTCGCCGTGTGTGCTCCGCGACTGCTTCCGGCCCGCTCGGTGTCTGCTCTCCGAGTGAACTCGAGGGGCGGTGCGGCTGCGGATCCGCAGGCCGTGCGGTCGCCATGTCTATATGACTGAATCCCGAACGTTTCCCAGGCTGTTGCCGACCGCTGGAGGGTTCATGCACACCGCCGCAGAGCTGATCGGCGCCGCCGGCACCCTCGTCGGCCTCGGGATCCTCACCCTCATCAGCGTCAGGAGCATCAGCCGCAGGTGATCACCCGGGATCTCCCCCAGGGACACCGATGGACTCTCCTTGGCGACACCGATGGGGGCGGCTAGTACCGTGGCATCGAGTCTGCCGGTCGCCCTCCGGCAGCTAAGCCGACAGCCGTCGCACCCGAGGGAGCCCTTTCATGGCCTCTGTGCCGCCGACCCCTTCCGCCGACAGCCGGACTCGTGTGTCCGCACTCCGAGACGCGCTCGCCTCCCGTGTGGTGGTGGCCGACGGGGCGATGGGCACCATGCTCCAGGCCCAGGACCCCACGCTGGAGGACTTCGAGAACCTCGAAGGCTGCAACGAGATCCTGAACCTGACCCGCCCCGACATCGTCCGTTCCGTCCACGAGGCGTACTTCGCCGTGGGCGTCGACTGCGTGGAGACGAACACCTTCGGGGCGAACCACGCCGCCCTCAGCGAGTACGACATAGCCGAACGCGTGTATGAGCTGTCCGAGGCGGGTGCCCGGATCGCCCGCGAGACCGCCGACGAGTTCACCGCCTCGACCGGGCAGCAGCGCTGGGTCCTCGGATCCATGGGCCCGGGCACCAAGCTCCCCACCCTGGGCCACGCGCCCTACACCACCCTGCGCGACGCCTACCAGCGGAACGCCGAGGGCATGATCGCGGGCGGCGCCGACGCGCTCCTCGTCGAGACCACGCAGGACCTCCTCCAGACCAAGGCCGCCGTCGTGGGCGCGCGCCGCGCCCTCGACGCGCTGGGCGAGGACCGCCCGCTGATCGTCTCGGTGACCGTGGAGACGACCGGCACGATGCTGCTGGGTTCGGAGATCGGTGCGGCGCTGACCGCGCTGGAGCCGCTGGGCATCGACATGATCGGCCTCAACTGCGCCACGGGCCCGGCCGAGATGAGCGAGCACCTGCGCTACCTGGCCCGGCACTCCCGCATCCCCCTGTCATGCATGCCCAACGCGGGTCTCCCGGTCCTCGGCAAGGACGGCGCCCACTACCCGCTGACCGCCCCGGAACTGGCGGACGCGCAGGAGACTTTCGTCCGTGACTACGGCCTGTCTCTGATCGGTGGTTGTTGCGGTACGACGCCGGAGCATTTGCGGCAGGTGGTG
>NZ_JBHXSG010000130.1:0-10645 GCF_042714835.1 Streptomyces sp. NPDC058678 | reverse complement strand
GCTACTGGACGCGCACCCGCTCCCCCGGTACGAGACCAGCGTCTCCGGTCCATCCCCCACACCCCGCCCCCCGCCCCCCGCCCCCCGCCCCCCGCCGAGCCAGGCCACCGCACGCCTACCCCCACCCGCACCCGCTCCCCCGCACACGCCCACTCGGCCAAGCCCCAGCCACGCCGGTCCAACGCCACACACAGACCTCCGCCGACTCGGGCCGCCGCACGCTCAACCGGCCGGTCTGGCCCATAACCCGCCGACCGGTCCGGCACGGCCACCCAGCACACGCCCCCCGCAACCGAGTCCAGGCGCCGCATCCCGCCCCGCCGAGGTCGGTTCAGTCCGCACGCATCCGCCCCACTCCAACCCCCTCACTACACACGGCCGTCGCCCTCACCCTCCGCCCGCACCCGCCCCGCCGACCTCACCCCGCCCGCACCCGCCCCCCGTCCGCCGAAGGCTCCCCTTCCTCAGCCACCCCAGGTCTTGGCGCCACCAGCGGCAACGGCTCCGCCGGCTCCAAGTCCGGGTCGTCGACCCGGAAGGTCCGTACGCGCCCCGGCTCCGAGTCAGGTGTCTCGAACCGCACGGTCACCCGCCCGAGGCCGCTCCCCTGCACCCACCCGTGCCCGTACTCGGCATGGGTGACGTCGTGCCCCGAGACCCACCGTCTCTCGACCGGCGCGGCCGGCTCCGCCGCGGGCACGTCATCGACATCCTCCGCCCCGGCGGCATCTCCCCGTTCCGCCGCCTGCGCGAACAGGTCCTCCTGCGTGTAGTCGGCCAGGCCGGTCACGCCCACCCCCAGCAGCCGCACACCCCCTGTCGTGTCCACCGAGTCCAGCAACCGCGCGGCGGCCTCCCGCACCACCCCCGAATCGTCCGTAGGCCCCCGCAACGTCTCGGACCGGGTCAGCGTCGAGAAGTCGTATCTCCGCACCTTCAGCACGATGGTCCGCCCGGACAGCCCCGCGCCCCGCAATCGCCGCACACACCGGTCGGCCAGCCGCTGCACCTCCAGCCCCACCCGGACCCGGTCGTGGATGTCGACGTCGTACGTGTCCTCCACAGACACCGACTTCGTCTCCCGCTCCGCCACCACCGGCCGCTCGTCGTGCGCCAGCGCCATGGCGTACAGCCCGTGCCCATGGGCCTTGCCCAGCAGCCGGACGAGCTCGTCCTCACCCGCCTCGGCGATCTCGTCGACCGTGTGGATCCCGGCCCGCCGCAGATGGTCGCCGGTCGTCGGCCCCACCCCCGGCAGCGTCCGCACGGACATCGGACCGAGCAGGGCCCGCTCGGTCCCCGGTTCGATGACCACCAGCCCGTCGGGTTTGGCCTGCTCCGAGGCGATCTTGGCCAGCATCTTGGAGGCAGCCAGGCCCACCGACCCCGTGAGCCCGGTGACAGCCCGTATGTCGGCCCGCAGCTTCGCCCCGGCCAGCCGCGCCGACGCGTCGTCCCAGGCCGCTCCTCCGGCCTCCAGGTCCACGAACGCCTCGTCCAGGCTCAACGGCTCCACCAACGGCGACAGCGCCCGCAGAAGCCCCATCACCTGCTCGCTGATCGACCGATAGAACGCACCTCGTGGCACCAGATACGCCGCGTTGGGTGCGAGCCGCCGCGCCTGAGCCATGGGCATCGCCGAATGAACCCCGAAAACCCGTGCCTCGTACGACGCCGTGGCCACCACGCCACGCGGCCCGAGCCCGCCCACGACGACGGCCTTCCCGCGCAGGCTCGGCTTGGATGCCTGCTCCGCCGAGGCGAAGAAGGCATCCATGTCGAGATGCAGGATCGTGGGCGCGCTTCTCACATCTCCGATGCTGCCCTACGCCACTGACAATGCCGTCCCCGAAGACCAGGGCGACCGTCAGACCGCCCGGTTGCGCCGCCGCGCCAGCTCGTCCGCGGGGTTGTGCCCCACAAGGGTCTCCCCGGTGTCGATCCGCTCCCCGTGCAGCTGAGAAAGCGCGTTCTCCACGTCCCGCCACACGACGCCCACGGCGATTCCGAAGATGCCCTGGCCACCTTGCAGAAGCGCGTGCACCTCGTCCGGTGAGGTGCACTCGTAGACCGTGGCACCGTCGCTCATCAGCGTCATGCGCTCCAGGTCGCTGAAGCCGCGTTCCCTGAGGTGCTGAACGGTGGTGCGGATGTTCTGCAACGACACACCGGTGTCCAGAAAGCGCTTGACGATCTTCAGGACGACAACGTCCCGGAAGCTGTAAAGCCGCTGCGTCCCCGATCCGTGGGCCGGACGCACACTCGGCTCGACGAGGCCGGTGCGGGCCCAGTAGTCCAGTTGCCGGTAGGTGATTCCGGCGGCCGCGCAGGCCGTCGGACCGCGGTAGCCGATCTGCTCGGACGCCATGGACGTCGCCCCTCCGCTGCTCGGCACGGCCGTCGGTCGCTGCGGAGCGTGATCGGCCGCGTTGCTGTGAAGCGGGTACGGACCGCTCGCCCCGAGACTGCGCCCGGGGGCACCCCCAGCCGTACCGTCGCCGCTGCTTCTCACGCCGACCTCCGTCCTTGACCTGCCTTCTCGACGGTAGGCAGTCACCAGGGGCGCGTCAACGATCGCCACACTCGGCACGCCGGGTGATAATCACCCTTCGAGTGGTTTCCCGCACCCAACCGCGGGGAAAGGCTAGCCGAATGCGCTCGGAGCGGCCCGCAGGACTCTCTCGCGTGCCTCTGGCAAATACCGGCATTTACGGCGCCAACGGGCCTGGCCGAGCCCCGCGGGCTGGTTCGCCCACGAGGCGGCGGACGCCTCACTGGCTGCTGGTTCCGAAGTCCTCGGGCGAGATCTGGTCGAGGAACTCGCGGAACTTCTCCACTTCGTCCTCCTGCTCGTCCGGGATCGCGATGCCGGCGTCGTCGAGCACGCCGTCACTGCCGTAGATCGGCGTTCCGGTGCGCAGGGCCAGCGCTATGGCGTCGGACGGTCGGGCGCTCACCTCTACTCCGCTGGCGAAGACCAGCTCCGCGTAGAAGACGCCTTCACGCAGGTCCGTGATGCGCACTTCGGTGAGCTCCTGCCCGACGGCCTCGAGCACGTCCTTGAACAGGTCATGGGTCAGCGGTCGAGCGGGGGCCATGCCCTGCTGCGCGAAGGCGATCGCAGTAGCCTCCCCAGGCCCGATCCAGATGGGGAGGTAGCGGTCGCCTCCCACTTCACGCAGGAGCACGATCGGTTGGTTGGAGGGCATTTCGACCCGGACACCTACGACATCGAGCTCGTTCACACAGCAACCCTAGGCCGTGCCCGGGACGTTTGGGTAGTCGGGCAGAGAACGGGTGGCCTATCCGACCCGTGCGAACCCACCCACGTCACGGCAGCCGCACGCCCAGCGCGGTCTGTACGAGCGCCGCGTGCAGCCTCACGGTGAGCCCGGCCAGTTCCTTCGTACGGGCCTCGGCGTGCGCCCTGGTCTGCGGGTTGCGATGGCGCCGAAGCGGGGCCACAACCTGGTCGACCAGCCCCGCCTCGCGGTCGGCCGCCGCCTTCATCACCCGCAGATGCCGCGGCTCGATCCCGAACCGCCCCAGCTCGGCGATGAGCGAGGCCACGGTGGCCGCCTCGGCGTCGTACGCCCCGTCGGGCAGCGGAGTGATCAGCCCGTAGGACTCCCACTCCTGAAGTTCCTGCTCGCCGATCTCGGCGGCGGCCATCAGCTCGGCCCGCCCGATCCTGGCCGCCGTCGGCCCCTCGGCGATTTCCGCGAGACCCTCGCCGTCCCGCTGCCGGCCCACCGGCGGCAGTGGCGCGGCCTCACCGCGCTCCATGGCATCCAGGTGCTCGCGGATCACCTTGAGCGGCAGATAGTGGTCCCGCTGCATCCTCAGGACATGACCGAGGCGCTCGACGTCGTCGGTGCTGAACTTGCGATACCCCGAGGGGGTTCGCTGCGGCTCGATGAGCCCCTCCGACTCCAGGAAACGGATCTTGGAGATGGTGACTTCGGGGAACTCGTCGCGCAGCACGTTCAGTACCGTGCCGATGCTCATCAGCCCACTGTCCGGGGCGGCGGTACCGTGCCCGGCACCGCCGCTCGGTGATTGCAGCATGGACCTTCCCGGGAGGGTCAGTAGCCCCGCTGGCTCGCGTAGAAGACCAGCCGGTACTTGCCGATCTGCACCTCGTCACCGTTGGACAGAGCGACCTGGTCGATCCGCTCGCGGTTGACGTACGTGCCGTTCAGACTGCCCACGTCGGCCACCGTGAACGAGCCGTCCGGACCACGGCGGAACTCCACGTGCCGACGGGAGACCGTGACGTCGTCCAGGAAGATGTCGCTCTGCGGGTGACGCCCGGCCGTGGTCAGGTCGCCGTCCAGCAGGAAGCGGCTGCCCGAGTTCGGACCGCGGCGCACCACCAGGAGCGCCGAGCCGAGCGGCAGCGCGTCGACGGCAGCCTGCGCCTCCGGGGAGAGCATGGGCATCTGGGTCTGGCCCGTGACCTCCGCGTCGTAGGCCTCGAGCCCGGAGATGGAGATCGTGGACGTCGTCTCGGACGGACGCTCGGGCGTTGCCCCGGCCCGCAGCGGAGCGCCGCAGTTGGAGCAGAAGCGGCTGTTCTCCGCGTTGCGGTTACCGCACCTCGTACACACCAGGGCCGACATAGGGGAAAACCCTCCACCCGTACTTGAGGTTGACGGTTGCCCGAAACCTATGCCTCCGGACTGGGCAGGGTCAACTGACGGCGCGCCCTGACCTCCGGAAACGTCACCTCCCGGGCCGTCGACCTGGTCCCGGAACAACGGCCGCTGGCCTTCTGCATCAGGCTGTGCGCGATGACGGGCGGTCGCATTTTCGCTGCCCTCTCGCGCGCTCTTGCCGAACAACTTCGCAAACAACTTCACGGGCGATTCCCCTTGACCGAAACAGACCCGCCCGTGGGGCAGGACGAACCCTGATTGAACACACCGGTCGATCCGGACATCCTCACAACGTCCGTGTCCACCGGACAGTTTCCACCACGCACCACCGAATCGGTGCGCCGACCCCCCGCAACCTCATGCCCTCGCCGGACGTCCCCCATGCACCCCCGGTTCACTGGGAGGACGACCGAGCGTAGTCAGGCCGCTTCGCCGCTCGCAAGGCGTCCACGATGATCTTGTCCGACCGCTCGACGGTCACGGTGGCCTGCTCCTTCTCAAGAGTCTGCACCACGCCTCCAGGGATGTTGAGCGCCGGCTCGAGGTCCTGCGGCTTGCCGATGACCTTGAAACGATAGGGGGTGTTGATCTTGTTCCCGTCGACACTCACACTCTTGCCGGAGTCGGTCAGATAGGTGCCCGCGACGACCCGCACGCCGTTCACCTGGATCGCCTCGGCACCGGCCGCGCGCAGCTCCTGGATCGCGTCGAGCAGCATGTCCGCCTGGACCGCCCCCTTCGTGTCGTGGATGGTCATCGTGATGCCCGGACCCTGCGCGGCCACCGTGCCTGCCAGGATGCCGAGCTGCTTCTCCTTCTCGACCGTCTGTTTGCGGGCCTCCTCTGCCTGGTCCGAGCTGTTCTCCAGCTCGTCCCGCTGCTTTTCGAGGCCCTGCTTCTCGTCTGCAAGACGCTGAGTGCGGTCATCCAGTTCATCGAGGATACGAACAAGATCTTCCTGACGCGCCCCCCGCAGAGCGCTGTCACTGTCACTGTTCGACGCAACCTGCACCGCCAGACCGAAACCAAGCCCGAACAGAAGGACCGCGACGATGAGTTGGGCCCGGGTGACACGCGGCGGCCACAGCCCGTTCACCAGCCGCTGACGGCCGGTCAGCTGCGGCGGCTCCTCGGAGGCGCCCGCAGCCGCCGCGGAAGGCTCGGCGGTCACTTCTTCGGGCAGTTCCCTGCGCAGCCGGTTCTCAGGCGTCTCGTCCTGGTTGCTCATCCGCCTCACGCCCGGAACACATGCCGGCGGATCGCCGCGGCGTTGGAGAAGATCCTGATCCCGAGCACGACGACGACACCGGTGGACAGCTGGGCGCCGACGCCCAATTTGTCGCCCAGGAACACGATCAGCGCTGCCACGACCACGTTCGACAGGAACGACACGACGAAGACCTTGTCGTCGAAGATGCCGTCGAGCATGGCCCGCAGACCTCCGAAGACGGCGTCGAGCGCCGCCACCACGGCAATCGGCAGATAAGGCTCGACGACCGCCGGAACCTCGGGCCGGACCAACAGGCCGGCCACGACTCCCACGACGAGGCCCAGTACGGCGATCACGATGTGCCCTTCTCACTTCTCGGCTGTGCTGTACGTACGATCACACTCGGTGCGGCGGGCAGCCGGAGGTCGTCCGCCACGGAAATCGCGGTCCTGATGCCGTAGTTCTCCTGCAAGGCATGCAGGTACAGGCCGTCGGCGCTGTTCTGGAACCTTGTGCTCAGCCGCTTGCCGTCCCCCACGGCAAGCACCGTATACGGCGGAACGAGTGGCTTGTTGTCGACCAGTATCGCCGCACCCGCTGCCCTGATCGCCGACAGCGCCGTCAGCCGCTGCCCGTTGATCGACACTGCCTCGGCGCCCGATTCCCACAGTCCGTTGACCACCCGCTGCATGTCCCGGTCGCGCACCCGCCCGGTGTCGGAGAACCCGGAGGTCTCGCGCGGGCCGCCGTCACCCCCGGAGGTGGCTTCCTTGGCGTCGTCCACGACCAGCTTCACCCCGGGGCCGCGCACTGCCGTGGCGCCCGAGAGAATGCCGACGAGTTCCGCTTTTTCGCTGCCGCCGCTGTCCCTGAGGGCCGCACGCTGGCGCGCGCTCACGTCGTCGCGCAGCTCGTCGACGGAGTCCTCCAGTTTGTCCGCGGCCTCGGTCTCCCGGTCGATGCGGTCGATCAGTTCCTCGCGCTCCTTGGCGACGACAGGAGCGGCGACCCGGGCCTGGGCGGCTCCGACGGTCACGACCAGTGCGGCGAGCACCAGCCCGGCGGCCAGACCCAGTTTCGCCCGCAGCGTCTTGGGCAGCCCCCCGTCGCCTGCGGCCTTCTTCCGGACGGCGGCCTCGGCGTAGCCTTCGTCGAGGCTGTGGTCCATGACGTTGGTGAGCAGCGACATGGACGCGTCCGGGCGCGCGGGGCGCGCGGGAGTGCTCCGAACGGGGGGCTGCTGCGGCATGCCGCACATCGTCGCACGTCGCGACCGCTACCTCCGAATGGCCCCACCGGCGTGCCGGACAGGCCCTCCTGGGGGCACCTGTCCGGCACGCGCGTGAAGTGGTTTCAGCGCCCGGCGCTGTCCACGACCGCCGCCCACTCGTCCAGCAGGGCCTGGGCGGAGGCGTCGTCCGGCCCTTCCGCCCACAGGTGAGTGACCGCTTCCGCCGGGTCCGGCAGCACCATGACCCAGCGCCCGTCGGTCTCCACCACCCGCACACCATCAGTGGTGTCCACGAAGCGATCTCCAGCCGCCTCGACGACCCGCCGCATCACCAGGCCCTTGACGGCCCAGGGAGTCGCCAGATCCCGCTTGAGGACGTGCGCCCGAGGAATCCGCGCATCGATCTGGCTGAGGGTCAGCTGCGTGCGCGCCACCAGCCCGATCAGCCGCACGAAGGCCGCCGTACCGTCGAAGACACTGCTGAACTCGGGGACGATGAACCCGCCCTTGCCGTCCCCGCCGAAGATCGTCGTGTCGTCACGACCGACACGGGTGAGGTCGTCCGGAGAAGTGGTCGTCCACTCCACCTGCGTCCCGTGATAGGCCGCCACCTGCTCGGCGATCCTCGTCGTGGTCACCGGCAACGCGACGCGGCCACTGCGCCGCTCCGCAGCCACCAGGTCGAGCATGACGAGCAGCGCGCGATCGTCCTCGACGATCCGCCCCTTCTCGTCGACCAACGACAGCCGCTCACCGACGGGGTCGAACCGCACCCCGAAGGCGGCGCGCGCGGACGCCACGATCTCTCCCAGCCGCACCAGCCCCGACCGACGCCCGTCGGCAGACTCGGTGGGCCTGGACTCGTCGAGCCCCGGGTTGATGGTCAGCGCGTCCACGCCAAGCTTTCCGAGCAGGCTGGGCAGCACAAGCCCGGCGCTGCCGTTCGACGCGTCGACGACGACCTTGAGTCCGGACTCGGAAATGCCCGTGGTGTCGACGTTCCGCAGCAACGACCCTGTGTACGAGTCGAAGACGCTGGCCGGGAAGTGCAGGTCCCCGATCTCCCCCGGGAACGCCCGCCGGTACTCCTGCCGCGCGAACACCCGGTCCAGCTTCCGCTGGCTCCCCTGCGAAAGGTCAGCCCCGTTCCCGTCGAAGAACATGATGTCCACGGAATCCGGGATACCGGGCGTGGTACGGATCATGATCCCGCCGGCGCTGCCCCGCGCGGTCTGCTGCCGCGCGACGGGCAGCGGCACGTTCTCCAGGTCACGTACATCGATGGCGCTGGCCTGCAGGGCGGAAATGACGGCCCGCTTGAGCGCACGGGCACCACGGGAGTGGTCACGGGCCGTGGTGACGGTCGAGCCCTTCTTGAGCGTGGTCGCGTAGGCGCCAGCGAGACGCACAGCGAGCTCGGGCGTGATCTCCACGTTAAGGATCCCGGACACGCCACGGGCCCCGAAGAGGTGCGCCTGTCCTCTGGACTCCCAGATGACCGAGGTATTGACGAAGGCACCGGCCTCGATGGTCTTGAACGGATAGACCCGCACATTGCCCTGCACGATCGATTCTTCGCCGATCAGGCACTCGTCCCCGATGACGGCGCCGTCCTCGATCCGGGCCGCGCGCATGATGTCGGTGTTCTTTCCGACGACGCAGCCTCGCAGGTTGCTGTGCTGACCGACGTACACGTTGTCGTGCACGACGGCCTTGTGCAGAAAGGCCCCGGTCTTCACGACGACATTCGAGCCGATGACGGTGTGCTCACGGATTTCGGCGCCGGCCTCGACCTTGGCGTAGTCACCGATGTAGAGGGGACCGCGAAGAACGGCGTCGGGATGCACCTCTGCACCCTCCGCAACCCACACCCCCGGGGAGATCTCGAAGCCGTCGAGATCGACGTCGACCTTGCCCTCCAGGACGTCGGCCTGCGCCTTCACATAGCTCTCGTGGGTACCGACGTCCTCCCAGTAGCCCTCGGCGATATAGCCGTAGACCGGCTTGCCTTCCTTCATCAGCTGCGGGAAGACATCGCCGGACCAGTCGACGGAGACATCGGCCTCGACGTAGTCGAACACCTCGGGCTCCATCACGTAGATACCCGTGTTCACGGTGTCCGAGAAGACCTGACCCCAGGTCGGCTTCTCCAGGAAGCGCTCGACCTTGCCCTCCTCGTCGACGATCGTGATACCGAACTCCAGCGGGTTGGGCACGCGCGTCAGGCAGACGGTGACCAGCGCGCCCTTTTCCTTGTGGAAATTGATGAGCTCGGTGAGATCGAAGTCGGTCAGGGCATCACCGGAGATGACGAGGAAAGCATCGTCCTTCAGCGCCTCTTCGGCGTTCTTGACGCTTCCGGCGGTACCGAGTGGCTTCTCCTCATTGGCGTAGGTGAGCTCCATACCGAGCTCCTCACCGTCACCGAAGTAGTTCTTGACCAGTGAGGCCAGGAACTGGACAGTAACGACGGTCTCGTTGAGCCCATGCCTTTTGAGCAGCCGCAGAACGTGCTCCATGATCGGCCTGTTGGCCACCGGCAGGAGCGGCTTGGGCATACTCGAGGTCATAGGGCGAAGGCGTGTGCCTTCGCCTCCGGCCATCACGACGGCCTTCATGTCGGAAGCGTCCTCCTTTAAAGAGATGACGGTCTAGCCGACTTCACCCGTCAGATTGTCCCGCACTTTTCCACCGCGGGCCATCGGGCCGATACAGCCGTCGTAATCAGCAAGTTCAGTCGGCCATGGCGTCCGCACGAACCAGGCGGCGGACCTGTACCACGTAGAGGACTCCTGCCCACCAATACAGCGTTGTACCCCATCCGGCGAACGCCCATCCGAAAATAGCAGCGAGTGACGCGATCCATCCACTTCCGTCACTGAGCAGCAGCAGGGGGAAGGCGTACATCAGGTTGAAGGTGGCGGCCTTGCCCAGGAAGTTCACCTGTGGGGGCGGATAGCCATGGCGTCTGAGGATGCCCACCATCACCAGCAGAACCAACTCGCGCGCCAGAAGTGCAGCGGTCAACCAGATTGGCAGAATCTCGCGCCAGGTGAGGCCGACCAAAGTCGTAAGAATGTAGAGCCGGTCGGCCGCGGGATCCAGAAGCCGGCCGAGACTGCTGATCTGGTTCCAGCGCCTCGCGAGCTTGCCGTCCAGGTAGTCACTGATCCCACTCAGAGCCAGCACCAGAAGCGCCCACCCGTCACTCTGGGGACCGCCGAACTCAGGCCTGAGAATCAGCCACAGGAAGAGCGGCACTCCGGCGAGCCGCGCCATGCTGAGGATGTTGGGGATGGTGAGGACCCGGTCCGTCTGGACGCGGGTCTCCTGGACCTCCACCCGGGAGCCTCCTGTGCGCAATGAGCCAACGATGCCCCCTGACCTTACCTCAACGCAAAAAAGCTCTGGCTCTTGGGCTGCGTGCCCAAGAGCCAGAGCTCTAAAAGGAGTTCGGCGGCGTCCTACTCTCCCACAGGGTCCCCCCTGCAGTACCATCGGCGCTGTAAGGCTTAGCTTCCGGGTTCGGAATGTAACCGGGCGTTT
>NZ_JBHXSG010000129.1:0-11085 GCF_042714835.1 Streptomyces sp. NPDC058678 | reverse complement strand
CCCGCGCCGGGACCGCCCGCGCCGGGACCGCCCGCGCCGGGACCGCCCGCGCCGGGACCGCCCGCGCCGGGACCGCCCGCGCCGGGACCGCCCGCGCCGGGACCGCCCGCACCGGGACCGCCCGCACCGGCTCCGACGCCCGTGCCCTGCGCTGGACCCTCCGCCGTGAGGCCTACCGCACGCTCGCCGCCGCCCGCGCGGCCGTCTCCCTCGCCGGCGCCGAACTTCCCGCGCTCGCCCGGCACGCCGAGGGCGCGGACGAAGTCGCCGACACCCTCGAACAGCTCGTCGACACGACCACCGCCTGTGCCGTGCACCTCGACGACACGGGGCGCCTCACACCGGAGCACGCGGAACGCCTGGTCGCCCTGCTCGACGAACTCGCCGGTCACCGGGAACGGGTGGGGCTGCGGTCGCCGGACATCCCCCTCGCCGTGTAGCCGGGCGGGGGCTCGTCACGGGCTCATCCGTGGGCGGCACATCAGGCAGCTGGCCTCCGGCCGCGGGCAGCCGACGCCGGTCGCGGGCAACCGACGCCGGTCGCCGGGTGCCGGCTGGCGGCTGTGGGGCGCTGGTCGACGGTGGCGGGTGCCCGCCCTTCGGCAGTGGGCCGCCGGTCGACGGTGGCGGGTGCCGGTCTCCGGTCGCGGGCAGCCGAGGGCCTGCCGTCGGCCGAGTGGGCCCGCCGAGGAGCATGCCGGGACCCTTCCAGAAGCCGTCGGGCGGCGGGCGGTGGTGGGATCAGGGCGCCCGCGCAGGTCGTTCCGGGACAGGGCGGCGACGGGATGCGCGGTTCGGCCCCCGCGGGGCGACTACGGCGTCGTACGTTGGCGTGATGAGTGACTCTCCGGCCGAGCACCCCGCCCTTGGCGGACCCGCCGATCTCATCGTCACCGGCTGCACCGTCCTCGTGCACGACGAGCAGGAGCGGATCGCGTTCGAGGAGGACGCCGCCATCGTCGTACGGGACGGAGTCGTGGAGTCCGTCACGAGCGCCGCCGAGGTCGCGGACCGGCCCGCCGCCGAGCGCCTCGACGCGCGCGGCCAGGTCGCCCTGCCCGGGCTGGTCAACTGCCACACCCACGCCCCGATGGTCGCGCTGCGCGGGCTCGCGGAGGATCTGCCGACCGAGGAGTGGTTCAACGACGTCGTGTGGCCCGTGGAGTCCAACCTCGCCCGGCGGGACGTGGAGTTGGGGGCGCTGCTCGCCTGCGCCGAGATGATCCGCGGCGGGGTCACCTGCTTCGCGGACCACTACTTCAGCATGGACGCGGTCGCCTCGGTCGTCGACGAGTGCGGGATGCGGGCGCTTCTCGGTGAGGCGTACTTCTCCTCGCAGGGTGCCCAAGGGCGAGAGAGGTCCCTGGAGTTCGCCCTACGGCACCGTGGTGGCGCCGACGGCCGCATCACCACCGCCCTCGCCCCCCACGCGCCCTACACCGTGGACGACGCCGACCTCGCCGCCACCGCCAGCCTCGCCCACGAGCACGGTCTCCCCGTGCACATCCACGCCGCCGAGAACCGCGAACAGACCGATACCAGCCTCGCCCGGCACGGTGTCACCCCGATCGAGGTCCTCAAGCGCACCGGAATCCTCGACAACGACGTCCTGCTCGCGCACGGCAGCGGCATCGTCGAGCGCGACCTGCCCGTGCTGAAGGGCGCCGCGGGCCGTACGGCCGTAGCCACCGCACCCCGCGGATATCTCAAGTTCGCCTGGCCCACCACCACACCGGTGCGCGCCCTGCACGACATCGGCATCCCCGTCGGACTCGCCACCGACGGCGCCGCCTCCAACAACTCCCTCGACGTGTGGGAGGCGATGGCCCTCACCGCCCTGATCCAGAAGTCCACGACGGGCGACCCGCGCTGGCTGACGTCCCGGCAGGCACTGCACCACGCCACGCTGCAAAGTGCCCGGGCGGTCGGTCTCGGCGAGGCCGTCGGCAGCATCGCGACCGGGCGTCGGGCCGACATCGTCCTGGTCGACCTCACCGGCCCGCACACCCAGCCGGTGCACGACCTCGCCGCGACCCTGGTGCACAGTGCCCGCTCCTCCGACGTGCGGACGACGATCGTCGACGGGCGGATCCTCATGCGCGACCGCGAACTGCTGACGATCGACGTCCCCGCGGTGGTGGCGGAGCTGGGGGAGCGGCTGCCCGCACTCGTCGACCGGAGCCACGGAAGGCGGATCCAGGACTACGACACCTGAGTCGGCCCGGAAGGAAAATCGCCTGGGCGCGATGCGCTCCGTCCCGCCCTTCGGTCACCACTGGGAAACGGACGTCGCACGAGGAGCCAGTCGCTCCGGAGAAAAGGCCGCCACGCGCGCGTGGGGCGCGCTCGACGCCGAGCGGCGCGGGCTGCCGATGGTCGAGGTCGACACGCAGTACGTCTTCGAGGGCGGCGACGGCAAGGCCACGCTGCTCGACTTCGGCGAGGGGCGCGAGCAACTCGTCGTTCACCACTTCCTTCGGCTGGTAGGAACCCAGGGGGCGCGCGTCGGCTCTCGGGGCGCCCGCGGGCAGCGAGCGCATCCGATGTCACGATGAGTACCAGGAATGACACGAACGGTAGCGGAAGTGACCGTTCGGTAACCGGGTCCTCACGCTGCGCGCTGAATCCGTGTCAACTACGTCTCAGTCCCGCAACCGACCGAGGCTTTCGGCCTCCGGAGAGCGTTAACTCCTCACAAGTACGACGCTTTCTGGAGGTGCAGGGTGGTGAACGGGCGAACCGTGCTCGAACGCTTTCCCGCAGGTGGGCCGCGAGGCTCGTGGCCGGCGGAGGAGTTCGCGCAAGCGCGACGACTGGAAGGCATGCCCGCCGAGGTCGTGATGGACCTGGCGACGGACACCTTCCTGGTGATCGTGCGTAGTGGGGAGGCGGCGGCCGACGCCGTCGCGTGAGGTCAGCCCGCCTTCGGGGCGGGCACCTTCGCTGTGAACTGCTCCGCCTGGAGCGAGTACAACTCCGCGTAGATCCCGCCGGTCGCCAGCAGTTCGTCGGGCGTCCCGGACTCCACGAGCCGCCCCTGGTCCAGCACGTGCACCAGGTCCGCGTGACGCACGGACGCCAGCCGGTGGGTGATCAGGATGACCGTCTGGCCGGTACCGGCCAGGGCGCGGATCTTCTCGAACACCTCCAGCTCGGCCCGCGCGTCCAGGGCCGCGGTCGGTTCGTCGACGATCAGGATGCTGCCCTGCCGGTACGCGGCCCGGGCGATCCCCAGCCGCTGCCACTGACCGCCCGACAGCTCGTGCCCGCCGCTGAAGTTGCGGGCCAGCAGGGTGTCCAGCCCGCGCGGCAGGTCCGCCAGCACCTCCTCGGCCCCGGCCTCGCCGACCGCGCCCGCCACGCGTTCGGCGGTGAGGGGGACCGAGGAGCGGCCGACCGCCACGTTGACGCGGGCCGTGAACGGCCACCGCTTGAAGTCCTGGGCCACCATCGCGACGCGCTCCGCGAGCAGATGCCGGTCCGCGCCCGCCGCGTCCACGTCGTCCCACAGGATCCGGCCCCGGTCGGGGGCGTACAGCCCGGCCAGCAGCTTCACCAGCGTGGTCTTGCCGGAACCGTTCTCGCCGACCAGTGCGACGATCTTGCCGAGCGGGACGGTGAGGGTCACGTCGTCGAGGGCGGGGCGGGCCGCGTCACCCGGATAGGAGAAGGTGACGTTCTCGAACCGGATCTCGCGCGGATCGTCCGGCAGGGCGGCGCCGCCCACCGGAATCGCCCACTCGGCCGCCTCGACGTAGAGCCGCTGGAGATCGCCGACGAACAGGGCTTCCTCGTGCAGGGAGTTCATCTCCACGACCAGCGTGGCGAGGCTCTGTGAGCCGGTGCGGATGGCGATCACGGCCGTGCCCGCCACCGACAGGGCCATCGCGCCGGCCAGCAGGAGCCCGCCCAGCGTGGCGTACGTCGCCGCGGTCGCCAGCCCCGTCCAGCCCGCCGCGATCAGACCCGTACGGGCCGTCAGTCGGGCCAGGCGGGCCTGTTCCGCCTCCGCCGTCTCGGACATGTGGCGGAAGTGGCGGAGCAGGAACGGCCCCACCGCGTGCACGCGGATCTCGGGAGCCGCCTCCGGCTCGATCAACAGGGCCCCGAGCAGCCGCCCCGCGCGCGCGTGCTGCACCCAGGTGTGGAACGACTCGTAGCGGCGGCGCGCGTTCGTCAGCGCGCTCCAGGCGCTCGGCAGGGTCATCGTCACCAGCAGCGGCAGCAGCGCGGGATGCAGCACGGTCAGTACGCCCGCCGCCGCGACCAGCGAGATCATCGCGTTCACCACGCGCGTGGCGTACGAGATCATCCGCCGGGCGGAGGTGGCGCCGTACTGCGCGGTGTCCAGCAGCTTGTGGAAGGCGTGGTCCTCGATCGCGGCCAGTTCCACGGTCGCCGCCCGCTCCAGATACCGCTCGGTGGCCACCCGCTCGACCTTGGGCTCCAGGCGACCGGTGGCGTACGTCGACGCGGCCCGCAGCAGCGCCCCGACCAGCATCACCGAGGCCATCACGACCAGGGCGGGTACGGCACCGCGCAGCCGGTCCTCCAGGGCGCCGCCGCCGATCAGCCGGCCCAGCACGCTGTTCACCGCGAGCAGGCTCACCGCCTGGGTCAGGCCCCGGCCGACCTCGGCGGCCAGTACGGTCCGGGCGGCGCGCCGGTCGGCCTGCCAGGCGAGCCGGAAGCTGGCCGTCAGCAGGGACGGCAGGCGGGTGATCATGGCCCGGAAGTTCAGCTCCAGGAACGCGTCCGCGTGCGAGTTCCAGCCCATGTCGTAGCGCAACGGGCCGCCGAAGAGCAGCTGCTCCGACTCGGAGACCTCAGGCTTGTCCGGGCCGCCCTCGTCGCGTCTCTTTGCCACCGTCGACCTCCCGCGATCGTGGACGAACGGCCACTATCGCGGGGGCGGGCACCCGAGGGGCAGGGCGTGTGCCGAGGAGACGGGAGCGCGCGGGCGCACACCCAGCGGGTTACGCGCTGACCGGCCGGGACCAGGTGGGAGTCGTGCCGGTCAGTCGGCACAGGGCCAGGAAGAGCGGTATCGGCGGGGTGTACGGAAGCGTGCCGTCCGGCTTGTGGATCAGGTCGGGGACGCCCGGCGCGTCGGGGACCGTGGCTCCGGCGGCGTATCGCGCGGGGGCGGGCCACTCCAGGGCGTAGTCCGAGTCCGACGGAACGATCCACCACCAGTGCGTCTCGTCGGCGTAGACGCACCCCACCTGCCGCAGCCGGGACCTCAGCAGCGGGCCGAGGCGGGCGGGCACCGCCACCGCGTCACAGCCCAGCGGGGCCGTCATGCCCTCCGGCAGAGGCAGGCGGCGCGGGGTTCTGGGCGTGGGCAGCGCGCGACGGAGGCGGACCAGCGTGTCCAGGCTCCGCACCTGGCCGCCACGGGCCCCGGCCGTCACTGCCTCCCTCGATCCCGGCTCCGCTCCGTCGGGGGTGTCCGCATGGCCCACGTCCCGTGAGGACGTGCCTCGGCGTCGGGCAGCGCTCGGTGGTGTGTCGTTTCTTCTGACGCCGGGCGCATCGAAGGTCGGGGAGCCACCACAGCGGCCGTCCCGTGGTGCGCCTCCGCCTCGTCCTCCTCGCCCGGACCTCCGGTCGGCCCCGGCTTGGGGCGGGCTCCCCAGCCCAGGTCGTTGCGCGGGACGTCGGCGTCGTCGCGAGGGGTGTCGCCCTTGCGCGGCAGCTCCGCCCAGACCAGCAGTCCGGGTCCGGGGCCGTGCTCGTGGGCTCCCCAGCTGTGACAGAGGGCGTCGACGAGGAGCAGCCCCCTCCCCTGCTCCTCCTCGGGCCGCTGCGGCGATGAGTGCGGCTCACCCGGCGCGCAGCCCTCGTCACGCACGGCTATTCGCACCAGGTCGTCACCGTCGTGCAGCTCGCAGACGACGCGGCGGCTCGCGGTGTGCACGATGGCGTTGGTGACCAGCTCGGAGACGACCAGGGCCGCCGAGTCACACGTGTCCTCGCCGACCGACCAATGGGTCAGCCGGGCCCTCGTCAGCCGTCTGGCCTGCGCGGGAGAACCCGGGTGTGCGGCCAGCTCGAAACGGAACCGGCGCGCGGCAGCGGCCCTGTCGGGGCCCACTCCCGCGGCGGCGCCGAGACCGGTGGGGCGGTCCGCAACGGCGTCTGTTCCTAAGGGCGGGGACGGAATCACGCTTGCCACTATCGCCCCGCCGTGAACACTTGGCAAGTGTCACTCTGAAAAATGCAGAGTGCTGTGTGACGCGGTGAAGTGCCGTGGCACACTGCTCGCAACAGCACGTCGAGCGGCGCCAGTTGGGACCCCCGAAGATCCGTACAGATCTTCGAATAGGTCTTCGAATGGCGCCGTAGGGCTGTCAGCATGCTTTTGTGACCGGCCGGATCCCCTCGGTGGCCGTACTGTCGGGCTTTCCTGTCAGGGACTTTGTGGAGGTGGAGGGTGAGCGAACCACGGTCCGCGCCGACAGTCGGCCAGGTCGTCCTCGGTCGGCGCCTGCTGGATCTGCGGGAGCGCGCAGGTCTCAAACGCGAGGAGGCCGCCCGTATCCTCCGCGTCGCCCCCGCCACGGTCCGCCGTATGGAGATGGCCGAGGTCGGGCTCAAGATCCCGTACCTCCAGCTGCTCCTGAAGGCCTACGGCGTCACCGACCTGGAAGCCGAGGGCTTCGTCCAACTGGCCGAGGACGCCAACCGGCCCGGATGGTGGCAGCGCTTCCACGACGTCCTGCCCGGCTGGTTCTCGATGCACGTCAGCCTGGAGGGCGCGGCCGCCCTCATCCGCCAGTATGAGCCGCACTTCGTTCCGGGCCTGCTGCAGACCGAGGACTACGCGCGCGGTGTCCTGCGGTCCGGGGCCATCGGGCAGACCAGCCCCGACGACATCGAGCGCCATGTCGCCCTGCGCATGCAACGCCAGGAACTGCTCACCCGTCAGGACGCCCCCCGGCTGTGGGTCGTGATGGACGAGACCGTGCTGCGCCGCCCCGTCGGGGGCCCGGAGGTGATGCGTGCCCAGATCGACAAACTGCTCGACGCCACGAAGCTGCCCAACGTCACGCTGCAGGTCGCCCCGTTCGCCAACGGGCCGCACCCCGGCACGTACGGGCCCTTCGTGCTGTTCCGATTCGCCGTGCCGGAACTCCCGGACATGGTTTACAGCGAGTACCTGACCGGCGCCGTCTATCTGGACGCGCGCTCGGAGGTGGCGACCCACCTCGAGGTCATGGACCGCATGGCGGCGCAGGCCGCTACGGCACATCGCACGAAGGAGATCCTCCGGGATCTCCGCAAGGAGTTGTGAATGGATCGCATCAAGCCGCGCCTACGCGTCTACAACGGCATGCCCGCGCGGGACTTGGGGAGCGAAGGCTGGCACAAGCCGTGGAGCGGCGGCAACGGCGGGAACTGCCTGGAGGCGATGAAGCTCGCCGACGGCCGGATCGCCGTGCGCCAGTCCACCGACCCGGACGGTCCGGCGCTGATCTACACCACGGACGAGATGACCGCGTTCATCGAGGGCGCGAAAGCCGGGGAGGCCGACTTCCTGCTGTCCTGACTGTAATGGGCTGACTATCACTCAACTTCTTTGTCTTGGTGCTGAATTGATGACGCTGATAGATATTGATGGGTACTGAATTCATGGTTGAGACCGACACCGGCAAGCCCCACCCGGCGCGCATGTACGACTGGTACCTCGGAGGCAAGGACGACTACCCCGTCGACGAGGCCATGGGCCGGCAGATGCTCGCCCTCGACCCGCGGGTGCCGGTGATGGCACGAGTCAACCGGGCGTTCATGCACCGGTCCACGCGCTGGCTCGCCGAGCACGGCGTACGCCAGTTCCTGGACATCGGCACCGGCATCCCCACCGAGCCGAATCTCCACCGGATCGCCCAGCGCGTGGTGCCCGACGCACGCGTCGTCTACTGCGACAACGACCCGATCGTCCTCACTCACGCGGCGGCCCTGCTGCGCGGCACGGACGAGGGGGTGACCGAGTACCTCCAGGCCGACGTGCGGGATCCCGACGCCATCCTCGAAGGCGCCAGGAAGATCCTGGACTTCAGCCGGCCCGTCGCCCTCTCGCTCATCGCGCTGCTGCACTTCGTCTCCGACGAGGACGGCGCGCAGGAACTGGTCGGCCGGCTGCTGTCCGAACTGGCCTCCGGCAGCTATTTGGTGGTCAGCCACGCCACCGCCGACTTCACGCCCGAGGAGTCGAAGGCCGCCACCGAGAAGCTCAAGGCCGCCGGCGTCACGCTGGCGCTGCGCTCCCGCGAGGAGTTCAGCCGCTTCTTCGACGGCCTGGAACTCGTGGAGCCGGGGGTCGAGGTGCCGCAGCGCTGGCATCCCGAGCTGGGGGAGCCGGTCCCCGGGCAGGACGACGGGGTCATTCCCGGGTACGGGGCGGTGGGGCGCAAGCCGTGACCAACGGGTTTACGGCGACCGCAGCGCTTACGGCGACCGTAGCCCGCACGGGGACCGCGGTCCGACCGCGAGATCGCGCCGGACCGCCCCCGCGGACGACTGCTCCCCCGTCTGCACCAGATAGGCCGCGGCAACCGCTCCCGTACGGCCGACTCCAGCGCCGCAGTGCACGAACACCGGCCCGGACGCCTTGGCGACCACGCCGAGGAATTGCCGCACCTGATCGGGCTTCGGCGTCTGCCCGTCGCGAATGGGCAGGTGAACGACCTTCAGCCCGGCCTCGCGGGGCCCGGCGAGCTGTGCCGCGCTCAGGTCCTCGGCGCGCAGGTCGACGACCGTGGTCATGCCCATGCTCGCCAGCGTCCGGTAACCGGCCGGGAGGGGCAGTGGGCTCCTCCGCGGTCAGGACACCGCACGGGGTCACTCCTCCGGAGGCAGGAAGGCCCCAGGCCTACCCGCCCGGCGGCAGCACCCCGCACAGCGCCTCCAGCGCCGCCCCGTACGCGTGCTCGGAGGGCGTCGCATACCCCACGACCAGGCCGTCGCGGGCCGCCATGTCGGTGTCCGGGTGCCGGAACTCGGCGAGGCCGTCCAGCGCGACGCCCTGCCAGGCGGCGGCCTTGACCGTGGAGCGCTCGGTGCCGGGCGGCAGCCGCAGCACGGCGTGCAGCCCGGCCGCGACACCGGTGACCTCGACGTGCGGCGCGTGCGTGGCGAGCGCCGCCGCGAGCCGGTCCCGGCGGCTCCGGTAGCGCTGCCGCATCCGCCGCACATGACGGTCGTACGACCCACCGGAGACGAAGTCGGCCAGGCTCAGCTGGTCCAGAACGCTCACCCAGGCCTCGCGCTCCCCCTTGGCCGCGAGAACCTCGTCGACGTACCGCTCCGGAAGCACCATCCATCCGAGCCGCAACGCCGGGGACAGGCTCTTGCTGACCGAGCCGACGAGGATCACGCGCTCGGGGTCGAGTCCCTGGACGGCCCCGACCGGCTTGCGGTCGTAGCGGAACTCCCCGTCGTAGTCGTCCTCGACGATCACGCCTCCACGCGCGCGTGCCCAGTCGACGGCGGCGGCCCGGCGCGCGGGATCCAGCGGCCCGCCGGTCGGGAACTGGTGCGCGGGCGTGAGCAGCACGGCCCGCTCGCGTCCCAACCGCTCGACCTGCGCGCCGTGCTCGTCCAGTGGCAGCGGTACGGTCCGCACCCCGGCGGCGTCGAGAAGCCCCCGGTGGAATCCGAGCCCGTACGCCTCCACCGCCAGCGGACCGCGCAGTACCCCGCCGCCCCCGCCCCTGTCCTGGCCGAACAGCAGCCTCAGCGCGTGCGCGAAACCGGAGCAGATCACGATGCGGCCCGGCTCGGTGCGTACGCCACGCGCGCGTGCCAGGTATTCGGTGAGCGCCTCTCGCAGCTCGACGCGGCCGGCGGGATCGCCCGGCCCGAACACCTCGCTGGGTGCCTGCTGGAGGGCCCGCCGGTAGGAGGCGAGCCAGGCCGCGCGCGGGAACGACGACGCGTCCGGGGTGCCCTGCCGCAGGTCGTGCCGCGGTCCACGCGCGCGTGGAGGTGTCTTCCGGGGCACCCGCGCGGGCCGTCGCAACGGTTCGGCACGCTCGGCGACCCGGGTGCCCGAGCCCTGCCGCGCGGTGAGCCACCCCTCCGCGACGAGCTCCGCGTACGCGTCCGCCACGGTGTTGCGGGCGACACCGAGGTCGGCGGCGAGCGAGCGGTACGGCGGCAGCCGGGTGCCGGGAGTGAGCCGCCCGCTGCGCACGGCCTCGCGCAACGCCCGGATCAGCGCGGCCCGCCGCCCGCCCGGGCCGGACAGCTCCAGATGCAGGTCGGCGCCGATGCGCTCAGCGGAATTGACCCACGATTCGTCCATGGAAATGCACCCTACAGAGGGTCTATCCGGCTCGTAGATTGATGCACATGACGACGAACACGATCGACACCACGACCGCTGACAGCGCCACGGCTGACGCCGCGACGACGGGCATCACGACGGCTGACGCCGCGACGACGGGCATCACGACGGCTGACGCCGCGACGACGGGCATCACGACGGCTGACGCCACGACCGTCGCGTCCGGTGCCGCGGTCGCCCATGCGGAGGCCCGGCGGTCCCGCCTGGACTTCGCGAAGTCCGCCCCGAAGGTCTTCCGCGCCCTCGTCGGCTTCGACGCCGCCGCCCGCGAGGGACTCGACCCCGCCCTCGTCGAACTGATCCAGATCCGCGCCTCGCACCTCAACCACTGCGCCTACTGCCTGCACATGCACACGAACGACGCGCGCAAGGCCGGCGAGAGCGAGGACCGGCTGCACATGGTCGCCGTGTGGCGCGAGGCCCGGCACTTCTTCACCGAGAAGGAGCAGGCAGCCCTCGCCCTCACGGAAGCGGTGACCCTGGTCGCCGACGACGGCGTCCCCGACGACGTCTACGCCCGGGCCGCGGCCCACTTCGGCGAGGACGAACTGGCCCACGTACTCGCCCTCGTCCTCACGATCAACACCTGGAACCGCGTGGCACTGTCCACGGGCAAGGTGGCGGGGACGGACGAGCGCCGCTAGGTGTATTGACCCGCAGCGTTGTTCACACGGCTGATGGGTGGCTTGCCTCCGAGTGCGGTGTGGCAGCGGTGGTGGTTGTAGGTGTGCAGG
>NZ_JBHXSG010000128.1:0-11491 GCF_042714835.1 Streptomyces sp. NPDC058678 | reverse complement strand
AGCCGGGGCCGTCGCCGTAGTTCGATGGGTCAGCCCTTCCAGGCCCGGGTCACCTGCCCGTCCTTCACCTCGAAGTTCAGCCGTCCCACGCGGTACTCCATGGTGATGATCGCCCCCGGGGGCAGCGAACGCACCGTCGGCCATCCCCGCTCGCGCGCGAGCCGTTCGGCCCGGTCGGAGTCGAGGCCGACATAGGTGTCCGGACTGTCGTCGGGTTCGGCGGGAGGTGTCGGAATGGGTGCCATACGGCCACGCTAGGCCCTGTCCGACGACCGGGGAAGGCCGGGCCCCGCACCCAGCGTCACGTGTCCCTCTCCGGTCACGCTTCTGTCACAGGATCACGACACCCGTTTCTTGCCCCGTGACATCGGCTGCCGCCGCGGCGGGCCGTCACACGTACGAGCGGTTCCCTAGGCCTTCCGCAGGTAATCGAACGTAATTCCCGCGTGTCGCAAGGGTCGTGAGAAAAGCCCGGCGGAGAGTTCCGGGAGAACCGTTCCCGACCCTCTTTCCCCCGCTGATTCCGCGGAGGCCCGCGGGTGCTGATGCCGCATGAGAAATACCCGGTTCCGGCACAGAACCCCCGTACGCCCCCTGTCGGACCACGCGACGACGCGAGCATCATGGCGTGAGCTCGCGGGTACGCGTGGCGCGGGCTTCGGCGGGCCCGGGACATGGCGAGCGAAGGGGCGAGCGAGCGATGGGGACGCAGACCGTGCAGGCGACGGCACGACCCGTGCGGACCAAGGGGCAGGGCCGGGTGGTCGTCGACTGGCTGACCACCACGGACCACAAGAAGATCGGCCATCTCTACCTGATCACGTCGTTCGCGTTCTTCCTGATCGCCGGTGTGATGGCGCTGCTGATGCGTGCCGAACTCGCCCGGCCCGGTCTGCAGATCGTGGACAACCAGCAGTTCAACCAGCTCTTCACGATGCACGGCACGATCATGCTGCTGCTGTTCGCTACGCCGAGCTTCGCGGGCTTCGCCAACGAGCTGATGCCGTTGCAGATCGGCGCGCCCGACGTCGCCTTCCCACGGCTGAACATGCTGTCGTACTGGCTGTTCCTCTTCGGCGGCCTGATCGTGCTCGGCTCGCTGCTGGTGCCGTCCGGCCCCGCCGCCTTCGGCTGGTTCGCCTACGCGCCGCTCAACGACTCCGTGCACTCCCCCGGCGTCGGCCCCGATCTGTGGATCATGGGCCTGGCGCTGGCCGGTTTCGGCACGATCCTCGGCGCGGTCAACTTCATCACCACGATCATCGGGATGCGCGCCCCCGGCATGACGATGTTCCGGATGCCGATCTTCGTCTGGAACACCCTGTTCACGTCGATCCTGATCCTCATGGCGTTCCCCGTACTCGCTGCCGCCCTGCTGGTGCTGGAGGCGGACCGGCGGTTCGGCGCCCAGGTCTTCGACGCGGGCAACGGCGGGGCGATCCTGTGGCAACACCTGTTCTGGTTCTTCGGGCATCCCGAGGTCTACATCATCGCGCTGCCGTTCTTCGGCATCATCACGGAGATCATCCCGGTCTTCAGCCGCAAGCCGATGTTCGGTTATCTGACGCTGGTCGCGGCCACGATGTCGATCACCGGTCTGTCGATGGTGGTGTGGGCGCACCACATGTTCGCCACCGGCGCGGTGCTGCTGCCGTTCTTCTCGTTCATGAGCTTCCTGATCGCGGTGCCCACCGGCGTGAAGTTCTTCAACTGGACCGGCACCATGATCAAGGGCTCCCTGTCCTTCGAGACGCCGATGCTGTGGGCGACCGGCTTCCTGGTGTCGTTCCTGTTCGGCGGTCTGACCGGGGTGATCCTCGCCTCACCGCCGCTGGACTTCCACGTCACCGACACGTACTTCGTGGTCGCGCACTTCCACTACGTCGTCTTCGGCACGGTCGTCTTCGCGACCTTCGCGGGCTTCTACTTCTGGTGGCCGAAGTTCACCGGCAAGATGCTCGACGAACGCCTCGGCAAGATCCAGTTCTGGACGCTGTTCATCGGCTTCCACACCACGTTCCTGGTGCAGCACTGGCTGGGCGCGGAGGGCATGCCCCGCCGGTACGCCGACTACCTCGCCGCAGACGGTTTCACCGCGCTCAACACTCTGTCGACCATCGGCGCGTTCCTGCTCGGCATCTCGACGCTGCCGTTCCTCTACAACGTGTGGAAGACCGCCAAGTACGGCGTGAAGGTCGAGGTCGACGACCCCTGGGGCTTCGGCCGCTCCCTGGAGTGGGCGACCTCCTGCCCGCCGCCCCGGCACAACTTCACCACGCTGCCCCGGGTCCGCTCCGAGGCCCCGGCGTTCGACCTGCACCATCCCGAGTACGCGGCGCAGATTCCCCAGCCCGAGCCAAAGAGCGAGCAAGCCGGTCGCGAGCCGTCCTGATCGCCTCCGTCAGCTCGGCCGGCTCCAGCACCTCGAACTCGAAGCCCAGCATCATCACGTGGAGCACCATCACGTCGAGGCTCGCGGCTCCGGTGCGCAGAACGCAGCTGTTCCCGTCGAAGGCCTCCAGCGTGCCGGACGACGGAGAGACCCGCTCCCTGGCCGCCTCCACGGGCACCAGCAGCCGGATGACGGCGTGCGAGGCGTACGCGCGCGTCGAGACGCCCTGGGAGACGTACGCGGCGAGGTCGTCGGCGGGCGGTGTTCGTGGTGCGAAGCGCGGGCCGTGCGGCGGCCTGGGAGTGACGCGGTCGACGCGGAACGTACGCCAGTCGTCGCGGTCGAGGTCCCAGGCGACCAGGTACCAGCGGCGCTCGCTGCACACCAGGCGATGTGGTTCGACGCTGCGGCGGGTCGGGGTGCCGTCGTGATTGCGGTACTCGAAGCGCAGCCGTTCGGCGTCCCGGCAGAGGTTGGCGAGCTCAGTGAGGACGGCCGGGTCGACGGAGGAGGGCAGCGGGCCGCGCAGCATCGGCACGGTGAAGGCGTTCAGGGCGCTCACGCGGCGGCGCAGCCGGCCGGGCAGCACCTGCTCCAGCTTGGCGAGGGCCCGCACCGAGGTCTCGCCGATGCCTTCGATGCCCTGTCCGGCGGCCGTGCGCAGCCCCACGGCGACGGCCACGGCCTCGTCGTCGTCCAGGAGCAGTGGGGGCAGTTCGGCGCCCGCGCCCAGCTGGTAGCCGCCGCCCGTGCCGGGACTGGCGTTGACGGGGTAGCCCAGCTCGCGAAGCCGGTCCACGTCCCGGCGGACGGTGCGCGGGGTGACGCCGAGGCGGTCGGCCAGGTCGGCGCCGGACCATTCGCGGTGGGCCTGGAGGAGCGAGAGCAGGCGCAGCAGTCGTGCCGAGGTCTCCAACATGGGACCGAGTCTGCCAGCGATCGCGGACAGCTTCTGTCCGCAAGGGGCGTCAGGAACCGACGCGGGCCACGGACGACGACAGGTCTTGTTCAGGGCCGGTACGGCAGCTGGGGAACGTCGAAGCAGGTGCTGTCCATGTCCCCCTGGGACACCCAGCCCCGGCCGTCGTTCCAGCGGGCCACCGACAGACAGGTTCTGCGGGTCTTCGGTGGTTCGGCATACCGCTCGAACACGACCGGGACGAGCAAGCCGTCCGCGGTGTATCCCTCACTGCGGTTCATGAAGGCGTCCACGCACGCACGCGTGACGCCGCCTGCGGGGCAGGACCTCGCCGCGTCCGTGAACCACCTCGCGGCCGCCCAGCCCTCCAACTGCCACTGTGATTGCCTCTTCAGGTCCTTGGTGGCCTCCCTGAACTCCCGTACGGCCTCATGGCCGGTGTCCTCGTGGTTGCGGCTGGACGCGGTCGCCCACAGCGCGTTGCGGCAGCGCGGGGCGTCCTGGTAGTCCTCGGGGACGGTGGACGTCCAGTTCTGTACGTTCGTGACCTTGGCGGTGACCTGGACGCCGGCGTCGTCCATCGCCTCGCAGAGCCGCGCGTTGCCGTGGCTGTCGATGGCGTCGAAGACGAGATCGACGCCCTGCTCCTTCAGATCTGCGGCCACGGCACGGAAGTTCGGCAGGGCGAAGTCGACCTGTTCGGTGACCACCCGGTAGCCCTCGGCCTTCAGCCCTCGCTCGACCAGTGAGGCGTAGGCGGCGGACGCGGCCTGGTTGTACGAGACGACGGCGGCCGTGCGGGCGCCGTGCTCGCGCTTGAAGTAGCGGTAGACCTCCGTGCCGCCGTACTGCTCGCCGTCCCAGCCGGTGGTGCCCTCGCGGGGCGCGAGGCTGCCGTAGATGCCGTACAGGTGCGGCCAGGTATCGTAGGCGGCCCCGATGGGCTGGCCCCCGATGTCGGGCACGCGCGCGCGTGAGACCCGGGAGGCGCCCGCGTAGTCGAGGGCGGTGGTGGCGACCAGGGCGACGACCTTGTCCTCCTCGATCAGCTTGTGCACACAGGTGTTGTTGCCGACGCCGCTGCCGCCGTCGTCGCACAGCCGCACCTCGACCGGACGGCCGTCGATGCCCCCGCGCGCGTTGAGACGGTCGAAGTAGGCCTTGGCGCCGTCGCGCGGGCCGGTGAACGCGTTGCCGCCGACCGGGCTGGTGGCGCTGGTGATGATGCCGACGCGGATGGGGGCGGCCTCCCCCCGCGCGGGCGCCGACGTCCGGTCGCCGTGCTCGAAGTCGCTCTCCGGGAGGCGGCTGCCGCAGGCCGTGCCCAGGAGGAGCAGCAGGCCCGCGACGGCCGACTCAGCAGCCCGGGCCCGGCGAGGCATTGCCGCTCAGGCCGACCAGCCCGCACAGCGTCTTGACCGAGACCTTCCACACGTCGTCCTGCTCGACGGCCGTACCGGCGGCGTCGGGCATGACCGTGACGCCCTTCAGGGTGAGGGTGTACGTCACGTTCGCCTCGGTCGGCGAGGTGAACTCGACCTTGCTGACCTTCGCCTCCACCTGGCCGCCGCGCTCGTCACCGCTGAAACCGTCCAGGACCTGGCCCATCCGGTCGCCGTTCTCCAGGACGGCCCGTTTGTCCTCGACCGGGACGGCCGGATCGAAGAATTTCACCCAGTTCCGCTTGATCTCCCGCTCGGCCGCCGTCGGGTCGTCCGGAGCGGTCGCGCTCGGCTCCGCGCCGGTGGATGTCTCCACCGAGGGCGAAGGTGGGGCTGTGTCGTTGCCGCCGCTGTCGTCCGTGCAGGCTGTGAGGGCCGAGGCGAGGAGGAACACCGCCGCCACCAGCCCTCGGCCGCCGTTCCTCCGCTTGAGGTCGCTCCCGAGAACCATCTGGCTCACCACCGGGTGTCGGTCCGGGCCAAGTGCGCCCGGTGCTTTCAGGGTCAGCTGACAGAAGGCATAGTGCAAGCCATCGGCTGACATGGACAGACACATGACGTGTGGGAGCCAGAGATGCGGACAGGTCGACTGCGGACCGTGCACCCCGTCCTGTGGGCCGGCTGGGCCGCGCTCGCCGCGGGCGCAGTGCTGTGCGTGCTCGGCTGGTACGGCGTCTCGGGCGAGCGCTTCGCCGAACGGCAGCTGCCCTACCTCGCCTCCTGCACGGTCCCGGGCGCCGCGCTGATCGTCGCGGGCGCGGTACTCCTCACCCACGGCCGCAACGCACTCGCCGCCGCCCGCGTGGAGGAGCTGTACGGCCTTCTGGTGGCCGCGGAGCCCGCCGACTCGGAGGAACCCGGGCAGCCGGCGTCCGCGCCCCTGGCGGTCAGCGGGAACCTGCTGATGGTGCCGGGCGGCACCCTCTGGCACCGGGCGGACTGCCCGCTGGTCTCGGGGAAGGTGGAGGCCGTGCCGGTGGACTCCAAGCTGGTGGCGAGCGGCGAACTGGGGCCCTGCCCCATCTGCGAGCCCACCGAAGAAACCGACTGATGTCCACCCTGACGTACGACCTCACGCTCGCCGGTCTCTCGGTTGGCAGCGCCGCCGCCCTCACCGGGATCGGCCTGATCGTGACGTACCGCGCGACCGGCGTGCTCAACTTCGCGCACGGCGCGATCGCGATGGTGTGCGCGTACGTGCTGCGGCAGTGCGTGGTCGAGTGGGGCTGGCCGCTGTGGGCGGGGGCGGCTCTCACTCTGCTGGTGCTGGCGCCGGGCCTCGGTATGGCGTTGGAACGTTTCGTCTTCCGGCCGCTGTCGGTGCTGGGCAGCGACCCCGCGCAGACGCTGGTCGCATCCATCGGCGTGTTCGTGCTCCTGGTCGGCGGGGCCGCGCTGGTCTGGGGGCAGGGCGCGCGGGACGACGCACCGGAGCTGGTGTCGGCGGACCCGTGGGGGCAGCTGGCGGTGGTACTCGTGCTGGCCGCGGCGGTCGGCACGGTGATGCGCTGGACGCGCTTCGGGCGGGAACTGCGGGCCGTGGTCGACGACCGGCAACTCGCCGTGCTCGGCGGGATCGACGCGGACCGGGTGGCCGCGGCCGGCTGGGCGTTCGGCTCGTTCACGGCCGGTCTGACGGGCGTGCTGCTGGCGCCGTACGTGCGCCTGGACCCGTACGGCCTCCCGCTGCTCGTCATGGAGGTGGTGGCGGTCGCGGTGGCCGCGCGGATGCGCAGCCTGCCGGTGGCCGTGGTGGTGGCGCTGGGCATCGGGGTGGCGCAGAGCCAGCTGACGAGACTGCACCCGTCGGGCTGGGGCGAACCGCTGCTCCAGGCGGTCGGCGCCAACCTCTTCGTCGTCGCCCTGCTGCTCGCGGCGCTCGCACTCCCCCGGATCGGCACGCGCGACGCGCTTCCGCGCACGGCCACCGCGCGCGTGCCGACACCGCCGGGCGCCTGGATCGTGGCCGCCGTACTGTTCCTGCTGCCGCTCGGCTTCGCGGGATCGGACCTGCACACGGCGGTCCAGGTGCCGGCGCTGGGCGTGGTGCTGCTCTCCCTGGTGGTGGTCACCGGCCGCGGCGGGCAGATCTCCCTGGGGCAGGCGGCGTACGCGGGCCTGGGCGCGCTCTTCACGGCCCTGCTCGCCGCCGGGCGCTTCCCCGGACTGCCCCGCCTCCCCGAGCTGGCCGCGCTGGCCGTGGCGGTCCTCCTCGTCGCCCCCTTGGGCCTGTTGACGGGCTGGCCGGCGATCAGCCGCCAAGGCCTGGCTCTCGCGCTCGCGACCTTCGCGGTGGGCGTGGGGGTGAGCCGCTTCGTCTTCGCCCAGCCGTACGCCGTCTCCGGGCTGTCGCTGGGCCGCCCGGCCGGCTTCGACGGGGACCGCGCGTACTACGTCCTGGAGCTGTTCCTGCTGGTGGCCGCCCTGCTGGCGACGCATGCCCTGCGCAGGGGCCGCACCGGACGGGCCCTCGCCGCCATGCGCGACCACGAGGCGGGCGCGTCGGCCGCGGGCGTCCGGGTCCCGTCCCTGAAACTCCTCGCCTTCGTCGCCGGCGCCGCCCTGGCCGCGCTCGGCGGCGGCATGCTCGGCATGGGCCTGCGCGCCTTCGACCCCGGCGCCTACGACCCGGTCCGCGGCCTGCTCTGGTTCGCCGCGGTCGTCGTCCTGGGCGCCGACAGCACTCTGGGCGCCCTCGCCGCCGCCGCGTTGCTGGTGGGCCTCGACGCGGGCGCCCGGGGCGGGCTGGCGGCGGCGCTGATCGGGGTGCTGGCGGTGCTGGTCGGCCGCTTCCCCGGAGGACCGTACGAGGCGCTGCGGACGGCGGCGGGGCAGCTGCGGCTGCGGCGGAGGGCGGTGTTGACGCCGCTCGGGGAGCGGGTGCGGTCGGGGCTGCGGGCCGGGGAACAGCGCCCGGCGGCAGGTCGGGCGGAGGCCCGCCAACCGGATCCCGCGGCCACCGACGGCGCTCCGCCCCCACCAGGGCCACCCGCACCCGACCACGGAAGTCGCACGGGTGGTGCGGGTGAGAACCCGCACCCGGCAGGCCGGGTGCCGCCCAGCACACCCGCACCCCCACCCGCGCCCGCACCCGGCACCCTCACGGCCCGCCACCTCCACGCCCGCTACGACGGTTTCACCGCCCTGGACGGCGTCGACCTCGATGTCCCCCACGGCCGGATCACCGCGATCGTCGGCCCCAACGGCGCCGGAAAGAGCACCCTGTTCCACTGCCTCGCCGGGACGCACCGCCCCTCGCACGGGCAGGTCCTCCTCGGCGGGCGGGACGTCACCCGGCTGGCCGCGCACGCCCGCACGCGGCTCGGTGTCGCCCGCACCTTCCAGCAACTGGCCGTCTTCCCGTCATTGACCGTGGCGGAGAACGTTCGGGTGGGCGCGGAGCAGGGGCGCGTCACCGACCCCGACGCCGTGGAGCGGGCCCTGCGGCTGCTCGGGCTCGACGGGCCGGTGCGCGCCCTGCCCGCCGCCGGTCTGCCGACCGGCACACTGCGCCGCGTCGAGCTGGCCAGGGCCCTGGCAGGCAGCCCGCGGGTACTGCTGCTCGACGAGCCCGCCGCCGGCCTGGACACCGCCGAGGTCACCGCGCTCGCCAAGGTCCTCAAGGCCCTCGCCGCCGACGGCACCGCCCTGCTCGTCGTCGAACACGACCTGGACCTGGTCGCCGGCCTCGCCGACGTCGTACACGTGATGACGGCGGGCCGCATCGTCGCCTCCGGCCCGCCCGCACGCGTCCTCGACGCCCTCGGCGCCCAGGAGGCCCGCGCATGACCGCGGCCCTGGAACTGCGCCACGCGCGCGTGCGCTACGGCCCCCTGGAAGCCCTGCACGGCGTCACCCTCGCCGCCCCGGGCCGCGGCCTCGCCGTCCTGCTGGGCCGCAACGGCTCCGGCCGTACGACCGTGCTGCGCGCGTTGGCCGGCACCGTGGCGCTGTCCGGCGGCGCGGTGCTCTGGGACGGCACCGACGTGACCCGGCTGCCTGCGTTCGAGCGGGCCCGCCGCGGTCTGTGCCTGGTCCCCGAACGTCAGGCGGTGTTCGGCTCCCTCACCGTGCGCGAGAACCTCGAACTCACGACGCCGGCGTACGACCTCGCCCTGGACGCCTACCCGCAGCTCGCGCCCCTGCTCGCGCGTCGCGCCGGCACCCTCTCCGGCGGCGAGCAGCGCATGCTCGCCCTCTCCCGCGCCCTGCTGGCACGCGCGCGCGTGGTGCTCGTCGACGAGCCCGCGCAGGGCATGTCGCCCACGGTCGCGGCCCGCACGTACGCGCTGCTGGCCTCGCTCGACGCGTGCGTGGTCGTCGCCGAGCAGCGGCTGCCGCCCGTACTGCACGGCCGGACCGCGGTGGTGTACGAACTGCGCCGCGGGGCCGTGTCGTTCAGTGGAGAGGCGGGCGAGTTCCGGATGCGGGAAGCGGCGGACCGAACACGGCGGAGGCCCGGGCCTAGCCCTTCGGGATGACCAGCAGCGTGCCCGGGTTCAGCCGGTCCGGATAACGGCCGATCATGTCCTTGTTCGCCTTGTAGAGCTCCTGCCAGCCGCCCTTGACGCCGTACTTGCGGGCGATCGCCACGAGCGTGTCACCGGGTTTCACCGTGTGCATCCGGCCCTTGAGACCGTACCTCTTGGCACAGACCGGCCAGGCCTCCCAGCCCTGCACGGCCACCACCTCCTGGGCGACGGCGATCTGCTCCTCGCGGGTGGCGAGGTCCGCGCGCGGGGCGTACTTCAGTCCGCCGAAGTGCTCCCAGGTCGGCTGCCAGAACTGCAGCCCCCCGTAGAAGCCGTTTCCGGTGTTGACGTGCCACCGCCCGCCGCTCTCGCACTCGGCGATGCAGCCCCAGGGCCACTGGTCCTCGGCGCACGCGTAGGTCACGCGCGTCGAGGACGATCCGGGAGCCGGTGGTGGCGGTGCCGCGTGCGCGACGCCGGATGCGAGGGCGCAGAACAGGGCCGCGGCCAGAGCGAGCTTGATCGGCTTCGGGTGCATCGGGCCACGCTAAGCAGCGTCTGCCGGATCCCTGTTGCGGCGCGTCCGGCGCGCTCGGGGCCCCACCCGGTCGGCGGACCGGGCGGGGCGAGCAGTGCCGCGAAGCCAGTTCGCCGTCACCTCGGGTATCGGCGTTTTCAGCCACCCACTTCATTCGCTGATTTCATGATTTGTCGACCAGCCGCCTCGACGATCTGTGACCCACCTGACCGACCCAACTTCCTTTGTCTTTAGAGGAATTGACCGCGGGTGCCGGAATCCGTACCACAGGTGACCCTGCGCTGGGGGTGGTTCGATTCCGTTCGCCGTGGAGCGTGACTCCCGCCACAGATCGCCCGTTGTCTCCTTCATGAGCCCGGGACCCGCCCGGTTCACGGGCCGGGAGCCACCCGGCCCCGCCATGCACCACATCCCGAGGGAGCCACCCGTGCCGCGCATGCTCGACGTCAGCAACGAGGTACGCGCCGAGATCGGCGACGAAGAAGCCGACCGGCTGCTCGCCGGAGAGAACGCCCCCGGCAGTTACGACTGCACCTCCTGCCGAACCCAGGGCGACTCCGAGCAGGAGCGCACCAGCACCGTCCTGTTCATCGGCGACGAGACCGCCGTCCTCGCCTTCGCCCACGCCAGCTGCCTGCCCTCCCAGGTGGTCCAGGTCACCGAGGAGCAGCTCCAGGGAGCGGTGAAGTCCATCACCGGCGACACGGTCGACCTGGAGCCGCACAAGATCACGCCCGAGCAGGCCGTGCTGGGCGTGACCAGCGGACTCGTCCTGATCGCCGGGGAGTTGCACCCGGCGCTGGTGGTCGAGCCGACCGCCCCGATCGTGCGGCCCGGTGCGACGGGGGTCGGCGACGACTTCCTGCCGCTGCTCATCGAGCAGGGGTTCATGCCGCTGACGACGATCGACTCCGCGCCTTCCGTACTGCACGGGTGGTCGGTGCTGTTGGCCGTGGGCCAGCTGCACGCGGTGCTCCAGCCTTCGCCGAACGGCGGGCAGCCGGTGGCCTGGTGGCAGGCGCATCAGCCGTTGCAGGTGACCGAGAGCTGGCGGGCCGCCGCGAACAAGCACCAGCAGGTGCTGATGTTCGCCGCTCCGGTGGGTTCGATCGGGCGGCAGCCGCGGGAGGACCTGCTGCGGGACGCGCTGGACAAGGCGGCGGCCAACGGAAAGCTGGTGGCGGCCGCGATGCCGCTCGCGGGGACGTGACCGCGCCGGCCGGGAGAGGGCTGTGCGACCGTCGGCGGCTACGGGTGGTACGCCGCTGGTCGCGCCCCTGAAGGGCGGCCGCCCGACCGCATCTCTTCATGTGCGGGGTCGTTTGGACATACGTGCACACCTACGACGTTCCCCGCCGCCACTCCTTCCAGTCGATCCCGCCTGCACGGTCGGCTCAGGAGCCCTCCGGCGGCCCATCGGCCACGCCGATCTACGACGCGCTCTACTCCGAGTACGTCAAGTCGTTCCGTTCCCTGCCGGGTGACCGCAGTGGCGAGGACGAGTTGGGCTTCACCGCCTTCGGGAACATCCCGCACGGTACGGGCTCGTTCAGCACCTCCTACAGCGCCTACAGCGTGGGGGCGTACAACGCCCGTCAGCAGTCGCAGTGGCAGCGGGTGGGGCAGATCGGAGAGCAGCACAGCACCGGGATGCACCACGTACCGGCGGCGCTGCCGCCCGGACTGCGCAGGGGCTGAGGCATGAAAGAGGGCGGCCCCCCGGTCGGG